>JAJVIF010000001.1:0-326112 GCA_022072165.1 bacterium | reverse complement strand
TTGGTCATGCCAGCCCTTCCCGGAGGAGCCCGCAGATGGGCTCAGCGCTCACGCTTCGTCCCACCCTGGGCGCAGGCGTTCGCGGTCTCAATATACTGCACGGATGCGGCCAGACCGTGAAAATTCAGGGTCACGCGCCGGCAGGTATGAGATTAGAGTCCATAAAAGCGACGAGGTTCGACCTGTTTCCTGTAGGAACCTACCCCCAATGGGCAGTTTTGACCGCCGTGAACTGCCATTTGCGTGATCTGGAGCCGGTAGTTACGGCTGCTGGAGGCCAGCCAGGGACCCACAGGATATCCCCTTCCGGGAGGGCAATGACCGGCCAGCGTTCCCGAAAGAGTTGCGGCAGCTTCTGATCGATGAAGCATTCCTTGAGGCTGGTATGTCCCCCCTGGGGCAGCGCCAGGGTATCGCCGGGCTGTCGCGAACGAATCTGCAGCTCAGACGTGATCTCGGGAATGCTGACCTGGGCCTGAAAGAGGGCGCGCTCCCACCAACGTTTCCCCAGCTGTAGAGGTGAAGCGACCACCGGGACTTCCCCGTCGAGTAACTCCGCCATGAGCACCCACCCGGCATAGCGATCGGTCCATGACCAGGGTGCAAGCGAGAGAGAAACTGGCATGGGGGGCTCATCGGGCACTTGCCGGGTCCCGAAGATCAGCGTGCCGTAGGTGCGTCGCGCTTCCAGACCTCCGGGCAGGTCAATGGCGAGAGTGCCGTAGGTACGACTGATGAGCGTGTCCAGGTCGTCAAAAAGGGATCGCTGTAGTTCTTTTGGCGGGATACCCAGCCCCCGGAGCACCGCCCGCCAGAGGGCCCAGCGTTCGCGCTGCTCCAGGCCCTGCACCGCCGCCACGGGAAACTGCCATTCTTCAACCGGCACCAGCTGCGCTCCGATATGTAGCCCTTCATCACCGATGGGGAGTTGCTTCCCCACTTCACTGACTGTGAGCGCATTGCCTGGCTCCTGACCGGGGAGTTCCATAGTCCGGAGTTGCTTGAGTTCCTGCAGGAGCTTGCCGAGTGTCCGGACCACTTGCGGATTGAAGTCGGTCTGGAGTCGTGGCAGGAGTTCCTGCCGGATGCGATTTCTCAGATGCCCCGTCTCGAGGTTAGAGGCATCAAAGCGCCAGGGGAGCTGGCGGGCCTGCAAGTGCCGGTACAGCACGGCCTGCGGGGTCCGCAAGAAGGGCCGCCAAATCGCCGTGGACTGCCGCCAGGTGATCTCATCCATGCCGGCCAGCCCCTGGAGACTGGCACCGGTCATCAGCCGCATTAGCAGGGTCTCGACATCGTCATCCAGGTGATGGGCGACTACGACTGCTGTGGCATGGCGCTGTGTCGCGATCTGGCAAAAGGCGCGGTACCGGATTGCCCGCGCCGCCTCTTCCATGCTCAGGTTTTCCTGGGTCATCAGCGCTCGGGTATCACCTCTTTCCAGGTGAAACGGCACCTGTCGCTGCTCCGCCAGTCGCCGGACAAAGGCAGCATCCTGGTCTGCGGCTTCTCCCCGGAGTCCATGATGGACATGGATGATCTCCAGACGGAATTGCAGGGGCTCCCGGAGGCTGTCCAGAGCGTCGAAGAGCGCGATGGAGTCGGCTCCGCCGGAGACCGCTGCCAGCAGGAGGGGCCAGCGTTCCTGAGGCGGAATTTCCTCCTGCCGGGTCCCGAGGGTTTCCGGACGGCTGAGGAAGCGCTGCAGGATGTCGGGGACTGAAGAACTCATGTTGCCTCTTGCAATCGGCGCACAGGGGCGGTACAACCCATCATCCAGTCCGTCGGTCGCTGGCGTCGCTGCCAGTGATCCTGACGGAGATGGGGCAGCCGCGGGTGCATAGCACAACGGATAGTGCGACGGTCTCCGGAGCCGTAGATTGAGGTTCGATTCCTCATGCGCCCGCCACCCCGTTCGGATGATTTGGATGCCCGCCGGGTCCCCCGTGCAACTCTGGCACTCCGACTGCTGAGCTTAGTAGTGTGAGCCTTCCCCGCCCTGGTGAATCACAGTCCAAGGCATTGTATGCTTCCGCTACGATGCGCGGAGCCCTCGGCCTGCTGATGTTGTCCGGACTGGTCCTCGCCACTGGCGCGGGGAGTATGGCATGGGATCGCTACGCCCAAATCCCCGTGCTTCCACCGGATTCTGAGGAAACCTCGATTTTGCTGGAATCGCAGCTGCTTGATCGACTATCAGCCTGCTCTCCGCCAGCGATCCTGGCTGATGTTCCTGCGATGACGCTCCCAGGAGCCACAGGCTGGGATCCAGAATCGTTGTTCGCGACAGTGATGGAGACTGATCTGGCAGATGCCCTGAATGCACTTCCCGCGACCAGCGCGAACGATGATTTGGCCCTGACCTCACAGGAGCTGGATGCCCTCATCGCCTGTTTTCGGCCCCAGCGGTCTGCGCTTACGTTTTGAGCCTGTTGGCCGCACGCTCCAGATGAACAAAACAAGCGCGCCCCCTGCTCAGCAAAGGGCGCGCTGGTGTCTGACCAACCTCCAGGGAGCTACTGCTCGACTGGGAGCCGGAAGGGGAAGCTTACCCACTCGCCCCGCAGCAGGCGCTTGACGGTAAGTCGGGCAAAGCCAGTCCCCGATCCCGCCTGCCTGAGGGTGTCCTCGAAACCGGCGAGCCCAGTGATAGCGGTTCGGTCGATGTGGGTGATGATGTCGCCTTCCGCAAATCCTTCGTCATGAGCAGGCGAGGTTCGCTTCACGGCCTCGACATAGACGCCGGTCGTACCAGCGGGCAGATCGAGTCGCCGACTCAGGGCGGGATCGATCTCGCTCAGCTGGAGCCCGAGGTCCTGGAGGATGAGGGTGGCTTCCCGCGGGGGAGCCTCATCATCGGGGGCTGCGCCTGGGGTAGACGCGGGCTGCGCCTGATCCAGCTCATCGGGACGCTGTTCGGTGCGGAGGGTCTTTTCCAGTGGCTTGCCATCGCGCAGTACTTTGAGCTTGATGGTGACTCCGACGCCTTTTTCCGCGATGAGATTCACCAGATGCTGGTTGTTCTGGACTTCGATGCCATCGACGTGGGTGATGAGGTCGCCGAATTCCAGGCCGGCTCGCTCAGCGGGGGCTTTGGGCTCGACCCGGGCGACGGTTGCGCCCTTGGCGATTTCCAGGCCATTGGCTTTCGCTTCATTCAGCGAAACTGGCTGGACGAGCAGGCCGATGTAGCCCCGTCGAACGACTCCCTCGCGAATGAGGTTGTCGTAGACGAACTTGATCTTGTTCGCCGGGACCGCGAATCCAATCCCGCTGACACCCTGTCCGCCAGCGATGGCGGTGTTCATGCCGAGTACGGTGCCATCGATGGTCAGCAGCGGGCCGCCGGAGTTGCCGAAGTTAATCGCGGCATCGGTCTGGATGAAATCGCTGTACTTGGCTCCCGCACCAGGGATGTTGACCGAATTACGGTTCTTGGCGCTTACCACACCGACGGTGACTGACTGCGAAAGCCCCAGGGGGCTGCCAACTGCGATGACCCAGTCGCCGATTTCGGCGACATCGCTGTCACCCAGCTTCAGGAACGGCAGGGTCCCTTTGGGATTTTTTAGCTTCAGGACCGCCACATCAGTGTTGGGGTCCCGTCCGACGATATCGGCATCCAGGACCCGTCCATCATCCAGCGTGACCCGAATCCGAACGGCTTCCTCGATGACGTGGTTGTTCGTGATGATGTAGCCCCTGGGGTCCACGATGAAGCCGGAACCTCCGGTCGGGACAGTTTCG
This sequence comes from bacterium, assembly GCA_022072165.1. Taxonomy (NCBI): domain Bacteria; species bacterium. Next base: position 322,365 of record JAJVIF010000001.1, on the reverse strand, counting down.
GGCTCATCGCCAAAAGGTTTCGCCTCCGGCCGCTGCGGCGGTCCGAACTGGAACGGCAGGTCGCCGAAGGGGTTCTGATTGCGCGAGCCAGCAGCGACTTTGCGGTCCGTTTCGATGTTGACGACCGCGGGCTTCACCTGCCGCACGACTTCCCGGAAGGGGTTGTTGGTGAAGTTGCCGGGCACGTTGACCGCAGTCTGCAGGGTCAGCGCTTCGGGCTCATCGGCATAAGCTGGATTGGGTGGACGGAACTCCGCGGCGAAGATGACGCCTGCGATCACACAGAGAATTCCGAAAATGCCCAGGAACAGGGGATAGAGCGGGTGGCGGGTGTGACCTGTCTGGACGGTCCGCAGACTCATGGGTGGCTCCTCGTGTTGACGCGTAAATACGCCCGGCTGCCAGGGCGCGTTCAGCCTCTAAGAGCGCTTCGCCGCGGTCCTGGTTGACCCTGAGGGCATTATCCAGCAGGAAAGTCTGGTACTGAAACAGCATCTGGAGAAACTACCCCTTCGTTGCTTCGTGGCGCACAATGGGGGTATGGCACGCGCACGTTCCGCCCCAAAGCTGGCTCCCCCGACTCGTCCGAATCCGTCCGGGGAGCGTCCAGCCCCCGAAGACCTGCCCCAGGTGGTGATCCTGGGCCGGACCAATGTTGGGAAAAGCACCCTTTTCAACCGGGTGATTGGGGGTCGGGAAGCGATTGTCCATGAAGCCCGGGGGGTCACCCGGGACCGTCTGAAGCGGACCGCTGACTGGGAAGGGGTTTACTTTGCCCTCACTGACCAGGCAGGCTGGGAAGCAGCGGGGGAAAATCCTTTCCGCGAGGAAATGAACCGGCAGATTGATTTAGCCCTGCGGGAGGCCGATGTCATCTGGTTTGTGGTGGATCGTCAGGCGGGTATCACGTCCGAGGACAAGCAGCTTGCCCAGCGCCTCCGCACGTTACGGGACCGGACACCGATCCTGCTGATCGCCAACAAGGCCGATGATCCGCTCCATGACGACATGCTGTACGACTGCTACGAGCTGGGATTCGGCGATCCCTGGCCGATCAGCGCGATCCATGGCCGGGGGATTGTCGAACTCCTCGAAGCGACCCAGCCGTTCCTGCACCAGACGATGGAGGAAGCCACTGAGGCCCCAGCGGACTCCGTCCCCGCCGAAGAGACGGCCCTGACCTTCGCTATTTTGGGGCGCCAGAATGCCGGGAAGTCGAGCCTGTTCAATCAGCTGGTGGGAAGCGAACGAGCGATCGTCTCGCCCCTGGCCGGGACGACCCGGGATGCGATCGATGCGCGGTTCGAGTGGAAGGGCCGGGAGTTCTGCTCGATTGATACCGCGGGGCTGAAGCGTCGGAACAAGATCGACACCGATGTCGACTTCTACTCCATGCGTCGGGCGGAGCAGGCTTTGACCCGGGCCGATGTCGCGGTCCTGGTGCTGGATGTCTCGCTGGGGATTACCGATCTTGATCAGAAAATCGGCGCACTGATCAGGGACAGTCACCGGGCATGCGTCATTGTGGCGAACAAGTGGGATTTGTCCGAGGGGAAGTCGAAGCATCAGCAGGCCTTCATCAGCCATATCCACGACCAGCTGCACTACCTTTTCTTTGCGCCGGTAGTGTTTGCCTCGGCGCTGGAGGGGGAGGGTCTGACCGACCTCCTGATCGCCATCAGGAAGTCGCATGAATCATTCAACAAGCGGATAGGGACCAGCGAGCTCAACGGCATCGTCGGGGCCATCTGGGATCAGAACCCGCCGGCGGTCTGGCGGAATCGGCGCGGGAAGATTTACTACGCCACGCAAGTGGGGGTCTCGCCGCCCCACATCGTGCTTTCGGTGAACAATCCGGTGCTCTTTGTCGACTCCTGGCGTCGCTATCTCTACAAAGCGCTGCATGAGACCCTGCAACTCCCAGGCAGCCCCATTCGGGTGAGCTACAGGGCCAGGAAGCGGAAGGCCGCAGAGTAGCGGCCTTTGCTGGGGCTTGGGGCATAATCCCTGCGCGACCCGGAAGGAGACGTCTGCCCGCCCGCTGTGCTCATGGATCCCGCCACCAAAGCGCTGCTACTGATCATCCTCGCCTACCTGGTGGGGTCGATACCTTTTGGGTATCTGGTGGCGTGGGCCTATGGGGACATCGACATCCGGGAGCATGGGTCTGGCAACATAGGCGCGACCAATGTCTGGCGGACTCTGGGGGCGTTCCCCGGCGCTGTGACGCTGCTGTTCGATTTCTCCAAAGGGCTGCTGCCCGTGACATCCGCGCTCTGGACAGTTCGGCTGGATGAATTCGGCAACAACGGACTGTTGTGGTCTTCCGTGATTTGCCTCGTCGGACTCTCGGCCATCATGGGCCACGCCTTCCCGGTCTGGTTTCAGTTTCGGGGGGGCAAGATTGTCGCTACCGGACTCGGGGTCATGGTCGCCATCGCGGGGAAATGGATGCTGATTCCGGTCGGTGTGTTCCTGGTGACGCTGCTGGTCACGCGCTATGTCTCGCTCGCCAGCATCTGTGGCGGCATCACGGTGCCAGTCCTGTTTCTCGTGGGAGCTACGACCGAACACCGGGTCTTCCCCGAAAGTGACCCCGCTGGCAACCGGACCTTTCTCGTTTTCGCCATCTTCATTGGACTGTTCCTCGTGCTCAAACATGCCCAGAACATCAGACGCCTGCTGAATGGCACCGAGCCGCGCATCGGGCAAAAGCGGGCGGGACAGCCGCTGCCGGAGCCCGGACATGGCTAAGCTGGGGGTCATCGGCGCGGGGGCCTGGGGAACCACACTGGCCACCCTCGCGGCACGGAATGGGCATACGGTCCACATCCTGGGCCGTGATCCCATCGCGATGGAGCGCTACCAGGCGACGAACCGCAATCTGGCCTATCTGGACGACATTGAGCTGCCCCAGTCGGTGCACTTCACCGCAGACCCCGAGCGAGCACTCGCTGCGGCGGATGCCGTGCTGATCGCGATTCCCAGCGAGCACCTCCTCGGTGCCCTGACACCCCTGGCTCCCTGGCTGACCTCTCCTGACCTGCCTGTCTGCTCATCGGTGAAGGGATTCCTCGATGACCAGTTGCGCCGGGTGTCGCAGGGGTTGCCGGAGGTGCTGGGAGCGCATCCGTACGCGACACTCTCCGGACCGAATCTGGCGCGGGAAGTCCTGCGCGGGGACCCGAGTGTTTCGGTGGTGGCGTCGGACTCGGAAGCCACCATCGATGTCTTTCGAGCGTACTTTGGGAGTGCCACGTTCCGGCTCTACGGCTCCCGGGATGTCACAGGCGTCGAACTCGGCGGGGCGGTAAAGAACATCCTCGCGATCGCGGCTGGCATCGCCAGTGCCGTGGGATTCGGGATGAACACCCAGGCGGCGTTGCTCTCCCGGGGGATGGCGGAAATGACCCAGCTTGGGGCATCGCTGGGCGCTGATCCCAACACGCTGCTGGGCATCGCCGGGCTGGGCGATGCCATCTGCACGGCGCTGTCGCCCCTCTCCCGCAATGTCCAGTTGGGACATGCCCTGGCTCAGGGGCTGACGTTTGATGAAGCCTCGCTTCGGATCAATGGGATCGCCGAAGGGGCGGGTACGGCCCGGCATGTGGCGGCGTATGCGTCGAGCGAGGGGCTGGACCTCCCCATCACGGCAGGCGTCGCAGCCGTCGTGCAGGGGGAGCGGTCCGTGGCAGACACCGTGGGAGCGTTGATGACTCGCAGCTGGAAGATGGAAGTCTGGTGATCCACGGGTGAACAGCAACACCCGGCTTGGGCTGGGGATCATCACGTACAACTCCCGGCGACACATTGATCGCTGTCTGGAATCGGTCTTCCGGGCGATGGAAGCGGAGCCGGGCGTGGATCTGGTGGTGGTAGATAACGCTTCGCCAGATGGCACGGCAGCCTATCTGGCAGAACGCTGGCCGGGGGCTCCTTTCCGGCTCATCGCCCGCCCCGACAACGTGGGGTATGCCGGGGGGGTCAATACCATCGCCCGGAATGTCGGCGGCGACTACCTGGGGATACTCAACCCGGATTTGGAGCTGCGACCCGAAACATTGCAACGCGCCTGCGCGTATCTGGATGCCACTCCGGAGGTCGGACTGGTCGGGGGCAATCTCCTGAATCCACGCGGTACCTCCGAGCTGGTCTACGGGGCTCTGCCGTCCCCGTTCAAACTCTGGTTCGCCTACTCCGGACTCCGGCGTCTTTTGGCCAACCCGGCCTGGGATCTGGGTCGAGGCCTGGCTCCTGGTACGGACCAGCCCTTCGAGGTGGGCTATCCCTGTGGAGCGATGTGGTTCTTGCGACGGTCCGCGTGGGAGGAGGTGGGACCGTTTGATGAACGCTTCTTTCTGTACTTCGAGGAGACCGACTGGGCAACCCGGTGTCATCAAACCCACTGGAAAGTGATGGTGCATCCTGACATTGTGGCGATGCACGAAGGGGGCGGCTCATCGGGCAACGATGAAGCCGCGCAGATCGTGGTGCATGAGCGCTTTTTCCGGTCAGCCTTCCAGTATCTGGCAAAGCATTATGGAGTCCGGGCGGCCCGTTCCACCTTTCGCTCCCTCGACGCCACGCTCCGCATCAAGGCGGGGGTCCTGCGGTTTGGCAAGCTGGCCCGGATTGGCGCGAGCCAGCATCCCATCCGAACCGGGCTAATGGCCAATCGGGAATTTGTGATGGGGTCAGAACTGTCAGCGGACGGGAAGCCCGTAGTGCGGCCAGTCAGCCCGGCTGAGCTTCCTGTTCCGACTTAGGACCATCGCAGGAGCTTCCGGACAATGCTGATGCCAGCCTGCGCCCCGCGTACATAGAGGTACCAGTCATCTTTGGTGAATCGGAAGATTTGCGCTGGTGTGGTCTGTGCTTCTTTGCAGTACGCCGAGAGCATGAGAAACGAATGCAGAGAATACGCGACAGTCGAGGCGATCGCCGCGCCGTTGATCCCACCAATCGCGACGCCCATGACGATGGCTTCCTGCGGGATGAGCAGGTAGTTCATCACCACGTTCACGATGACTGCCAGGATCGAGTACCACATGGCGTACACCGGCTTGGCGATGCCGAGTAAGTGTGCCGAGTAGACCTTGCTCAACGAGAAGAGCAGGATGCCAGGAGCCAACAGATAGAACGGGCTCAAAGTCGGCAGGAACTCCGGTCCCCAGAGCACCGGGATCAGCCACGGCATCACGATACAGAGGGGAACCAGAATTGCGATGGTGAGAATCAGTGTGTGGCGGATCCCCTTGGGTGTCAGTTCCCCCGCCTTCGCCACTCCAAAGTTTGTGAGCTTCGGGAGCAATGCGGTGGCGATGGCCCCGGGGACAATCCAGACCCGCTCCACGATGTTGGTCGCCTGCGTGTAGTTCCCCAGATTGTCGAGCGTCAGGGTCGTAGTGCCGTGCGCGATGATGGACGTGATGATGAAGATGTCGACGTCGTAAAAGAGGTACGACGCCGAGTTGGCGACATAGGACTGCCAGCCGATGTGCCGGAAGCAGTCGAAGACGTAGGGCAGATTGAGAAACTTACGGGCAAATTTCGCCCGGGGGGCGATGAGGTACCAGGAGTAGAGCGCGATGAACGCTCCATGAATCAGGGTGATCCAGACTGCAATCTCAATGAGCTGGAGCAGCCCCTCCGCGCTCCGGGGGGTAAGGGCGAGATGCTGATGACCATAGAGATAGAGCCCGAAAAAGTAGAGCAGCGCCAGCACGATGTTGGTGATGACCGCTTTCTGATTGCGCAGGCGAATCAGATTGAGGCCATACAGGATGCTGTCCATAAGGTACGCCGCAGCGGTGAGCGGAAAAAAGAGCATGGTCAGCATGAAAAGATTGCGGGGCAGGTCCTGGGACCACCGCCGCAACCAGGGGTAATCCACCTGGCAGACCAGGGCGGCGGGGCCATCCGGGACTGTCGTGCCGACCGCGAAGACCCCGGGAAGTCCAGCCCGCAAACGCAGATCCTGCTGTCGATCCGGGGTCATAAACGCCACCGCGATGCCGCTTGCTGGAAAGTACTGCTGCTCCTGCCAGTGCAGATTTTTCAACAGGCCCAATTCCCGGAGTCCGGGCTGCGAAAGTTGCAGTCCCCGTGGTTCCGGGGAGCCTGCGGTAGCTTCAGGAGTCACCGTGATGTCCACCGATGCTCCCTGCCGAAACACGGTCAATGTCAGCGACCCACCACGAGGCACTTCCGGCGCGACATCCATCAGCACGGGTCGCAGGGGTGCGCCGTTCATGGCGAGGATGACATCGCCCCGACGCAGGTCAGTGGCGGACGGTCTTTCGCCGCGGAGGCGTTCCAGCCGCCCACTTTCGCCGACATCACCCACCAGATAGGCGGGCTGCGGATCAGGGAACGGGATGTCCGATGGCAGGAGCCCGGCCTCGCGGCGGGCTGCGAGTTCATCCCAGTGCTCCTGAGTCAAAGGCACCAGTCCGGCATTCAGCGCGGGAACCCAGTATTGCTGGCTAAAGAGCGGGTTGACGGTCAGGCCAAACCGCCAGGTATTCAGGGCCGAGAGCCGGAACTCCTGCTCGATGGCGAATGGTCCATCAACCGCTTCAGCCGGGATGCTCCGCTCCAGCAAGGTCCCCTGCCGCCAGATCGTGACCGGTACCTCCCGGCCAAAGGGGGTGTAGGCCAGGGGTTCGAGAGAGCCTGGCGCGACCGGTACGCCATCGATTGCGACCAGGAAATCCCCAGGCTGGATGTCGACCCTGGCCGCGCCGCGTCCGGGCCAGTAGAGGAAAATCGCCACCAGCAGACAGGCAAGAATCGAAATCGCCATGCCGAGAAACAGGCTGGTCGTGGCGAGTTCATGCCGACGCTCCGGGTCGCGGCCGGCGTAGACGGTGTTGACCTGATCGAGACCCAGCGTGCCGAAGGTCCAGGCACTCTTGGGAATCAGAATGAGGATGGAAAAGAGTCCTTTTCCGGTGGGAAGGAGGGTCCGCCCAAGCAGGACGGAGGAGACGATCGCAACGACGATGGAAACCAGCTGCGCGAGAAAGGTCTGGACAGAATCCCGCACCATCCCGATCCCCGGGTCACCGGCGGCGGCGTTCGACGGCGATGTGGAGTCCGGAGCAGGAGCAGTCTGAGACGCCGGGTCCTCGCGATGGGACTCCGGGTCTCCCCCTGTCGTGACGGGGGGTTCAGGCATGGGATGAGGGAGTATACGTGTGCACCGGTGCTGGCCGGCCGGCCACCCGGTAGAGGAGTCTGGCGAGATCGCCCGCTAATGCCGACCGTTGAATCGTGGCGAGGTCTTTGTGGAGCGAGAGCGGAGCTGTCTGCCCCGTCGCATTTCGGTGCTGCATCAGCGTTTTGAGGGCGTCCCGGATCCCCTTATTGTCTGCAGGGTCGTAACAGCGACCAGCTCCCCAGGACTGCAGGAGCGCGTCCAGATCTGGCGCAGGACCGATGGCGAGGATCGGTCGGCGCGCTGCCAGATACTCGTAGACCTTGGCGGTGAGCATCCCCTCGGTAAAAAGGAGCAGAATCTCAGCCTGCCGCTGCGCCAGGAGGGCATCGCGATGGCTCACGAAGCCGTCGAATTGCACGCGGACACCAGTCGCCTCGGCATCGCGAAGATAATCCGGCGCGACATTCCCTTGCAGCCGCAGGGTCCAGTCAGCGGTCAGGGCAGGATCCTCGGTTGTCAGTGCACGCAGGGCAGCGAAGAAGGGCTCCGGGGAACGCTGGGCATAGAGCGATCCAGCGTGTAGGAGCACTGGCCTGTTTTCCCCAATTGACTCTATGTTTTCACCAAAAATAGGATCATAACCGTTCTCAATAAGCGCCAGTTTCTCCATTAAACCTGAATCATCTTGTACTAATCTAGAAAGCTTTTCGGCGAAGCTGGCGGAGACCGTCACGACCGCAGCTGCACGCTGGAGCACCCGGCGCTCCAGGGCGATCTCCCGGTCCGCGACAGCTGGTGGTCGATCCAGCGGGTAGTACCCACTGTTCCAGGGGTCCCGGTAGTCCACCACCAGGGGCGCCTTCCAGCGCTGGGCGAGGGCATCACCGATCACCAGGGCAGTCGCCGGCGGCTGCGTAGCAAGAACGACATCGGGGCGATAGCCTTCCTCTTGCAGTCCCCTTGCGGCTTCCAGCGCGAAGGGGAACCATCCGATTTTCGGGTCCGGGACCAGCCAGCGCTCCTGCACCCAGCGATAGATTCGCTCCCCTACTCCCCCTTGTTGTCTCGATCCTGCAACTTGTGTCGCGCGCTGACGAGGATCATCCTGGGCTCGCTTCCCTCCCAGCGCGCGGTAGAGCCGGTAGGGCTCCAGCGATGGGGTCCGGATAACCCGTACGTCGTCCGGTACCTCCGTCAGCAGGGACGTGTCGGCCTGAACGGTTCCCAGCGGCGGCGTGGCCGTCAGGACCGTAAGCCGAATGCCATGCGCTGGCAGGTGCCGCGCCCAGGAGAGGACCCGCTGAACCGCGACTCCCCCCCGGGGTGGGAAGGCATAGGTCACGAGGAGCACGTTGAGCGGTGCGGTCATGGGGTCATCCTGCGGTCGCCTGTCGCGCACGCTGGAAGTCCTGCCACGAAGTCTGCAGGTACGCGAGGGGCCAGAGGGGACGCTCATGCCATCGCGACCAGAATCGCCAGCCACTGGCGAACTTTCGCCAGAGTTTCCGTGGAGCCAGGTTGCCACCCGTGGAGGTGGAGACTTTGTGCCAGAGACGGGCCTCGGGAATCCACAGGACTTCCCAGCCTGCCGCTCTGGCGCGACAGCAGAGATCGGCATCCTCCCAGTACATGAAGTACCCCTCATCGAGGAGCCCCACCTGGCGCAGGACGCTGGCCCGCACCAGGAGTGCACACCCGGTGGCATAGCCCGTAGGTGTCGGTGGCCCTGACGGTGCTGCGACTGTCCGGAGCCCCTCGTGCCAGGCGCGACAGCGCACCGAATCAAGGCCCCCGCCGGCATACCAGACCTGTTCCGGGGATGCGTGGTAGTAGATCGTGGGGGCTGCGATCCCGGCGACGGGCTGCGATTCCAACCCGGTGGTGAGTTGGGTCAGGCAGGAGGTGGCGAGCAGGGTGTCGTTGTTTAACAACAGGATCAGCCGGTCCTGGTCAGCTGGGGTCGCTGCCAGCACCGCACCCAGGGCCTGATTCATGGCGACCGCAAATCCGGCGTTCCAGGCGTTCTCCAGAAGTCGGATGTCAGGAAATTCGTGGCGGATGCGCTCAACTGTGTCATCGGCAGACTGGTTGTCGACCACCCAAACCTCAGGGGGAGGATCGCAATCTGCGGCCTTTAGGGAAGCGAGACACTCGGCGGTGTCTGCCCAGTGATTCCAGGTAACGAGGCATATCGCGAGGGGGAGCGGTGCAGCAGCCACGTTGTCAGCTGACAGCGGCCCGGCGCAGCAACGCCCGGATCGGATGCTGGCCCTGAGTGCTGCGGGTTTCTTCGCGATGAATCAGCATTTCCCCGACCAGTCCGATGGAGATGGTCTGGACCCCCAGAATGATGAGCATCACCCCAAGGATGAGCAGCGGGCGCTCGGACAGCGCGGTGTTGCCCCGGAGCCATTGCAGGGTCAGCACGATACAGATCGCGAGCCCGATGGTCCCTACGGTGAACCCCACGCCGCCAAAAAAGTGCAGCGGCCGCTTCGCGAAGCGGGTCAGGAGCAGACTGGTGAGGAAGTCGAAGAATCCGCGGAGGTACCGCTCCAGTCCGTACTTGCTGCGTCCGTGCTTCCGCGGATGATGCAGGACCGGGATCTCCGTGACCCGAAAGCCCCGGGCGTGCGCATAGATGGGGATGTACCGATGCAACTCGCCGTAGAGCCCCAGTTCGCCTAAGACCTCCCGTCGGATGGCCTTAAAGCCGCAGTTCATGTCGTGCAAAGGCAACCCAAAGCAGACCCGGTTCACGAGGTTAAACACCCGGCTCGCCAGGACCCGGGTGACCCGGTCGCGGCGACGGCGTTTCCAGCCCACCACGAGGTCGTAACCGGTGTCCAGGGTCTTCAGGAACTCAGGGATTTCGTGAGGATCGTCCTGCAGGTCCGCATCGATGGTCAGGATGATGCGTCCGCGAGCCAGATCAAAGCCGGTCGCCAGAGCCTGCGCTTTGCCGAAGTTACGACGCAGGGTCACGACGGTGACCCGGTCATCGGTACGGTGCAAATCCCGCAGGATGGTGTCGCTACCGTCGTCGGACCCGTCATCAATGAAGAGCAGCTCGAATGTGAGCCCCGACGCTCCGAGGACCTCGCTGAGCTGCCGATGCAATTCCCGGAGCGACCCCTCTTCGTTGCGCAGCGGAATGACGACCGAGATGTCGAGACAGGGCGACGCCTCGCGCTCAGCGACAGGGAGCGGACTGGGGGCGGGAGCCGGGGCGGTGCGAGTCGTGGCCATAGGATGCGCGATGAAGCGTACCGCAATGGTGCCAGCCGACAGAATGTCGAATCAATGTCTCGGGGGTGCTCCGGGGGCCTACAATCTCTGGCATCTCCTGCACGAGGACGTCGCCATGGCCGCCAATCCCCTCTTTTACTCGCAGTGGTCCCTGAAGCTGGGGCTGCTCACGCTTCCCTGGATGCTGTTCGCCTGCCAGGCAGGAAACCGGCTGCCATCGGTGCCCCAGCACGTTCCGGAATCCCAGGTCCGGACTGATCTCGCCACCATCGGGATGTTTAATGTCACCATCGACCCGCTGTCACTCAGTGCACAGGTGGAGCCCTCCCGGCTCCTGGCGGCCCAGCCGCCGCAAGCGCTGAGCTATCAGATCGACATCAGCCCGTTCGTGAAACCGGTTGATTTCCGCATCACCAGTGTCCGGCGGGGTCCGGCAGGTTCGTTGCTTCTCGAATGGCGTCACGCGCACCCGTTCCCGGCGCCAAACTTCGAGGCCCCCATCAGTGGGAAAAATCGAGCCGACCTGGGGTACACGGGGTATCTCGTCCTGATTTCCAAAGATCAAATCGGCACCTACGATGGTCAGGGAGTCCGTAATGATGGTGCCCTTCTGCCGGATGCGTATGTGGAGATTGAGGGGCTCGTGCCTGTGCCGCCGCAAAATTTCATCAATCCCGGGGACCTCTTCCCGGCCTGGCTGCTGGTGAACGAGGCATACGACTCGCGCGCCAATGTCAGCAATGAGGGACTCATGACCGGTTCCTATGATGGGGATGGTGGCGGCTGGCAGCGCAGCAACATCGGCGCGGAAAACATCGGCTGGACCGGCTATGACTATCTGCATGGCGGGCAGCAGACCGAAGGGGTCCTGCTGCTGGAAGGTCCGGGGATTGCGGTCCCCTGGACGCTGACCTTTGCCCTCCTCGCCAAGTGGACCGACCCCCGCGGTGAAGGGGGGATCACGCGCCGCTTCCCTGCCGAATCCGGCGATCCGTTGCTCTTCGCCTATCGCCTCCCCTACAACGCCCTTGATGTGTCGCAGGTGATCGTGCCTGGGATGACTGAGATTGGGCTTAATGCCGGATCCACTGCCACCTTTGTCACCGCCATCCGCGACTGGGACACCTTCGCGCAGGAAGCAGGCGATGCCAATCTCAGCGATGAAACAGACGTACAGCTGGTGCAGCCAGGGGCAAGCGGTGTGCCCGTCGTGGAGGTCTTTCTTGACGGACTGACCTCTACCCCACAGCAACTGACACATGTGGCGGGCGATGGTGGTCCGCTGACGCCTTTGCGGTATTCCGGGACGATAACGTCAGAATTTACCGTTGGCGCTGGGAACAGCTATGGGCTGGTGCGAGTCATCGACCCCGAAGACAGCGATCCGCAGGCAGCGAACTATCGCTTCGGGGTCGAGCCGGGCACCCTGCTCCCGAGCGCGGAGCGTGCGGTTCCCATCCGGAGCTACCAGCTGATCAAAGGCGGGGCAGGACCGGACAGCAATGAGGTGCTCTTGGCGACATCGACCGCGACGCTGCTCGGCGGCGGCACCACGAGGCTGGTCCAGTTGTTGCCATTTCGTGAGGTCGTTCCGGGGAGTATGGGTGTGGTCTTCGGTACTGCTTTTGCCGAGTTCGTAGGCCCACAAGCGCGGCAACTGATGCTGATCGGGCCAGCTGGGGATCTGAACTCGCTTGATCGCTCCGGGATTCAGCAGAGTCATCCATTCCGACGGATTCCTCGTCCGCTGCAAGACACGTTTTATCTGCACCCCAGTATCGGACAATTGCCCAGCAGCGGGTATCCGGGAGCGCATCCGTTCCTGGCACTGGAAGCGGGTCTCGCTCCAGAGCTGGTGGTCGGCGATTTCCTGACCGGCCTGAAGCTCGGCACATTCAGCGGCGTCCCCCGGGGACTGCCTGGACTAACCATCCAGGGAGAACGCCTCTTCGCGGACCTGGCGGGTCCGGACTGGGATCCCTCGCGTAGTGACCGGGCCGTGATTTCATCGGGCACCGGCATTTCCGCCAGCGCTGCGCTGCCGCCGCTCCGGGCGAACGGCAACCTCTACACGTTCGACCCACAGAACCCGGGGTCCAGCTTTACGAAGCTCACGACCATCGCGGACTCATCAACCACCCGCGGCGTGTTCTATCCCGACTGGTCACCCGATGGGACCCGGCTGGTCTGCACCTACATTGATGTCAATCTGCTGAACCTGCCCCGGAGCTTCAAGCTGGCCTTTGTGAACGCCTCCAGCGGCGCACTGACAGAGATCAACCTGTCGGGGATGGGCACCCCTCCCGCCCCAGCCACGGCGTACATTCCGATTCAGCCGGTCTTTAATCGGACGGGTCGCAAAGTGGCGTTTGTCGCCCTGGAAGCGGACCTTTCGGATCTCACATCCCCTTCGATCGTCGACGCGGACATCTGGGTCTATGACGAAGACGCGCCCTCGTCGCAGCTGATCAATATCAGCAACACAGATAACGACTTTGAGGGGTATCCCGTCTTTCGCTAACCGGGGTGAGCGGCTCGCCACTGCTCGAGGTCTGCAATGATGCGCCCGACGGCTTCATCCAGCCGGTCATCGGCGGTCGTCAGGCAGAGCCGGAACCAGCCCTCCCCGCTCGGACCCCAACCACGCCCCGGGCCGATGACAACCCCGGTCTGCTCCAGGAGCCGGGAGGCGTACTCCACACTGCTCTCCGTGGTCGGAACTTTGCCCCAGAGGTAGATGGTGCCGCGACAGGGGTAGAAAGTGATGCCGGCAGCACTCAGGCGGGCAACCACCCGATCCCGTCGCTCGCGATAGAGCTGCCGGATGGGATCCTGGGCCTCGAAGGGGAGATCGAGTCCGACCATCGAGGCTTCCTGAATCGCAGTGAAGACGCCCGAGTCGGTGTTGCTCTTGATCACCCCCAGGGCGTCCATGAACTCTTTACGCCCTGCCGCCCAGCCGATGCGCCAGCCGGTCATGTTGTATCCCTTCGAGAGGGAGTACAGCTCCACCGCGACATCCTTCGCCCCCTCGAACTCGAAAATCGAGATGGGCCGGTCGGCAGGGTCAAAGTAGATCTCGGAGTAGGCGTTGTCGTTGACGACGATCACCTCGTACTTGCGGGCCCAGGCGATGAGATCGGTGAAAAAGTCCCGCGAGGCCACGGCGGTCGTGGGATTGTTCGGGTAGTTCACCCAGATCAGGGTGGCTCGTCGGGCGATTTCTTCGGGAATTGAGGCCAGGTCAATCTGGAAATCGTTGGCCTCGGTGAGCGCGACATCGTAGATGTCCGCTCCGGCGCACTGGGCAGACGTGCGGTAAGTGGGATAGCTCGGCTCCGGCACGATACAGAGATCCCCTGGGTCAAGCACCGCGAGGGAGAAGTGCATGATCCCTTCTTTGGCTCCGATGAGCGCCATGATTTCGCAGGGTGCCAGCCGGACACCGAAGCGACGCTCCATCCAGCGACTCGCCGCCTCCCGGAACGCCGCTGAGCCTTCGTACGCCGGGTACCGGTGATTGGCCGGACGGTCGATGGCGCGGTGCATCTCTTCAACGATGGGATCGAGGGTCGGCTGGTCCGGATCGCCGATGCCAAGCGAAATGACATCCAGTCCCCTCGCCCTGGCTTCGTCGCGGGCTTTGTCGATCGCCGCAAAGAGATACGGCGGGACTTCTGTCACGCGACGGGAGAGTTTGAGTGTCGGGGTCGGAGAGGTCATGCGGACTGCCACTTCCTTTATCGCTATTGCTGCCTGCTGATGGACGCTAGCCCTCGTGTTCAGACCTGCATGGTACCGGAGAAGACTTCGACGGCTGGCCCCTTCATCAGGATTTCGCCAGCTTCGGTCCAGCGGGTCTCGACAGTCCCGCCTTTGACTTCCACTGAGAGGGCGTCATCGCAATCGCCGTGGGCTCGCAGGGCAGCAAAGACCGCGCAGATACCGGTACCGCAGCTCCAGGTTTCCCCAGCGCCGCGTTCCCAGATGCGGATCGCGACCCGGTCACGGCTGAGTTGCTGGACGAACTCCACATTGGTCTTCGCCGGGAACATCGGATGCGTTTCGATTGGAGGTCCCAGATGACTGACTTTGAGGTTATCCAGGTCATCGACCGGGATGACCGCATGGGGATTCCCCATCGAGACTGCCGTAAAGCGAACCAGGTGCTCGTGATCGCCATGGGGGACCTTCAGCGGCTGGTGGATCGCCGTGTCTTCTGGCCAGTTGACCGGGATCTCCTGGCAGGTGAACACCGGAGCTCCCATGTTGCACTCGACGGCATACACCTTGCCCTCCGCCCCGACGGTCACTTCGACGTCCTTGATACCTGCCCCGGTTTGCACCCGAAAGGTGGTGCCGTGCACCAGGCGATGGTCGTAGGCGTACTTGGCGACACAGCGCAGGCCGTTACCGCACATCTCTGCCGTGGTGCCATCCGGGTTGTAGAAGATCATTTCCAGATCAGCGTCGCCCTCGGCGAGTCCGACCAGGAGGAGGCCATCGGAGCCGATTCCGAAGCGTCGATGCGAGCTCAGGATCGCAATCGCCCCGGGGTCCTTCCCCTCGGGGAGATCGTTGCGACGCACGACCACGAAGTCGTTGCCGGTGCCGTGCATTTTCGTGAAGGGAAGCGGTTTCAGGCCCATGGTTGCGGGATTGTAGAGGATGCGGTGGTGAGAGGCATTGTCCGCCAGCCCCCGGCGATGACCGTAGCGATGGCCGGCCAGTCTTGTTCTCCCGAGACTTCCAGGAAGGGGAACTGCTGCGCCCGGAACCAGGTGAGCTGCCGCTTGGCGTACTGCCGGGTTCTGGCGGCGGCCCGCTTGAGGGCAAACTGGAGGGTGTACTCCCCTGCGAGATGCCGCCGGAGCTCGTCGTAGCCGATGCCTGTCATCGCTGGTGAAGTAGCGGGCCAGGGTCGGGCCGCCAAATCCCGGACCTCATCGAGCCAGCCCTCATGCATCATCTGATTGATCCGCAATTCGATGCGGGCGTCCAGCTCGGGCTTGGGACGTGTCAGCACGATCCCCTGCAGCTGCCAGGCGGTGCCGGATTGTGCACGCACATCAGCAAGGGGGCGTCCGGTGGCGATGACGATTTCGAGGGCGCGCAAAACCCGGGCGGGATTGTTGAGATCTACGAGTTCCGCCGCCTGAGGATCCCGGGAGAGCAGGTCGGCCACCAATGCAATGACGCCCCCGGATTCGAGCTGCTGTGTCAACTCTTCGCGCAGATCTCGTTGCGTGCCGACCCCCGCGAAATCCCAGCCCTCCTGCAGGGCTTTGAGATACATGCCCGTCCCACCGACCAACAGGACTCGCCGGCCGCGTCGGTGAATGTCACTGATCGTCTGCGCTGCAAACTCGACGAACGCGGCGACCGAAAAGTCCTCATCGGGATCCCGCAGATCCAGGCCGTGATGCGGCACCCGTTCCCGCTCGGCGGCGGTCGGCTTGGCGGTCCCGATGTCCATCCCGCGATAGACCTGCCGGGAGTCGACCACGATGATCTCAGCATCGAGAGCTTGTGCGAGCGACACCGACAGCGCGGTTTTGCCGCTGGCGGTGGGTCCTGCCAGGACGTACAGCGTGGTCATACTGCCAGTCCGGCCTCCTCGCGCATGACGCGATACTCATACCCCTGGTCATAGATGCTTTTGACGATGTCGGTGATTTCAGGCTCTTGCAGTGCGAAGTCCCTGGCGGAAAAGCGGGGCAGGATCGCGTTAATCAGGTCAGTCGCCGTGACCCGGGTCCGGTCGAACCGGATTTCGCAATGCCCCTCGACGCCGCAGGTGAACTCGACGGCTTCGCCCCAGGGTTCCAGCACCGGTGCCAGATCGACTTCCGTGAGATGGTCCACGAAGTCCACCACCAGGCGCCGGATGCGACCGAAGCGTTCCTTCAGGGTCATCAGATGTCCGTCATACAGGAGCTTTCCCTGGTCGATGATGAGGAGTCGCTCGCAGACTTCCTCGATGTCCACCAGGTCGTGGGTGGTGAGAATGACGGTGGTGCCATGTTTCTGATTGATGTCCCTGATGAACGCCCGGATGCGGGCCTTCACTGAGACGTCCAGGCCAATGGTGGGCTCATCCAGAAAGACCACAGGCGGGTTGTGGAGTAACGAGGCGGCCAGGTCGCAACGCATCCGCTGCCCTAAGGAGAGCTTGCGTACGGGCTTATGGAGGAGTTCCTCCAGGTCCAGCAGCTGGGTGAATTCTTCCAGGCGGGTCAGGTACTCCGCCCGGGGCACTTCGTAGATTTTCTGCAGCAGGTGGAAGGCTTCGATAACCGCAATGTCCCACCAGAGCTGGGTCCGCTGCCCGAAGACGACACCGATCAGCTTCTTGTGCTGATTGTTGTTATACGGAATCAGCCCGTTGACCCGAACCTCACCACTGGTGGGGACCAGGATGCCGGTGAGCATCTTGATCGTGGTGGACTTGCCAGCGCCGTTCGCCCCGATGTAGCCGACCAGTTCCCCCGGTGCGATCTGGAAGGTCAGGTGATCGACGGCCACTTGCCGGGAGTAGTCCCGCTTGAAGAGATCGAGAAACGCACCAGAGACCCCTTCGCGTCGCTTGAAGTTGACGAAGATTTTCGTGAGGTCGGTGACCTCGATTGCGCCGGTCCGGAGTGTGGGACTCATAGTTACCTCGCAGGTGTGAGCAGCGGCCAGAGGCGAGTATACGCAGGCAGACAGGGGGTGCGGGACCGGGGGAATGAAAGCCCCCGGGGGGACCCGGGGGCTTCAGTCGCTACGCTGGTGTGAGCGTGCGTTAGCCGGTGGGGACCTGGTCGGTGAGCCCGAACTTTTCCATGAACTGCTCCTTGGTCATCAGGAGGTTCCCCTCTTTGTCCTTGGTGTCCGGCCCGACGACTTCCCAGATCTCGAACTTGATCTCGGTGACCGGGCGTCCGGGAAGGACCTTGATGTACCGTCCGCCCCCCATGGGGATGGCGTTCATGTTCATGTAGCGGATGACGTACTCGCCCGCTTTGACATCCTGGATAATGAAGTGCCCATCCTGGCTCTGGCCCTGATAGGCGGTGGACCCAGTGGCGAAATCCACGAGGGTGATGTGACCACCCTGTGGGGTCCCCCGGTTGTAGATGTTGCCAGCCACGCTGGTCCCGATGTTGGAGAGTTTGTCGCAACCAAAGAGACTGAACAGGAGCAGGCTCAGGGTCACAAGCCAGCCAAGCTGACGCACGTGCATGTTGTTCCTCCGGGTACTATGCTCACTGCCAGCGACGCAGCGGCGTGCTGGTGGCGGACCGCCCAGTGCCGGGCAACCGCAGCAGCAGGGAGTGTATCACTCAGGAGGCGGCTATCTCCGCACCGGAACCAGCAACAACCACTGCCATCCAGCAGTCCGGCACCCGGGAATGGCCCTGGCTGCTGGTGCTGCTGGGCATCATTACTGGTGTTATGGGCGGGATGCTGGGGATCGGCGGCGGAGTGGTGGTTATTCCGTTGCTGGTGTGGATTGTGCGTATCGATCAGCGGTCGGCCCAGGGAACCAGCCTCGCCCTGGCAGTGATTCTGGTCATCGCGAATCTCTTCAATTACTGGAATCAGACGCCTCGCCTCCTCTACTGGGATCTGAACGCCGTCATCTTCTCCGTCTGCATGGCTGCGGGAGGGATGGTCGGCGCGCAGCTCTCCAGTGGCTGGGCGCTGAAACTCCCGCTGGACAAGCTGACCAAAATCTTCTCGCTGATCATGCTCTTCGCTGCCTTCTGGATGATCCGGGGGGGCCTGATACAGGCGGCGGAAGGCGCGCACGCGCCGATTCTGCCCGATACCCCGCTGACGCTCCTCACTGGGCTGGAGTTTTTGGGGACTGGCACGATCGCCGGCATCGCCAGCGGCTTTACGGGCATCGGGGGCAATGTTGTGATGGTTCCAGTTCTTACGGAGCTGCTGCACATCGATCAGAAATACGCCCAGGGCTATGCGGTCGGGGCGATGTTCCCGATCGTGTTTACGGGCGCGGTCAAATATCTTCAGCAAAAGGCCGGCAAGATCTCGACAGTCCTCTGGCTGGCTCCCGGAAGTGTCGGCGGAGTCTACCTGGGGGGGTTACTGCTCAAGTCACTCTCCAGTCCGCATCTGAAGCTGACGTTTGGAGCTTTTCTCGTCACGGTGGCCCTCTGGCAGCTCATCAGTGGCGGACCGAAAAAAGCAGCGACGGCCCCCGTAGCGGGAGCCGCCTAGCTACCAGCGAGCAGAGATCGCGGAATCCGCTTAGTTCAGGCGCGACAGATCGATCGGCCCATCCGGCCCCACGAGACCAGAGTCTTCCTGCTGCCGGGCGTTGGCCTGCGCCTGCGCGATGGCCTGCAGGTGCTGCTGGATCGCGTTGGCGAACGCCACCAGCGCCTGGGGGGGCATCGCGAGCTGCGTGTGCACCACAAACTCGTTGCGTCCGGGCACCTGGGTGCCGAAGCGAAGCGTGGCGGAATGCGGATTGATGGTGATCTGGGCGAAGTCGCTGTAGAGCACCGAGTGCGCCTGGGGAGCAAAGCTCACCTGCGCGGGCTGCTGCTGCGGGTCCTGTTGGTCAGTCATGATGCGGCGCGGTCCTCCCTTGTGGGACGCGAAATTGCGTGCGGCCTAAGTGTAGCAGCATGAACGTCAGGTGCGAGGCTCGGACCCGTCAGCTTTTTCCCTGGCGCGACGCTTGGCTTCCAGCAGCCGGGCGTAGGTGTCATCACCGGCTGCCTCTGCCTCCCCGGGGGCGTTCCCCTTGCCGCTCCCGGCCAAAATGCTCCCGACCCGTCGCTGCAACGCCTCCGGATCGCCACTTTGCTGCTTGCTGATCCTGACAGGACCACTGGGAGGCACCTCCGGTGAGGGCGGAGCCTTTTGTTCGGCGCGACGAGCAGAGGTTTCAGCTTCCCGACGCCAGGCGGGGGCGACCGTTGCCGGCCGTGAGACACGTCGGGCAGCTGCTTCCACCGGACGGAAGAGTCCCAGAAGACCGGCGATCGCGGCTTCGCTCCAGGTCCGGAGTCCTTCTTCGGGCAGCATAATGCGGCGGACAGCGATGTCGAGGGGGAACAGAAGGATGCAGGCCATCAGGAGGGGGAAGCTCCAGTCCTTCCAGGACCCCAGCTCGCCGGTGAACTCCACCGGACGATAGGCCTGCGGTGGCTCCGGGTTCATCGTCCCCTGGGTCAACTCAGCGATGCGGGTCAGCAGGAATGTATTGGGGGGCCCAGCGTCGTACTCAGGGCTGTAGCTCACCGCGAAGCCGGTATGCAGGACGCCGGTAACCTGGTCTCCCTGCTCCTTCACCACATTCACGATGTAGTTGCCATCATCGGCGAACAGCTCCTGCAGTTCGAATCTTCCGGGAGCCACCTGCCGCATCGGGAGTTCCAGGGTCTCCAGCGACGGTGTGACGACATGCGCGGTGACTTTTCCTTCAGCATCCAGGTCACCGCGACTTGTAAAAGAGTCGACAGTGATGGTGGTTCTCGCTCCATCACGACTCACCTGCGCGACCAGTTCCTTACTTTCCTGCTCGCCCGTGAGCCACCGGACACTCTGCGTCCAGAGGACCTGAGCCGGACTCCACCCCATCCAGGCGGCTCCCCAACGGCGGCGTGCATCACTGGTGAAGGCCATCGACTTGCCGAGTCCATAGTTCCAGTGCGCGAAGAGGGGATCCCCTTGCGGCGTGAACATCGTGACGCTCGCCAGATCCTTTTTCGTGGTGGCGTTGTAGCCCAGGAGGGGCTGACTGCCGACGAAGGGGAAGCCATCGGTGATGGGGTGGACTTCGCCCGGATTTGGCGTGAAAGGCTCTTCAATGACCGACTTCGTGGCGGCGAGAAAGGTTTCCTTGGTGAAGATACGGGGGAGATTCCGCGCGTCGGGCAGCGGGTAATAGCGGCCACCTCCCCGGGTTGCCAGATTTTTCAGGAAGCGCTCATCCGAGTCCGGACCAGTGGCCACGGTGGTCAGCGTGATCCCGGCGGCTTTGCAGTCCCGGATGATGCGATCGTAGTCACCAGGTGCGGACATCCCATCCGTGAGGAGGATGATGTGCTTGACCTGTGCTGGCAGCTTCGTGAGTTCATCCACAGCAGGACGCAGACCGGCATAGATGTTGGTGCCGCCACCGATGGAGATGCTCCCAACCTGGGCCCGGAAGCGGGTTTTGCTGGTCAGCTGCTGCATCTTGTCGGTGACCCAGTAACCGGCATCATCGAACTGAATGACCCCGATGTAGTCCCGGTTGGTCAGCACACTCCCCGACTCCACGGCAGCCTTCTTGGCGAGGTCGAGCTTGGTGTAACTGCCGGCCATCGCGCTCATGGAGCCGGAGCGGTCGATCACGATGCAGAGTCCGGTGGAGGGGAAGTGCTGCTGACGCTTGAAATCCATGGTGACCGGGAGGACTTCCTCGACCGGTGTCCGGTACCAGCCGCCGACACCAAAGGATTGCGGTCCGCCCAGCATGACAAAGCCCTTACCGAGGGCTTTGACATAGCCCTGAATGAGGGTCTGCTGCTCCGGCGTCAGCGTTTCAGCTGAGACATCGGAGAAGAAGAGGGCGTCATACACCATGAGGTCCGCGAGGTCGTGGGGCATGAAGCCGGTCTGACGGAACTCGATGTTGATTTCCTTCGGGGCGAGCATTGCGGCGAGGTCGGGCTGCTCGTTGGGGTCGCCGGTCAGGTAGAGGAGCCGGGGCTCGCCTTCGACAAACGTGAAGCTTCGGGCGCGATTGTTTGCTCCGACTGAGTCACCAGGGGCATCGATCTCGAAGGAATACGTGTAGAACCCCTTTGCGGGCTCGGTCTGGTTGAAACTGAAGACATTGCGACCCGGCTTCAGCGACACCGGATGCTGCGAGATGAAGACGTTATTGCGGAAGAGTTTGAGTGTCGCCTCTTTTTCAGAGGACGAATCCACGACGCACTTTACGGCGAATGTTTCTTTGCGATCGGCAGCCTGGGGGACGATGACTTTGCGGGCCAGGACATCGTCGGCCACTTCCGCGCCGATGGGCACAGTATCGACTGCCACCCCCCGCTGTCGCAGGCGACGGGCAAACTCTTCGGCATTCCCCAGTGTTTCCCGACCATCGGAAAAGAGGACTACCCGCTTGTCTGCCCCGGGCTCAAAGACAGCTGACGCCAGGTCCAGCGCGCGGGACAGATCCGTGTTGCCGTCATCTATCACGCTCTGGAGAGTGCCAACTTCCAGCTTCCGGGAAAACCCCTGCTCGAAGGATGCATTCCGTCCGAAGACCATCAGCGCAGACTCTGTACGCTCCCGCTGCTGTTCGGTCAGAGTGGAACTGGCCGCATCGATCCAGGCAAGCGCCCGGTCGACCTCCGCGGTGGGAATCGATCGCGAGGCATCCAGGACATAGATCACCTGCATGGTGCGATTGGGATCGCGTGTCTGGAAGCCGCAGAGGGCCAGGACGAGGAGCAGAAAGAGAATAGTCCGGATAACGGTCGCGAAACGCCGCTGCAGCAGTCCCAGCGCGCTGAAGGAATTGCGCTCGAGCAGCCAGGCGAGGGGAATCGCGGCCAGGGCCAACAGCCAGAGCGGGTAGAGCAGTTTCATGTCGGGCATCCGGACTCCCCTCCTTTGTCAGGGATCGCGCCTGTACCTGCCAGGCTCAGAAAATGCGCTGGTGGTAGATCCACCACTCCGCGAGCAGAAATATGAGTACTGCCAGGGCGAGCCAGCGCCACTGCGGATGGGTACCACGGCGCGCCTGGTCGAAAGTCGCCAGGCCGGTGTCGCCGGAGTAGTACTCCCCGGCCGGGAGCATCGACTCCGATGGCGCGAAGAGACTGACTCCGTATTCCCGGGACCAGGTACCCTTGCTGGTCTGCGCGGTGAGTTTCCAGAACCCGAGCTGCTCTGCGACCAGCCCGAGTTCCTCGCCCGCCTGGGTCGAGATGGTGTCGCTGCTGCCATCAGGGCGACTCACCTGTACCTGCGCGGCAGGCGTACTGAAATGCATCAGGTCCGCAGTGGAGAGGGTCTGCTCCCCACGACGGCTTCTGAAGTAGTCGACATGCGACGAGAGGAGAATCGGGAAGGTAGCCTTGAAGGGAAGATCCGTGGCGAAGGGATCGAATGCCCAGTACACCACCCGCTGCTGTCCCTGTTCGCCATACACAATCGCCGGTCCCTGGTTCGTATCGAGGACCACCCGCCCCCACTCGCGGGGCTCAGCAGCCATCATCTTACTGATGCGGAAAGTCTGCGGATTCACGAAGCGCAACAGGGGGTCGGTTGCTTTCCAGTCGCTGATCACCGGACGTTCACGTTCGCCGGTGACACTGACGGGCAGGAGATCATGATTGTTGCTATGGACGACGAGATAGTTCCCGGGGGGTGCATTGAGGGGGAGGTCGCCATCAACCAGGATCAGGTCGAAGACGCCTTCTGGCACACCACCACTGAGACTCCGCTGGAAGACCTGGACATCCGGCAGCTGGCCCAGCAGGAGTCCGTAGATGCCGTTCGATGACAGGACCAGTATCCGGAACCGGGACTGGGGCTCGTACACCATCCAGGCGGTGTTATCGGCCTCCAGCGCATCTGTGACGGGCTCCCGAGAGGCTGCCACCCGGGTCGCTTTGAGTTCCAGCTGAAAACGACCAGGTTCCATCGGCACCCCATCAAACAGATGACTCTCTTCCGTGCCCGGCTGCAAAGTCAGGGTCCGCAAATCGAGCAGGGTGTCCTCGCGAGTCACACGAAGTTCGGCCTCTACGGGCTCTGGTCCCACCAGCGCCGTCGTGAGAAACAGAGTCATCGTGCTGGTGGCGGGGTCCGGGTTAGTAAACGACGCCGCGAGCAGAGCAGCATTAACTGTGTTCGCAAAGCCCAGGGGCTGGACCGCCCAGCGGAGGGGCAACTCAGTCTCCGGTGGTGCCCCAAAACCGACCGGATCATCGGTGAAGAGGATCGCCTGAGCCAGCGGACCATCAGATTCCACCAGCGCCGGAAGTGCTGCGCCTGGCTTGGCATCCCGTTGTCGGGCTTCCTGGACCACTTGCAGTACCAGGTCTGCTGCAGTCGACAGATTTCCGCTCACCGGCTCAACTGTGAGCTGCTCTACCGCACCCCGCAGGATGGCGGTATCGGCGGTCAGCGATGTCAGCAACTGTGGTGAGCGACCTGCAGCGATGATGGCGATGCGGTCGTGACGATCTTTGTCCCCGATGAGTTGCTGGAGTTGATTCTGGACGGTCGCCAGCCGACTGCTGCCCTGTTCGATGGCACCCATGCTGGCGGTGGTATCGACCACGAAGATGGTGTCGAGCCCCCGGGTAGACGAGTAGGTAATCGCCGGATTCATCAGCGCCAGGACGAACAGTAAGGCGATCAGCAGCTGCAGCAACAGCAGGTGCGAGTACCGGAGACGCTGGAAGGGGGTGTTTGCCTCAACATCTTCCAGCACCTGACGCCAGAAGAGATTCGTCGAGACCGTCACCTGACGTCGTTTGAGGCGCAGGATGTAGAGCCCGAGGATGACGGGCAGGGTCGCCAGAAACAGGGCTCCCAGGGGATTCAGAAAGCTCATCCGCGGCCCACCAGACGGGTTTGACGCAGCCCCTGCAACACGATCTCTTCCATCGGCTCGCTGGTGAGGGCCCGGATGTAGCTCATTCCCAGCCGACGACAGGTGGTTTCGAACTGCTGCAGGTAGGCATCCCGGTAGGCGCGATACATCCGGAGGAGGCGGGGAGAGATCGTGACCTCCCGGAGGGTCCCCTCTTCCGCATCCCGCAGTTCCAGTTCGCCCCGGAGGTCGGGCTCCATCTCCTGCTGATCCAGCAACTGGACACAGACAATCTGGTGACCAGCGTAGAGGATGCGCTTGAGCCCCTCGACAAGACCTTCCTCTGCGAGGAAGTCGGAGAGGATGATCACCAGCCCCTGGCCCTTTGTCTGTCCAGCGAACGTTTCGAAACTCTTGCGGAAGTCCGTACGGGCTTCCCGCTGCGGCTCCAGGTCCTCCAGGAAACGGAAGGCTTTGTGCACCGACCCTTTGCTCCGCAGGTACCCGGTATCGTTGGCATAGAGCCGGTCACCGAAGACCCGGAAACGGGTGCGCTCCAGATTGGCCATTGCGATGTAACCCATCGCGGCCGCGACCTGCTGCGCCACCATGAACTTCTGTGGTTTCCCGTAGGCCATGCTGGCCGACGCATCAATCAGCAGATGGACCGTCAGGTCCTCTTCTTCGTGGAACAGCTTGGTGTAGAAGCGATCGGTCCGGGCGAAGACTTTCCAGTCCACCCGCCGCAGATCGTCGCCACGGCTGTACGCCCGGTAGTCCGCGAACTCGATGCTGGACCCATGACGTCGGGATTTCTTTTCGCCCCGCATCCCTCCCACCACCATGAGCCGTGTCAGATAATGCAGGCGCTCCAGCCGGGCGAGGAACCCTTCCTCCAGCACCACACGCCCCGCCATCGACGGTCCTCCCTGAGCTGTCAGTGGGCTGGCGGTCTGCGTGGACATCGGGCTCCCTGGTCAGTCTGATGACTCCGGCTGCGGAATAGTTCGGCGGGCACTGGACCTCAGGCGGGCGAATCCTCTCCATAGCGCGCCCTGATTTTTTCGCGTTTGCGCTCATCAATGAGGTCACGAATGCCTTCGAGCACCTCACGTCGCTCTGCGCGACGTTCTGCCTGAAGCCGGGTGAAGAGCCGCAAGCGTCCCGTCATCAGCAAGAGGCTGCAGAGGATCATCAGGATCAGGCAGCCCATGACGACGGATGTGAGTTCGATGATGTTAAACAGGGGATGAAACAGCAACATGAAATCCATGACCGCGAACAGGACAAAGACGCTCACTGACAGCACCCACTGCGACACTGGAATGCCGGGGGTGTTGCGCAGGAAGCGCCATTCATGCGGCAACGTGAGGAGGGGGATGAGCCACAGGAAGAGGGCGACCAGGGTCAGGCCGGGGGCTTGCTGCATGGTCAGTCGCCGCTTTCGCCGGACTCAAGCACAAGCACAGTATACGAGGCCGAACGACAGATAGCGTTAGCTGCCGTAGAAACTCCGGACCCCGGCAATCACCGCCTCGATCTCCGCCGGGGTCAGCTGCGGGAAGATCGGCAGTGACAGGACTTCCTGCGCGAGTCGGTGGGCGTTGTGCAGGCTCTCTGGAGCCACGCCTGATCCGGCATAGAGGGGCTGCATATGCATCGGCACCGGGTAATAGACACCACAACCGATGCCGAGGTCGGTGAGATGCTGACGCAGGGCATCCCGCTGCTGCGTTGCGATGGTGTACTGGTGAAAGATGGGCTCGATGCCCTCCGCCGGACCCGGGGGTGTCACCAGCGGCAGGTCTGCGAAGGCAGCGGAGAAGGTCGCGGCGATGTCACGACGCTGGGCATTCCAGTGGTCGAGGCGCTCCAGCTTGACCGCGAGGACGGCCGCTTGCAGATCGTCCATCCTGCTGTTCCGCCCAAGAATTGTATGAGTGTAGCGGGGCTGCTCACCGTGCGCCCGAAGGAGGCGCAGGGTCTCGGCGAGGGCGGGATCGGTGGTGGTCATCAGCCCGGCATCGCCGCAGGCGTTCAGATTCTTGGTGGGATAGAAGCTGACCGCCCCGGCGCGACCCAGGGTCCCCACGGCCTGCCCCCGGTACCGGGCACCAAAGGACTGCGCCGTGTCTTCCAGGACCCAGATGCCCTTTTCGTTTGCGAAGGCCAGGATCTCATCGAGGGGCGCGGGATGGCCATAGAGGTGGACCACGATGATGCCCACTACGCCGGACTGCCAGGCGGCTTCGAGGGTCTCGCGGCTGAGGCAGTACGTGGTCGGGTCGATGTCGGCGAAGACCGGCGTCGCACCATTGAGACTGATCGCCGACGCCGATGCGAAGAACGAGAAGGTCGGTGTGATGACTTTGGTGCCGGGACCCGCCCCCAACGCCTGCAGGGCAAGGACCAGCGCATCCGTGCCTGAGGCGCAGGCCAGCGCTGTCAGTCCGCCGTCCGGGGCGAGATACGTCTGACACGCCCGCTCGAAGGCCTGCACGGTCGGCCCGTTGCAGTATGCGCCTTTGCGGAAGGTGGTCAGCAGGGCCTGTTCGAGGGCTTCCTGCTGCTCCGCATGCTGGCGGGCCAGATCGATGAAGGGAACCTGCAGGGTCGCGGGCGCGTGTGACATGGCGCGGAAGTGTACCCGGCGTCACGCTCTACGTGGGAAATCCGCCCAGAAATGTGGGTCTCCAGCGGGAAAAGTCGGTATAGTCAGGAGCGGCCGGGTGCCGACTACAAACGACTCGACGGAGGTCAGTTCATCCATGTTCTCGATGCGATCGCTCCAGGTGCTGGGCATGTCCGCCCTGCTCTTCCTGGGAGCAGCAGCGCTTGATGTCGCCTATGCCGGGGATCCCGACTCCAAGTCCGGGGATGCCTGCTGCTCGGCGGAAGCCAAAGAAGCCAAGCAAGACGGCGATGCCTGTTGCTCCGCCGAAGCGAAGGAGTCCTGTTCGACTGATGCCAATGCGGTCAAGACCGCAGATAGCGGCGAAGCCAAGGAATGCTGCAAGAACAAAGGCGACAAGGAAGTGCAAGTCGCCGGCATGAATCTGGCCCCCTGCGACGACGAGGGTGAGGAGATCATCGATGTCCGCCCCGCGAGCTGGCCCAAGGTTGGCATCATGACCGCCGCTGGCTACTTCCCGGTGAACACCTGCTGCGTCACCGGCGAAACCCTGGATCCCGCCAGCCCCAAGCTGCATACCTTCACCCATGAAGGCCGCCTGATCGTGCTCTGCTGCCCCGGCTGTGAAAAGCGGTTCGTGGCGGATCCGGCGCGGTTCCTGACTAACCTGGATGTGATGATCAAAGAGCAGCAGGGTGCGCTCTATCCCCTTACGGCCTGCCCCACCACTGGTGAGGAGCTTGGCGGTATGGGCGAACCTGTGGAAATTATCAAGGACAACTTCCTCGTGAAGTTCTGCTGCGCGGGGTGCGTGAAGGGGTTCGAGGCGGACCCCACCACGACGCTGGAGACACTGAAAGCATTCTTCAGCGAAGTACAGTCTGACAGCCCAAATCTGGCGCAGGCGGAGTAATCGCCGCGCAACAGGAGAACAGGGGCACGGGGCATCCTGCGGGGTGCCCCGTCTTGTTGAAGCCGCAGGTGTTCCTCAGCGGGATGGTTCGTGGTCTAATGCGGATATGGCTATTCCCCCGACGCTGCTCGACACCACCCTTGCCAACGGCATGCGGGTCATCATCCTGCCGGACCACAAATCCCCGGTATTTTCGTTCCAGGTCTGGTACCGCGTCGGTGCCAGAAACGAAGGTCCCAACCAGACCGGGCTGTCGCACCTGTGCGAACATATGATGTTCAAAGGGACCGCGCAGGTCGGCAAGGGGGAGTACTCCAGGACCGTTCAGCGACATGGCGGGAATTTCAACGCGTTCACGACCCCGGACGTGACGGCGTACTACGAGCATATGGCAATCGACAAACTCCCTCTGGCGCTCGAGCTGGAAGCGGATCGAATGGGGGGAGCGCTGTTTGACCCGTCGGAGTTCCTCAGCGAGCGCACTGTCGTCAATGAGGAACGAAAACTGCGGACCGATGATCAACCGTTCGGGACCTTGTTTGAAGCGATGGCGGCGACCGCCTTCTGGGCGCATCCGTACAGGCATCCGGTGGTTGGCTGGGCCTCTGATATTTCTACCGTGACCCGGGATGAGGCTTATGAGTACTACCGAACTTTCTACTCGCCCAACAACGCGATGGCAGTTCTGGTGGGAGATGTCGATCCGGCAGCGGCGCTGGCGATGATCCGGGAGCGCTTTGAGTTGATCCTGGCGGGTCCGGAGCCGCCAGTCTTGCGAACCGTCGAGCCGCCACAAAAGGGGCTACGACGGACGACGGTGTACAAAGAGCATGTCGAATTGCCGATGGTCCTCTGTTCCTACCATGTACCGACCTGGGCGCATCCGGATGGCTTCCCGCTCATGGTGCTGGAGCGCATCCTTAGCGATGGGGAGTCCTCGCGGCTGCACAAGTCGCTGGTGTACGAACAGCAGCTCGCCCTGTTCGCAGGCGGCTTCTATGATGCCGACTCTATCGATCCCCGGTGGTTCCTGTTCTACGGTAAATGCGCCCCAGGTCATACCGCGGAGCAGCTGGAAGAGGGCTTACTGGCGGAGGTGGCCCGGGTGCAGCAGGAGGGGATCCCGGCGCGGGAGTTCCAGAAGGCGCTGAATCAGATGGTGGCCGATGAGGTATATGGTCGGGAGGGGGTTGCCCAACAGGCCCGGGAGATCGCGCTGAGTGCGATCACTGCCGACCTGGGGCTCTACTTCGATTACCTCGAACGGCTGAAGGCAGTGACTCCAGAGGATTGTCAGCGGGTCGCAAAGACCTATCTGGTCCCGACCAACTGCACGATCGCCACGCTCCTCGATGCCAGTGCGATGCCCGGTGTCAATGCATCTACTCCTGCCCTGGCGGAGGTGTAACCAGCGCTATGTCGACCACACTCACCTCTCCGGAATCGCGATTCGCTTTCATCCAGGACATCCAGGATCACACGCTGCCCAACGGACTGCGGGTGCTACTCCTGCCCCGACCGCAGGTCCCCAGTGTCGCCATCGGCTGCTGGCTTCGCGCCGGCGGCATCCTTGACCCCGAACCGCTCATGGGACTGGCGCACCTGACCGCCCGGGGCATCGGTGACGGCACACCAGCTCGCAGCAAAGAAGCCCTCGACGAGGCGATTGATTTCGTTGGTGGCTCGTATCACTTTTCCGCCGGCTCTGAGGGGAGCTCGGGCGGGATGCAGTTCCTGAGCGAGCATCTGCCGCTGGCGCTGGAAATCCTGGGGGATACGCTCCAGCACTCGCAGTTTCCCGAAGAGGAAGTGGCCCGCGGCAAGAAGCAGGTCGAGGGCGGGATTCGTTCCGAGCTCGAGCGCCCCGGCGACCTGTGTGAGCGGGTCTTTGTGGAGCAGGTGGCCGCCGGCTCACCTTATGGGTGGCATGTCGAGGGGACGCTGGAGTCGGTCCCGCTCCTTTCCCGGGAAGCCGTGGCGGCGTTTCATACACGTCACTACGGTGCTCGCGACGCCATCATCGCGCTGGCTGGGGCGTTTGATCCTGCCGCAACGCTGGGGCTGATCGAGTCGCACTTCGGTAGCTGGGAGGGTCCTCAGGTCGAGCCGCCAGCACCGACGCTGCCACCAGCGATGACTGAGTCGCGGCAGGTACTGGTGCACCGGCCCATCCAGCAGGCCAATCTCCGATTGGGCTGGATGTCGATCCCGCGGGGACATGCGGACTATTACCCATTCCTTATGCTGAACTACATCTACGGGGCCTCCAGTCTCTCCAGCCGGATTGGTGTGGAAGTCCGGGACAACCAGGGGCTGGCGTATCAGGTCGCCAGCCGGTACTCACCATTTGAGCATGTCGGGGTCTTCTCAGTCGTGCTACAGACGTCGAACAGCACCGCGCAGCAGGCGCTGGCCGGAGTCCGTGGCGAGATGACGAAGCTCCAGGAGGAACAGGTCACAGACCTGGAACTGGATGACGCCCGGAGCTTCTTCCGCGACCGGTTCCCCCTCACTATCGAGACCAATGGAGCGATGGCGGGGCAGCTGCTATCGATCGCCCGCTACGGACTCCCCCTCACCCACTTCCGCGATCACATCGAAGCCATTACGTCCGTGACCAAGGATGACATTCAGCGGGCGGCCCAGACGTATTTCCACCCCGAGCGGTCAGCGCTGGCGGTGGTGGCGGACCTGGAAGCCGCCGGATTCGGTCCGGCGGTCTAGCTTCAAGCGGAAGCGTCGGGGAAGGCGGCGAGCAGCAGTTCCAGCGTCCGACGGCAGGTAATCCCTTCCTGGTCCAGCAAGGGATTGAGTTCCGTGCATTCCAATGCGCACAGTTGTCCGGTAGCAGCTGCTGCCTGAAGCAGTTGTTGCCCTTCGGCGAGGCTGAGCCCCTCTGGTGATCGGGTCCCTGTCCCCGGCATCTCTTCCGGTTCCAGGCCATCGATATCGAAGCTGCAGGCGAAGCCTGCGGTGCCAGTGGTCACCACTTCCAGCGCTTCAGCGAGGGCAACATCGAACCCCCGCTTGCGGATGGCGGTCATCGGAAAGACCCGGACTCCGCTGGCAGCCAGCTTTGGGGCTTCGGCGACATCCAGATCCCGGACTCCAAAGAGTGCGACATGCTCGGGTTGAATCTTGGGGGAGGGTCCTGCGAGGACATTCAGAATGTCGGGGCCCATCCCCACCAGGGAAGAGAGGGGCATCCCGTGGATGTTGCCACTCGGCGAGGTGAGGTCGTCATTGAAATCGCCGTGGGCATCGATCCAGAGGACTCCGAGGGGCGAGATCACCCGGGACGCCCCGGCCAGACTTCCCAGGGCAATGCTGTGATCGCCACCCATGATGAGGGGAAACCGGTCGAGCACCAGGGCGTTCTCTACCCGTTCCGCGAGGGCCAGCGCCATCGCTTCAACCAGCGGGAGATGATTGAGCTTGCCGGTGGAAACATGGGCAGGGGTGTGGCGGGGAAGCGCGATGTTTCCACCTTCCAGGACCTCCTGACCACCAGCACGCAGGCGTGTGTGCAGGTCGAGGGCACGCAGCGCATCCGGCGCGAGGCGACACCCCCGCTTCGAAGCCCCCCAATCAAACGGGACTCCGATGTACTCCACCGTACGGGCAGCCGGCATGTGCAATTACTCTCCTGCGGTCGGCACCAGGGCCAGAATAAGTGGCCCACCGATAGTACACGGCGTACCGTCAGGACTCATCACGGTCACCGGCAGGGTCATCACGCCCAGATCCCATTCGGCTGAAGTTACCTGAATGCCGGATCCACTCAGGGCTTTGCGCAGCATGTCCCATTCGATGACCGGGGCAGCACAGGGCTCTGACTGGCACACACACGCCACAAACACCACCTGCCCGGTGCCTTGTTGCTGGAGCGTGTTCCAGAGGGACGGAGTCCACGTGACTGTCGGTGTCGGATGAGCGCTCGGCCAGGCAGGATCGAGGGAGAGCGCAGTTCCCACTTTCTCGGGCTTGCGGATCTGGCGCAGCACCGTGGTGTCTGCGACATACACCAGATAGGTAAAGTCCCGGGCATTCCGAATGCCCTTCTCGAGTGCGACATACAGCCGATGCACTGATGGCTCCAGCGCTGCCGGCACTTTTGCTCCGCCGATTGGGGGGTACGTGTACCAACCCGACGGTTGCTCGCTGTCAGCAGCGGTCGAAGCTGAAGTGTCAGCCGTAGCAGGCAGATCGGTGATTTCTGGCTGGGGGGGAACAGCACCCGACGCCGGCGGGTCGACGGTCGCCGTGACCGGCAGCGCTTGCGCCTTTTCCCGGATTTGCAGGCTGTTGAGGATGAGCTGTGAGGAGGCCACCCCAATGGTAAGCAGCGTGGCGATGCCTCCAAGGAGCGCGCCGAGGGGGAGACCGGGACGTGGAGCAGGATTCTCCGGCGCTGCGTTAGGTGTCGGGTCGGGAGCGGCAGTGGTCACCTGAAAGCAGACTCCTGAGCGGGCGATACGGTTGCAGCGTCGGATAGTAGCAGTCGGACACACCGTGTTAGCCTTCTGTTGATGCCTGACTGGCTCGCTGCCATCCCCCCGCTCCCGGCGGTCTTCGTGACTGCCTTCGTGCAGTCATTGGGCATTCCCCTGCATTCGGTGCTGGTGCTGGCCCCCCTGGGAGTCATGGTTGGACGTGGCGAACTGGCGCTGTGGCAGGTCGTGATCGCGTTCATTACCGGGCAGACCCTGGGGGATCTCGCGGCGTATGGCTTGTCGCGTGGTTTTGGGCCGGCCATTAACCGACTGGTCCCCCGGCTCTACTCCCGTCGCGATCACCCGATTGTGAAAAAGCTGCTGTCGCATGGCCCCGGACCCGCCATTTTTCTCAGCTATGCCCTGTCGCTCCTGCGACCGGTGATGAACTACCTTGCCCCGGTGCTTGGAATCCCGGTCCATGTCTTCCTGGGCTGGAGTCTGTTGCGCAACTGCCTCTTCAACAGCATGAACGTGCTGATGATTACGGGGGGCGTCGGGCTGTTCATCAAGTCCCCCGCTGCCCGTCCGTGGCTGCTGGGAGTACTCGCAGTGGGGCTGATGGTGGCAGGGTGGCAATGGTGGCGCAGTCGTCAGACGGCCTACGATCCGCACATTGCAGCCTCCAACATGCCCGACGGGAAAACCGACGCTACTCGTCCATGATGTCCAATGGAATGCGCGGCTCTTCGACATCCTCGGGGACCCCGTCAAAAAGGAGCCGTCCAATGCGGATCATGGTGGCCCCCTCTTCGATGGCCATCTCGAAGTCTTCGCTCATCCCCATAGAGAGGGTGTCCCACTGACACTTGCGTCGACTGGCCTCCAAACGGAGGCTTTCGAAGAGCTGCTTGCACCGACGGAAGTACTGCCGGGTCAGCTGCGGGTCGATGCCCAGGGGGGCAATGAGCATGAGCCCCCGCAGTCTCAGATTGGGGAATTCGCAGAAATCCTCGAACTGCTCGAGGAGTGCCGCTTCAGGAAGCCCCTGCTTGGTCGGCTCCTGGCCGTACTTCACCTGCAGGGTCACCTGGAGTGTGCGATTGGTGGCGGATGCCCCTTCCTGGAGGGCTTCGGCGAGCTTGAGCCGATCGACACTCTGCACCCAGTCAAAGAGGGTGGCTGCTTCTTTAGCTTTGTTGGTCTGGAGGGTCCCGATGAGATGACGCTCGGTGAGTTTCCAGTCAGCCCCAAGGACCGCTTCGATGTCCGGGAACTTCTTCCGGGCTTCCTGTACCCGGTTCTCCGCAATCGCCCAGACCTGCTGCTTGAGCAGCGAGGCGACCATGCGAGGAGGCTGCTCTTTGGTCACCGGCAACAGCATCACAGGCCCGCCTCCACGGCGCGCCCTGGCGGAGTCAATCCGCTGCCGGATCTGCTCCAGATGCTGACGCAGGACCTTTCCTGCAGGGGAATTCATTCGCCCTCGACTGCGTCCCAGTTCGACGGGGGATCTCCCAGCTCGACCAGGGTGAGTGCCTCACCCTGCGCCCGGCTCGCCTGCCGCCATGCGGACAGCAAGACCCCTCGCGAAGTTATATAGATCACCTGACGTCCGGTCCGTGCAACCCGTGCAAAGGTCGCATAGCCAGCCGTCAATTCGTCATCGTCCCAAAGTTTCAGGGGATCGTCCAGTACCAGCGGTAAGTTTGACGGAATTTCTTCACTTGACGCTATTAGCGCAAGCCTGAGGCTCAAATAGGATATCACTTTCGACGCTAAAGATGGACTATTTTCTGGTGAGAGGTGCGGAGTCTGCGACCCATCGAGGCCCCATTGAAGTCCGGTGGCACCACCATCTTGATGGCGCAACCATTGATTGGCGGTTTCGAGCACGGTCGCAAAGGCAGGACGTCGCAAGCCTTGCCCCGCTGCGCGACGCTGCACCTCGGTTTCCAGCGTCATCAACTCCATCCGGAGGTCCTCTGCCCGAGTCAGGGTTGCCACGCCACCACGGGACTCTTGCTCCGTGCCTGTAAGAGCCAAGGCCTGCAGTTCCGCTTCGAGTTCCGCCTTTTCTGCGCGACGCTGATCAAAGCGTCGCTGCAGTTCCAGCACCTGCCCTGGCGACGTGCAGCCGATGGACGCGCAGTATTGACGCACCTGCCGGTCCGCTTCCCGGAGTCGCTCATCGACCTCCGTGAGTCGGGCTGTGGTCTCCTGAACCTGGCGTCGGACCTGGGCTTCTTTTG
Source organism: bacterium (assembly GCA_022072165.1). NCBI lineage: Bacteria > bacterium. The sequence goes on along the minus strand of JAJVIF010000001.1, from coordinate 288,169 downwards.
GGCTCTCTTTGGCGGACGCGTTCCGATTGGCGACGTAAGCAAACAGGATCCCGAGGGCGATCACGGCCCATCCCAGGGGTCTCAAATGAGCGGGGACTCCATCGGCCATGAGCGAAATCGCTCCCAGCAGGACGAAGATGCCTCCGAGGGTGACCTTGCGGCCTTCTTCTTTCTTGAGGCGGCGTGTTTCCCCGGTAGCAGATTCAAGACGTCCGTTGAGTTCCTTCAGCTGCTCCTGCAGCGTCAGATATTCCTGCCGGATGCGGGCCTGGGCTTCCCCCAGCCGGGTGACCTGCCGGGCGGCATCCGGGGTATCGACGAGTCCCGGCATTTCACGCCGCAACTCGGACTCGATGCGGGCGAGTTGGTGCTGCAGTGCCAGACGGTGGTCGGTGCCGTTAGCGGATGCCACGTCGCTGATCTGCATGTCGCCTGACTGCTCCAACGCCAGGAGTTCCTGACGCAATTCCGCTATCTGCTGGGCGAGTGATGCGCTCCCGCTTTCGCCGGATTCCGGCAGGAGTTGCCAGAGACTCCGCCAATGCGCCTGCCGGATGATCGGATCTGCATGGGTGCCAAGGAGCGTATCTTCGACGCTAATGTGACAGAGCCGAAACGCGGCCTGGGGAAGTCCGAATTCAGCCACAAAATGCTGAGCGAGCAGACGTAAGAGGTAACCAGAATCGGCGGATCGCCGGAGTTGCAGGATCACCAGTCCCGGCGGGAGCGGGATGGGACTTGTAGGGCTCCAGGGAATCTGATGGAAAGGCATGGTCCTGCCGGGTAGTATGCCGGGTCTGGCGCAAAGGCTCCAGTAGCAGGCTCAGGCGAAGAGTCGGCTGACACTTTGTCCAGTGTGAATGCTCAGAATGGCTTCGGCGAAGAGTCGCGCCACCGACAGGACCGTAATTTTGGGTTGCTCGTAGTCTGGTGGTAGCGGAATCGTGTTGGTCACAGCGAGTTCCCGCAGGCAGCTTTGCTGGACCCGTCCGGGGGCTCCGCCACACAGGACAGGATGCGTCACGCCGGCTGATACCGTGCGGGCACCGGAGTCGAGAACCTTCTGCGCCACTTCCAGGATGGAGCCGCCGGTGGCGATTTCGTCATCGAAGATGATGACATCACGTCCCTCGACATCGCCGACGATGTTCATGATCTCCGTATCCATGTCCTGGCGTCGCTTATCGGCGAGTACAAGAGGGACACCGAGCATGGCGGCGTAGGCCCGGACCCGACGAGCCGATCCGGCATCGGGAGCCATCGCGACGACATTGTTGAGACCATCGCTATTGCGGTACTTCTCCCGGAAGTAGCCAGCAATGATGGGTCGGGCCAGCAACTGGTCCACCGGCACCGTGAAAAATCCCTGTATCTGCTCGGCGTGGAGGTCCATCGTCAGGACCCGATGCACCCCGGCGACCTGCATCAGATTCGCGATCAGCGCCGCCGTGATGGCGATGCGGGGCTGATCCTTTTTGTCGGAGCGGCTGTAAGGGAAGTAGGGACAGACCATGGTGATGCGCCGGGCACTCGCCCGCTTGAGGGCATCCACCATGATCAGCGACTCCAGCAGGTTGCTGTCGACCGGGGGACAGGAGGTCTGGATGACAAAGGCATCCGTTTCCCGGACGTTTTCATTGAGCCGGACGAAGAGGTTTTCGTTCTTAAACGTCAGCGTTTCAGAGCGTCCGAGGGAGACGCCAAGGACATCACAAATCTCCGTGGCGAGAGCGTTGGATGCAGTCCCCGCAAAGATCTTGAGTTCGTTGTAGGCCATGGGCGGTGGGTCAGCTCCTGCCTCGCGATCCTGGGGCGTGTGGCGCTGACTGCTCCTGCCTGCGGGACCGATCCTGCAGCGCCAGTGTCGTAGGGTAGCGAAGGGCAGGAAGAGAGGCAAATGCGGGGGCGACTTCAGTCCACCGCAGGGGGCATACTGTGCGGCGATGGCCCACCTGCGACGCTGCTGGCTCCTCTGGCTGGTCGTGCCCCTACTGGGGGGCTGTCAGGGATGGCGTCCGCCAGGAGCCGGCCTGGGGGCCGGCCCTGGGACCCGCAAGTCAACCCCTCCCCTCCCCGAGGCACACCCGGCGGTGGCAGCGCTGCCGGTGACTCCCTTTGAGGTGGCCGCTTATGGGCTCGCTGGCGAGTTTCCCACCACCTGGACCCTGCCGACGTATTACCCCGATCCCAATTCGGTCGTTCAGTTGCGACAGGGGGCTGATACCTATTTCAGCATCGGTTTCCTCCCGGGGATGCGACCCCTCTTTTTGGCGAACGCGAGTGATGTCCCGCCGGAAGCGGTAGACGAACTGCTACTTGAACATGCAGCGCAGGGTGTGGCCCTGGCAGACAACTACTTTCTGGGAGCCCGGAAGACCGTCCTCAGCTATTCCCGGGTGCTGTTCGGCGAGCATGAGGTCCTGACAGTCACCATGCTGATTCGCCGACCAGTGGGGACCATGGACCAGATGCCCGACGAGGACTGGGAACAGCTGCGACTGATGCAGCAGCACTACCTGGAACTCGCGCCGGAGGGGTCGCGACGGCTTTCACGACACTATCTTTGGATTCTGGGAGATGACGTCTGGATTGGGCAGGTGGTGGCTCCCCCATCGTCGTTCCTCCAGCGCACCACGGAAGTCGAGGAGCGGATTCTCCCGAGTCTGCGATTCAGCGAGCGTCCAGTTGCAGCACCTGCTACGACATCGCAGGGGGACTAGAGCGTCATGGGAGGTGTGAAGCTGGTCGACAATCAGCTCACGACTTTCCGGATCGAAAGCCGGCATCCCCAGTGGCGTCTCTGGGGCATGATCCTGGTGTGGTTGCTGTTGGTCATGTTCGGAGTGGAGCGCTATCTGCACTGGTACACCCTCACGCAGGTCATCCCGGAGTACACCGAAGTCGATGAGTTTGGTGTCGTGCATCAGAGCACGGACTTCACCTGTGTCCCGGCGGCTTTCACAACCCTGCTGCGTCAGCAGGGAGTCGAGGCTGAGCAGCGATCGGTAACCGCGGCACTGGGCACGACCGTCTTCGGCACCTACCCCTGGATGATTCCCCGGGTCGGACGCCAGTTTGGGTATCAGGTGACGCAGGAGAAACTGGACTTCGCCGCGTTGTGCGCGACAGAGGATCCCCTGCTCCTCCACAACCACTTCACCGAGGGGTTCCACGTGAGTTATGTCCCGCCAGGCCGGCTCTCGCCAGACCTGGCGCGACGCCTGTTTGGTGGGAAATCCGGGCCGTTCCTGCCAGTGATGGATCCGGTTGATGGACTGGTCCTGATGGATGAAGCGGGCTTTGTCGACTACTTCGACTCTGGCGGAAAGAAATCGGTCTATCGCTTCCGCAGCACCGGACAGGCACCACGCCCCCTGAACATCGATGCAGTGTTGCTCAGTGGTCGGATTCCGCTGATCAAGGTCGAAGGCTGGGAGTTGCATCAATGACCAGCCGTGTCGGACTTCTGGGATGGCCGGTCGAAGGATCGCTCTCGCCGCTGCTGCATCAGACGCTGTACGGGCTGACGGGGGTCGATGCGATGTACGACCTGTGGCCCCTGACAGCGGAGGACTGGCCCGCAGATTTTCCCGACCAGGTCCGTCGCGGCTGGCTGGGACTGAATGTCACGACCCCCCATAAAGAGCGCGCCTGGGCCGCCTGTGATCACGGCAGCGAGGCGGCCGCCGTGCTGGCAGCCGTGAATCACATATGGGTCCGGCAGGATGGCGCACTCCTCGGGGACAACAAAGATGTCGATGGGGCGTACTTCACGCTGCAGGGCATCCGGGCCGCCAGACCGGAGCGTTCGTTGCGTCAGTTTCAGACCGTGCATCTGCTCGGCTGCGGGCCGGCCGCCCGGGCGGTGCTACTGGCGTACCTCCGCTTCTGGCGAGCAGAGCGGACCCGGGAGCGGGCGGCAGGACGCCCCGATCCGGGGATAGCGCAGGCGATCTGCTATGTGCGTCGACCCTTGGCGGAAGTCGAACCACTCCTCGAGCGACTGCGCGAGACCGCCGAGGGGCAGCTGGCGATTCGGTGTGAAGAGTGGCACCGGTTGCCATCGGTGCTGGAGGGTCTGCTGGTGAACGCGACCACGGCAGCTGATCCGGGTCCGCTGACAGCGCTGCCCGACGGCGCCTACGACACCTGGGATTTGAACTACCGGACCCCGGCGTTGGTACGTCAGGCACTGGAGTCGGGGCGGTATGCCATCGACGGGTTACCGATGTTGGTCTGGCAGGGGTTCTTTTCCGCAGCGCGGTGGTTCCCGCGGCAGATTGATCCGCAGAGGCAAATGGGTCTGGCAAAGCAGCTACTGGACGAGTTGCGGGCAGCGCAAACAGCCGACGATGCACCAATTAGTTGATAGGATGTATCCGCACTTTCTCGCTATCACCACTGCTTGTGCTTCTGCCGCCGCCGTTCTACCTTCTTGTTGATCGGACGCCCCCGCCGCATATCGCCTGTGCCATCCCCCGACGGCGCACGCCCCAGCGCCAGGTCCTCCAGTCGCGTGATCTCGTCGCGCACCTCGGCGGCCTTCTCAAACTTCATGTCGGTGGCGTACTGAAACATGTCCTTGCGGAGTTCCTCGATGATGAGCGGAACCTCTTCGCGCTTCAGTTCCAGCCCGCGATACATGATGGTCGACGGCAGGCTTTCCTTGTCGCCTCCCAGGTCCCCGGTAATGTCGCGGATCCCCTTTTTCACCCCAGTGGGGACTATCCCATGCTCGGTGTTGTACAGCAGTTGCCGCTCCCGACGGCGTCGCGTTTCCTCCACGGCCACGGTGATCGCCGGCGTCATGGTGTCGGCGTAAAGAATCACGCGGCCGGTTTCATGCCGCGCGGCGCGTCCCATGGTCTGGATGAGAGAAGTTTCGGAGCGGAGGAACCCCGCTTTGTCCGCATCGAGGATCGCGACCAGCGCGACCTCCGGGAGGTCGAGCCCCTCGCGGAGCAGGTTGATGCCGACCAGGACATCGAACTCGCCCAGTCGCAGGTCACGCAGGATGCGGATGCGATCCAGCGTTTCGATTTCAGAGTGGAGATACCGGACCCGGATGTTGAGGCTCTTCAGATAGGCCGAGAGGTCCTCGGACATCTTCTTCGTGAGGGTGGTCACCAGAATCCGGTGACCGGCCTCGATGGTGGCCCGGATTTCCCCCAGCAGGTCATCGACCTGCGTCGAGACTGGGCGAATCTCGATCTCGGGATCCACCAGCCCGGTCGGGCGAATCAGCAACTCGGTGATGCTCTCGCTTTTCTCCATCTCATAGGCTGCCGGAGTCGCGGAAACAAACACGACCTGATTCAGCAGCCGCTCCCACTCCTCGAATCGCAAGGGGCGGTTGTCGATGGCGCTGGGGAGCCGGAAGCCATAGTCGACCAGTGTCTGCTTGCGCTGCAGGTCCCCGACTGCCATCGCCCGGATCTGCGGGATGGTCTGATGCGACTCATCCACGAACATCAGAAAATCGTCGGGGAAATACTCCACCAGTGTTGACGGTGGCTCTCCGGGGGGGCGTCCGGCGAAATGCCGGGAGTAGTTTTCGATGCCGTTGCAGAACCCCATTTCCCGCAGCATCTCGATGTCGTAGTGGGTCCGCTCCTTCAGTCGCTGGTGCTCGATCAGGCGGTTTTCCCGGACAAATTCCGGCAGTCGCTGCTCCAGCTCCTGCTCGATGGCGTGGATCACCAGTTCCTGACGCTCGGGGAGGATGACGTAGTGCGACGCCGGGAAGATCGTGTATTCCTCATAGACGCCGAGCACTTCGCCGGTGATGCGGTCGAGCTTGGCGAGGGACTCGACTTCATCGCCAAACATCTCGACCCGGATCACCACTTCCTCATCGACCGGGAAAATCTCGAGGGTGTCGCCTTTCACCCGGAAGGTCCCCCGGGCCTGCGCGACATCGTTGCGCAGGAACTGCATATCGATGAGGCTCCTGAAGAGCTTGGTGCGGTTAGTCGACTCCCCCTTCCGGAGGGTGACCGAGATCATGGTGTAGTCCGCCGGGGACCCGAGTCCATAGATGCAGGAGACGCTGGCGACGATGATTACATCGCGCCGCGTCAGCAGCGCCTGGGTCGCGGCATGGCGCAGACGATCCACCTCTTCGTTGATGGCGGAGTCCTTCTCGATGAAGAGGTCCTTCGAGGGGACATAGGCCTCCGGCTGGTAGTAGTCGTAGTAGGAGACGAAGTACTCCACCCGGTTGTTGGGGAAGAACTCCCGGAACTCGGCGGCCAGTTGCGCGGCGAGGGTTTTGTTGTGCGCGATGATGAGGGTCGGTCGCTGTACCTGGGCAATGATGTTCGCCATGACATAGGTTTTGCCTGACCCGGTGACGCCCAGGAGGGTCTGGAAGCGCTGGCCGGCTTCCAGATGTCCGGCGATGGCGTTGATCGCCTCCAGCTGGGCAGGCGAAGGGGCGAACTCGGACGCGAGTTCGAAGGGCTGCATGACGCGTTGTTGAAGGAGAGCGGTCGCCATGGGGAGGAATGTACGCCATGGGGGGTCCCCTCGGCGGAAGGGGCTGGAGAAGCTCCGTTGACTCACGAAAACTCCCCCGACGCCCGGTCTGTCGCCTGTTCCCTATAATCCTGACCTTATGCCTGCCATCAAGCCCCTGAAGCGGGTCCTGGTGGCGAATCGCGGAGAAATCGCGGTTCGCATCATCCGGGCCTGTCACGAACTCGGTATCGAAGCGGTCGCGGTCTTCTCCGAGGCCGACCGGGATGCCCTGCATGTCCGCCTGGCTGACCAGGCGTACTGCATCGGCCCGGCCCCGGCAAACGAGAGCTACCTGGTGATCGACAAAATCCTCCAGGTCGCCCGGAAGAGCCAGGCCGACTCGGTCCACCCGGGGTATGGGTTCCTCGCGGAGTCCCCTGACTTCGCCCGTAAGGCGATCGCCGCGGGACTGACCTACATTGGCCCCTCGCCCGATGCCATCCGCGACATGGGGAACAAGACCATCGCCAAGCGGACCGCCCTCAAGGCCGGACTCCCCTGTGTGCCAGGCGAAGATGGCTTCATCGAGTCGGTAGAACAGGCCGGGCGAGTCGCGGAGCGACTCGGGTACCCGGTCATGCTGAAGGCGGCGATGGGCGGCGGCGGACGCGGCATGCGGCTGATCCAGAATGCCGCGGGGATCGAAGCGGCTTTCCGGGCAGCCCGGTCGGAAGCCAAAGCGGCCTTCGGCGATGAGTCGGTCTATCTGGAGAAGTACATCGAGGAGCCTCGACACATCGAGTTCCAGATTTTCGGCGACACCCACGGCAATGTCATTCACCTGGGGGAACGCGACTGCACACTGCAAAGGCGGCATCAGAAGCTCCTTGAAGAAGCGCCATCGCCGTTCCTCGATGCTGACCTGCGGGAACGGATGGGGGCCGAGGCGGTGAAGATCGCCAAAGCGGTGAACTATGTCGGCGCAGGGACCGTGGAGTTCCTGGTCGATACCCACCGCAACTTCTACTTCATGGAGATGAACACCCGGATCCAGGTGGAGCATCCCGTAACCGAGATGATCACCGGCCTGGACCTCATCCGGGAGATGATCCTGGTAGCAGGGGGTGCGCCGCTCTCCGTCACCCAGGAGCAGGTACAGATCCAGGGCTGGTCCATCGAGGTGCGCATCAATGCCGAAGACCCCTTCCGCAACTTCACCCCGAATCCGGGGCTGATCACAGATCTCCGCTTCCCGGCGGGCGGTGGCGTACGGGTCGATTCCGCTGCGTTCGCTGGCTACACGATCCCGCGTCAGTACGACTCCATGATCGCCAAGATCATCGTGCATGGTCCGGACCGTGATGCCGCGATTCGCAAGATGCTGCAGGCCTTACGCGAGCTCGAAATCAAGGGCATCCGGACCACGGAGGCCTTCCATGAAGCCATCCTCGCCACCGATGACTTCCGCTACGCCCGGTACGACACGAACTACATCGGCAAGCACCTCGACAATCTGCTGAAGGACTATCGCGCCCAGGAAGAAGTGGCCGCCATCGCCGCAGCGCTGGAAGTCTTCCTGTACACCCGGGCGAAGCCCGCCCCGGACAAGGTCACACAGCGTCACTCCACCGGCAGCAAGCCCAGCAACTGGCGTCTGACGGCCCGTCACGACGCTGCGCGTCACTTCGGCTAGTCAATCGCGCCACTTCGGTGAGTCAAGAAGGAGTCCGCACGTGAAAATCACGGTCACCATCGAAGGCAGCGACTATGTGGTGGACATCACCCCGCAACCCCATGAAGTCGTGCCGGGCCAGATCACGGTCAACGGACGGACAGTCAGCATCGATGTCCAGGGCGACCAATGGCTGAGTTCCTTTCCCCGGTCTCTGCTGGTGGATGGGGTGCCGTATGAAGCGCAGTTCGACGCTGGTGATGATGGGTTCCCTGCCCAGGCCTGGATCAACGGACGCCCCCAGCCGGTCCACATCGACTTCGCCGGCAAGGGAAATCTCACCAAAAAGAAGGGCGTTGGGCTCTCGCAGGAGGCCGCCGGGAATGCGGTTGCCGCGCCGATGCCCGGGAAGATCGTGGCGATCAAGGTGAAAGAGGGGCAATCCCTGGAGCCCGGTCAGCTCTGCATCGTGCTGGAAGCGATGAAGATGGAAAACGAGCTAGCCGCCCCCCGGGCCTGTAAGGTGAAGAAGGTCCTGTGCGAAGAAGGCGCGAACGTGGATCTCGATCAGGTCCTGGTGACGTTCGAGGATTAAACCCGCAACCGTCAGGCGTGATCAGGTGTCAGATGGAGTACCGAGCACCTGTTAACGAGGAGCGGCTGATGTCAGCAGAATTCCAGCGACCTCCGAGCTATCAGGCAGGGAATTTCTATGCAGAGCGCACTCCCCCACCCCACGCCTGGTCCCCCGCCAGCCAGACGACTCAGCGGCTTCGCCTGAAAGCTTACGGCGCTTTTGAAGCGGCACGCCAGCAGGAAGCGGCGGCCCAGAGCGCGTATGAAGCGGCCGTTGCCAGCAGAGATGTCACGCTGATCCGGTCAGCGGGCGAGGAGTTGCTGGTCGCCACAGCTGCTGCTAACGACGCTTCGAAAACCCTGGAGCGTTACCTCGGCCGTCAGTCAGCTCCCCCGAGTCGATGGCTCCTCTTCTTCGTCCGATTGTTGATGTGGGCTGGGCTGATCTACTTTGGAGCAATGACGGTTATCGGTCTGCTTGTCACCGTTTTCAGTTCCTACTGACAGCGACAGCGCGTGGAGATACTCGTATACCTGGCTGATCAACTCCTGCTGCTATCCTCCTGTTGCACACGACGACTCCCCCTCCTGGAGACCCCATGCGCCCGCTCATCCCCTCTCTGTTGTGTCTGACGCTGCTGACGTCGGCGGCGACAGCTTCACCTGCCTCCAGCTTCCGACAACACGCACTGGCGACCATCGACTACGACGATGGCTATGCACTGATCCGCCAACTATCCTCGCCGGAGTTCGCCGGTCGTATGACCGGTCAGCCAGGACAGTGGCTCACCGCCCAGCTGGCGGCCGAGCGGTTTGCGGCCATTGGCCTGCAACCTTTGGGCGATGATGGGACCTACCTGCAGCACTTTAATCTGGCGACCAATGTCATTCACGAAGCGTCACTCACCGTGAATGAGGAGTCGTTCGCTTTCGGCACGGATTTCATCAGTCGTCTCGATGGTGGCTCAGGCAAGGTCCGGGGAGAAGCGGTGTTTGTCGGACGGGGTATCTCCGCCCCGGAGCAGGGCTTTGATGAATACGCGGGGGTTGATGTCCATAACAAAGTCGTGGTCGCCCTGCGGGGTGGACATCCCAAAGTCGATGGGGACTGGGGTTTGACCGGCTGGACGGTCCGGGCGGCCCGTGATCATGGCGCGGCGGGGCTCATCCTGCTCGATGTCTCCGCAGATGGGGCTTTTGGTGGGCTGATCGGCTCGGTGTACTTCTCCAATGGAGACATCCCCTGGGATCCGGGCTTTCCCGCCATCCAGGGAAATCACCGGGTCGCTCACGCGCTGTTTGCTCTCTCGGGGCTACAACTGCCAGCGCTGATCAGGCTCTCGAACGAGGAACGAACGACCATCTCAGCACCCCTGGGCAGCGACGTCGATTTGCGGGTCCGGGGCACCATGGAGCTCTCCGCTCCCACTTGTAATGTGGTCGGGCTCCTGGAAGGCTCCGATCCCAAACTCCGCAACGAAGTCATAGTCATCGGCGGACATATGGACCATGTCGGACTGATGGGAGACGAGTTCATCTTTTGTGGCCAGGAGGACAACGCCTCCGGCACGGCGTCGGTGCTGGAGCTGGCCCAGGCCTTTGCCACCGCCCCGCAACGTCCCAAACGCTCGCTCCTCTTCATCCTCTTTACTGGCGAAGAAATGGGGCTCCTGGGAGCCCGCTATTGGGTGGAGCACCCCACGCTACCGCTGACACGGGTCCGGGCGATGTTCAATTTCGACATGACCGGTCAGGGCGACACCTTCATGGTCCACAACAGCGATCGGACTCCACAGTTGCGGAGTGTCTCCGAGCAGATGAATCGTCGACTGCACCAGCTGCCATTTCAGACGAATGATGTCGCTGCCGCCTCCGACCATGTCCCCTTTTGGGGTGCCGGGATCCCGGCGGTCATGGTGCTGAATGGCGGGGACCGCAAACACCCGGTGCATCAGCTGGGGACGTTCCAGGAAGATGGCTGCAACTGGCTCCTCTGGGAGCAGGTGACGGAAACGATGGCGCTGACGATCTGGGAGCTGGCCAACACTTCCCGCCTGACTGACCGGGTGCCGCAAGCCGCCCAACTCGCAGCGCTGGCCGATCTGCATCAGCATGATCATGGCACCGCGACTTACCACGCCTGCTGGTAAGGCCCTCCTGGACAGGGTGCTACGATGCCGTTTGTGTTGCCCTCGCGCTTTTTCTGCCTGATTCAGGACCCGGTCGCTCTCGGGCCGACCTTGCGTTTCATCGCAACTCTGGATGCCTCCCGCAAGATTCCTGTCGCCTTGCAGCCCTGGTCCGGACGCGAAGGGGAGATGGTGGATGAAACTGCCATGCGTCGGGCCCTGGACCCGGTCTTCCTGCAGGTGCTGCAGGAAACCCGACTTCCCATCTCCTGGTCTCTGGGGGATGGCGACTCCTGGGGCGAGGTCGCGAGTCAGTTGCAGTCGGGCGACTGGCTGGTCGTGACCTATCCCTTGCTGGAAGCGGCGGCCTGGGAAGAAGAGCTGGCGGAACTCCTCCATTGGTGCCCGGTCCCGCTCCTGCTGATGCCCGATGCCCCTCCGCAGGAGGCCGGGGCGATTGTTGGGCTCTACGACCTCACTGCGGCAGGCGAACGGGGGCTGACACAAGCCGCCGAACTCACGACCACGCTCCAGGTCCCCTTGCAGGTCCTCGCCTGCGTCGCCGAGCCCCAGGTGGATCAGGTGGTCGCGCTCCTGGAAACCATCCTGGCCCCCTTTGCCACCGACTATCAGCTCTCCCTGCTGCCCGATGCCGACACTGATGATCTCCTGCACTATGCCGCGCAACTGCGGCCGGGGCTGCTGGTCCTGGGCGTAGCGGGGGCGGGCATCGGCATCGATACACCCTTCGGCGGGCAGCCGCTCGATGCCACGTTGCAGGCGCTGATTCGTCAAGCCCCCTGCCCGGTGCTCTGTGTCCCGGAATGGGGCGAGGGCTTGCCCGAGTTTCCCGCAGCCAGGCGCATCGGCAGCGATATCCCACCTCTTATTCCGCCACCCACCGGGGGTCACGCCTGAACATGCCTGTCACTCACCCTTCCAGCCTGACGTTCTTCGGTGCCCTTCACCATGTCACCGGCAGCATGCACCTTGGACAGCATCAGGGGACTACCTGGACGATCGACTGCGGCATGATCCAGGGCTCCCGGGAAGCGGAGGAGCAAAACTATGGTGCCTGGCCCCTGGCACCAGAACAGATAACGACGGCGATCCTGACCCATGCGCATCTGGACCACTGCGGCCGTCTACCCCGACTGGTACGTGATGGCTTTACCGGACCGATCCACACCTCCGTGCAGACCCGGGAACTCGCCGCGATCGTCATGCGCGATGCGGCAAAGCTCAGTTTCGAAGAAGCGAAATACCGTCTGAAGATGGCCCTGCGCAAGGGGCAGGATCCCCTCCTCGACCCCTTCACCGCTCCCCTCTATGACACGGCTGATGTCAATCAGACCCTGAAGCGCTTTCATACCCACCGTCTGGGAGGGCGCTGGGCCCCGGTCGCTCAGGGCATTGACGTCCGGCTGCACGACGCTGGTCATATCCTTGGCTCGGCACACGTCGAACTCCGGCTGCAACTGGGCAACCGTCCGGCATCCATCCTCTACTCCGGCGACATCGGGCGCTACAACGTCGCACTCATGCGGGATCCCGCCCCGCCCCCGGAAGCGGACATCGTGGTGATGGAGTCGACGTACGGCGACCGGTATCACCCTTCGGGCAATGTGCCGGAGGAACTGGCGGCAGTGGTGAATGACACTTATGAGCGAAGCGGAATCCTGGTGATTCCGGCCTTCGCCATCAGCCGGACACAGGCCATCCTTTGGCATCTGGCTGAACTGGAGCGGCAGGGCCGCATTCCCATCCAGCCCGTGTTTCTGGATTCACCAATGGCCCGGCAGACCACCGCGCTTTACAAGAAGTATCCGGATGTCCTGGACCCTGCCGCCCATCCAGGACGCGGAGTGATGGAACTCCCGGCCCAGTTCTCGGAGGTCGTGACCCGCAAGCATTCGCAGCAACTTAACGACCGGTTCCGTCCCTGCATCATCATCGCTGCCAGCGGCATGATGGCCGGGGGGCGCATTCTGCATCACTTCCGGATGCGAGCGCCGGTGCGGGAGAACACCATCCTCTTTACGGGCTTCCAGGCCCCCGGGACTCTAGGCCGCCGGGTGCTGGATGGTGCCGCAGAAGTCAAACTGCTGGGGAGTGAGGTGCCGGTCCGGGCAGAAGTTCGCTCCATTAAGGGCTTTTCAGCCCATGCGGACCGTGCCGAACTGCTCCGCTGGGCTCGACATTTCAGAACCCCACCCCGTCGCTGCTTCCTGGTCCACGGCGAACCTGAGGCGGTGTCATCCCTGCAGGAGTTGCTCCGGACGGAACTCGGGTGGTCTGTGGATGTCCCGGAGTTCAATGTCGAACTCCCCCTGAAGGACTTGCTCTAGGCATCGGTTCCCCCCCCAACAGGTTGCGGGCTTCTGGCGCGTCATGTGTCTATTGCTCAGTGGTAGACTCACAGAGGCTGTAGTAGCGACAGAGGAGGCGGTGATGCACCGACTGTGGAACCGGCGCCGGGTATCGCGGGGGATCGCGATGCTCGAGTACGCCCTCATCCTGATGTTCACCAGCGTCATGATGATCGTGATCACCTACACGGTGATGCGACTGCTGCCTGGCTATTACCGCGTGCTCCTCGGCACCATGATTAGCGGCACAGTCTGATCTGACTGCGGCCCCAAGCATCTGGCGGACGCCATCCTGGATTTTCAGGATGGCGTTTTCATTTTGCGATTTGGCAACGGTTTCGTGACCTCTTGGCACAGGGGGTGTACTGGCAGGATGGCAGTTCCCCAGGCCGGGTCAAAACGACAGACTGGAGGCAGGACATGCGAACGGTGTACACTGATGGCACCCGGAGGAACCCCAGCATGTGGGTCATCAAGTCCTGGTTCCTGGCCTGCAGTCGACTGCGGCGTGGAGCCACTGCACTGGAACAGGCGCTGCTGATCATTCTGATCACAGCAGTCTTCCTGTCGCGGCTGGCAGGACCACTGATGCAGCCCATCGAACGACTGGGCCGCATGCTGCAGAACTTTCTGCTGCCCCGGCCGTAAGGCTCCGGCATCCGGTTTCCTTCATCTCAGTACGTATCGCTCAGGAGGACACAAGAATGAGCAACCTCATGCAACTCGTCTGGAACGCTCGCCAGGCCCGCACCAAGCGTGGTGCCTCCGCTCTGGAGTACGCGCTGCTCGTGGTGATCCTGGTGGTCGGTCTGGTCCTCTTCTTCAAGCAGTTCGGTGACCGCGTCTCCTCGAACGCCAAGAAGAGCTCCAACACCATCAAGACCCAGATGGAAGCGACGAGCCAGGGCCAGCCGTGGAACAACCCGTAAGGGTTGGACCGGCTTACCTCACCTCGCCACTGACCTGACAGCATCATCGATGTCCCGGCATCCTCGCCGGACGCCGGGACATCTTTTTAGCCCTGCGCCTGTGACATCCTGTGACCACGACCGTATCCGGGAAAGGAGCGACGCATGACTGGCCCTGGTTATCACCTGTTGATGGCCCGACGCCAGCGTCGCGGCGCGACCATGCTCGAGTACGCCATGCTCACCATCCTGCTTACGGGAGTACTGGCGTGGTCACTGCGGGCCTATACGCCCCCCCTGATCCGGGCCACGCTGACCCGGTTTAATCAGATCTTTTCCCAGTTCCCCAACTAGGATCGTCCGGAGGTGACCACCATGCTTCCTGTGCCCGTATCCCGAGCCTGGCTGGCGCGTCGCCAACGGGGCAGCGTCCTGGTGGAGTTCTGGTTCTTCTTCATCATGTGGCTCGCCCTCACGATGACCTCCATTCAGGTGATCCTCACCACCAACCGGCAGATTTGCGTCAACTATTACGCCTTCCTGGCGGCCCGGGCGCACATGGCGCAGCCGACCGACAGTAAAGGTGATGACTGGGTGGGGTATGTCCGGACGTTCTACCGCAACTTCGGGATCGAAAACCGGTACCTGAACTACTGGACAACGTTCGAGCACAAGAACAACCAGATTTCCAACCGGCTCGCCAATGGCGGCCCCGGGGTCCTGGTGACCGACCGCTACCCCCAGCGCTGGGCGGGGCTCATCCGGATGGCGTACCCCTTCGCCGGGGCGGGGAACTATCCCTACACCATCACGGTGAATTCCTGGGCTTATACACCCCGTTGTTCTCAGGACGAAAAAGAGAGCGACGACACTGACAACGATGTCGATGACTACGGCGGGTACCAGGCCCTGGCGGCAACTATCGGCACCCTCATGGGCTACTGGAACTCCATCTCGGGCATGTTCTGAGTCCCGCGAAATCCAGGATGCTTCCGTCCGCACAGAGGCACCCACTGTTGGGTGCTTCTGCGTTTAGCGCCCTCTGAATGAGGACAACAGGGCATGATCGTGCTAGCCTACTCATCAGCTGCTCACTCCCCGGCTTTTGTCCCGCTGAAGCCAACATGGCACGCCGGGTGTCTACCTGGAGTTGCAGCCACATCCCGTCTACGGAAGTGACAGAGCCATGACCGTTTCCCACGCCCTGCGCACCCTCCGTTACCGCGCCCGTCGCGGGCAAATCGCTGTGATGAGCTTTTTCTTTCTCATCACGATGATCTACACGGCCGGGATGTTCGTGAATGTCTCACAGGCCATCACCCGCAAGATCGAAGCCCAGATGATCTGCGATGCGGCGGCTTTTACTGGTGCGACCTACCAGGCGAAGGGCCTGAACGCTCTCACCAAGACCAATCGCATCATCGGCGGGCTGTATGCCACCTACTGGACGGTGGGTACCTGGGGGCTGGGTCCGGCCCACCTTTGGCCCCACGAGGCGTTTCCGAACGCTATCGCCGGGGTCTTCGAGTCGGTCATCCAGATTTTCCGTCTCCTCGCGGACTTCCAGAACATTGGCTACGCCGGCCTCGCCTACTCCAAGGCGAAGGAAAACGCCGAGCACAACATCAAGTACTTCTTCAACGTCGACAACGTCGGTTCCAGCAGTATCAAGTCCTACGGGGGCAACTACTGGTGCAAGGAGTTCGGTCCCCTGGGCCGGCTCTCGGTGGATCCGCTGATTGTCCAGATCCCCGCAGCCGGCCTTCCTGTCCCGGCCCTGACCGCTGACAGCCGTCTGCTGCCTTTCTGGGGGACAGCGATCCAGGGTGACTTCGACATGAACTACATCATCTGGTGCTGGGTGATTCCCTGCGGCATCGGCCAGAAGAACGCCAGCCCCCCCCTATGGGTCAAAAACACTAACAAGAACGAGGAGCTCCGGTTCTACTGGGTGATTCAGCTCCCGGAGACACGGGCGATGTTCATGCCCAACGTCTACAAGATTCCACCGGTGACCGCGGTGGGTAGCGCGAAGGCTTTCGGCGGCACCCGCGGTCCGGATGATCACGACGACATGGAAAGCGTGGCCAAGATGTCAGCCCTGGCAGGGCTTGCAAGTGGCGACGACGGTGGCGAGGGGTTTCTGCCCAAGTACCGGGCTCGTCTCTGCCCTACATCCACCGACTTCATCCTGCACTTCTACCTCTTTGGACCGCAGTGGTACCGCGACAACTCCATGCTTCCCTCCCTCTGGGGCGGTGTCATTCACTAAGCTCCGCCTCCGGCAGGGAAAGGACGGTTCGTTATGAAGCGCATCACCAGGCTGCAACGAGCTTCCCGCGGGTCGAACGCGATCGAGTTCTTCTTCTCCATCGGGCCGATCCTCTTTATGACCCTGGCCTTCGTCCAGTTCTACATGCTGGCCAATGAAGTCTACTTCGGCATCACCAAGGGCTACGCCCGGGCCTTTAAAGAGGCTTATCAGGCGGACCATACGGACGATACCGATGACAAGCTGGGGCGGGATGACATGGAAGCGGATCCCTGGATCCTGCAGGTCTGGCGCCCGTATCTGGGAGGCGGCCAGCGACGCAACTGGGATCCACCGGGGGACCTCCATATGGGGGGCGATGGTGAGTACTGGATCGCCGGCGGGTCGCAGGCGGACTGGTGGGAAGTCTGGGATCCGGCCATCGGCCTCATCGGGTTGGGGTATCAGTACATTGACTTCCCCTGGTCATCCGCCAGCTTTTCCGGACTCCACCCTTACGATGCCTCGGATATGGCGATGAGTGGAGCGATGAACACCGGCGGCATGGCCAATCAGGCGGCTAACGCCCAGAATCAGGCGGATCAGGCCCAGCAGGATGCCAAAGAAGAAGCCTGCGGCGACATGGCGGACATGCTGGCCGAGCAGGTGGACTACCGCAATCGCGCCAATGCCTGCCGGAGTCCTGCGGTCTGGACGCAGATGACCCTGGCCGGGCAGCCCCTGTACTACCACAAGAACGACCAGGGCCCCGGCGAAGACCTCTACTTCATGGTGAATCCTCCTGGCGAGGATGATCCCGACCCGGCGGACCTGGTGCCGGCGTACCCTGCCCAGTACTACGCGTGCCGGGAAGATGACTACATCGACAAGGATGGCTACGAGTACGGGTACTCATCGGCCGCTCAAGCCCAGGCCGACTACAACGAAGCCGTCGCCGCCATCGCCCAGACTCAGGCTCAGATGAATTCGCTGGGCTGCTAATCGCGGGCTTCGATGGGGTGGAGTACACTCTCGCCCCACTACGACTCAATCCCCCTGAAAGTCAGCCGACGGTGCGTCGTGGTGCTGGCTTCGGGAGGATGGGCACCGGAGGCTCCGACTCCGGTTCTTCAGTACGCTGACCAGGAGACTTAAGGGACATGACCAAGATCATCATCGCCGTCGCACTCGCCATCGCGGTGGTTCTCTTCAACTTCACCTACATCCAGTCGGTGAAGCAGCAGTACGAGTCCGGAGAGTTCGCCTGGGTGATCCGGGCAACGGAAGGGGTCGGATCCTTCAAAGTCATCAGTCCGGAGTCGGTGGAAGTCCATCGCGTCGATGCCCGGGTCGCCACCGGCAACATGCTGTCGCTTCCCGGTCGTGACCTCAGCGAGGGCGGGAAGGCGTACCTGCTGAATCAGGTGATTCTGCATGTCACCAAGACCGCGATTCCCGAAGGCGCGATCATCAACCAGGCGATGGTGGCGGAAAATCTGGAAGACGCCTTCAGCCGCAAGATTCCACAGGGTATGCGGGCCGTGACCATCAGCGTCACCGATGAAACCGGGGTGGCAGGTCTGATCCGACCGGGCGACCGGGTCGACATCGTCGGAAACTTCCAGGTCCAGGCGGGGAAGACCGCCACCGGGATGCCGATTCAGGGGCTCTACACCCAGACCATGCTGCAGAACGTGGAAGTCCTCGCAGTAGGCAAGGATGCTGGCATCGGGCTCTCTGAGGAGCTCGCCCGGAATCCGCTGGCGGCAAGTGAGCAGTTCTCGAAGCCATCCACACTGACACTGGCGGTCGATCCAGCGAATGCCCAGAAACTGATCCATGTCCGCAACGCCGGCACCCTCAGCGCCAGCCTCCGACCGGGCCCCTACGATCCGAACGAAGGGAGCGTCGTTCTCAGCCCAATTCAGGACGAGAACGTGCTGGAGACGGACGCCATGCTCATGCTCAAGAGCCAGGCCTACAACCCGTTCATGCAGGGCGGGATGCCCCGATAGCTTCGTCCTTACGGCATCGCGCTGCATTTCTCTCTGCCTGAGGCTCGCTGGTCATGGCTGAACTGCATCGACAGGGCAAGATCGTCATCTGCTGCTCCTCGAAGGGCGGGGTCGGCATCAGCGCCATCGCTGCGGCCCTCGGGCAGCAGTTTGCGAAGGATGTCAACCAGAAGGTAGCGCTAGTCGATTACGACCTGCCGACCGCCGGGGACAGCCTCTTCTATGTCGGGAAGCTCGGCGACACCAAGATCCGCGACCTCATCTCCATCGAGAAGAAAACGACTCCGGATCAGTTCATCGCCGGACTGCCGTTGCTGCCGAGCGGGTTGCTGGTCCTGCCGGTGACGCTGCGGCCAGTGGGACCGGACAAGATTCCGCCAGACAAAATCGGCAAAGCGCTCGACATCATGCGTCGGCACCTGGACTACATCTTTGTCGACATCGGCACCGACCTGAACGAGCATTCCCTGGAGTTCCTTGATCGGGCGAGCCTCATCATCGTCTTTTCCCTCCCGGATCGCCTCAGCCTCTTCCAGTCCAAAAAGTACTTCGAGTACCTCGAAGGCATGGGGCTGCCGAAGCACCACATGCGGCTGGTGCTGAACAAGACTGATGCCCGGTTCCCATTGGACCCCCGCAAAGTGGAAGTGGAACTCGAGCGGCCGGTCTGGGCGGAGATACCGTACGACTCCAAGCTCGAAACGCTGGTCCTGAAGGAAGGTTCCATCCTCGACCAGTTCGCCCAGTCACCTGCCGCAATCGCGGTGGTCCGTCTCGGGCAGCTCATCGCCTTCGACCAGGTCAAGCTGGAGCGGGGTGATTACCACGGCATCCGGCAGGTCGTCAAAGGGGGCTCGGCAGCGGACCAGTCGACCATGGGCTCGACGCTCGGCGCCAGCGGTTCTTTCTTCGCCTCGAATCCTTCCATCACCATGGAGATGGGCGCGACGGACACCACCGAGCTGCGGGTTCGGGTCCATCGGAAGTTCATCCGTGAAATGGAAGAGGAAATGCGTCGCCAGGGCAAAGAGGGCGACCCCGAGGAACTCAAGCAGAAATCCCGCGCCAAGGTCGCAGAACTGGTGGACGAGGATCCGGATGGCCGCAAGCTGATCCCCCGATTCCGGGTTGCGGTAGTCGAGGAAATCCTCAAAGAGGCCCTGGGACTCGGGTGTCTCGAAGAGCCCCTCGCAGACAACACGGTGACTGAAATCTTTGTGAATCGTTTCGACAAGATCTATGTCGAGCGCAAGGGGAAGGTCTACCTCACGGACTACCGGTTCACCTCTGAGCAGCAGCTACGCAACATCATCGACCGTATTGTCGCTCCGATCGGGCGTCGTTGCGACGAGAAGATGCCGCTGGTGGACGCCCGTCTCAAGGACGGCTCCCGCGTGAACGCCGTGATTCCTCCCCTCGCCATCGATGGGTCGAACATCACCATCCGTAAGTTCTCCAAGGACCCCCTCACGGTCCAGGACCTCATCGGATTCGGGGCCTTCACGCAACAGATGGCCCAGTTCATGGACGCCTGCGTCAAGAGCCACAAGAACATCATCGTGTCTGGTGGTACCGGCTCCGGGAAAACTACCCTGCTCAATCTGCTGTCATCGTTCATCCCGGAAGATGAGCGCATCATCACGGTCGAGGATGTCGCGGAGCTCAAGCTGCGACAACCTCACGTGGTCCGCCTGGAAACCCGTCCGCCGAGTATCGAGGGGACCGGCGAGATCACGATTCGCGACCTCGTGAAGAACTGCCTGCGTATGCGCCCCGACCGCATCGTCGTTGGAGAATGCCGCTCCGGTGAAGCCGTAGACATGCTCCAGGCGATGAACACCGGTCACGATGGCTCACTGACCACCATCCACGCCAACACACCTCGCGACGCCATGTCCCGCCTCGAAACCATGTGTCTGATGTCTGGGGTGGAATTGCCGTCCCGGGCGATCCGCGAGCAGATCGCGGCAGCGGTTCAGATTGTCATTCAGCAGTCCCGGCTGAACGACGGGAGTCGCAAGGTCATCGCTATCACCGAGCTCACGGGGTTCCAGAGCGACGTCTTCGCCATGCAGGACATCTTCGTCTTTAAGCAGACCGGGATGACCGCGGATGGCAAAGTCATCGGACACCACGTTCCCACCGGCAACATTCCCACCTTCTACGAAGAACTCCAGAAGAAGGGTCTGCCGGTGAACCGGGAGATCTTCATCCACCAGGTGTAGTCGCCATGAACATGCAAGCCATCCAGCTCTGGATCGTCAACGCTGCCCTGGCGCCGGTGCTTTTGATCGGGTTCGGACTCACCCTCTGGGCGATCTGGATCGCCTACGAACCCGTGGCCTCCCTGTGCCGGGGGCGCATTACGGCTGATGCCAGCCGGATGCAACGGATCATGGAAGCCTCGTTCGTCAATATGACGATCGAAGAGTGCGCCCAGATCCTGGCCCGGATTTTCTGGGGCGTCGTGGCCGGCATGTTCCTCCTGACCTGGGCGGCAGGCAAGCCGAATCCGTTCGTCGCCATGATCGTAGGGGGACTCGGCTACATCGCCGCCAATGTCTGGGTGGCGCGGCAGACTCAGATGCGACTCGATCTCTTCGAAAAGCAGCTGCCGGATGTCCTGACCATGATGGCGAACACTCTGAAGTCGGGGCTGACCCTCCAGCAGTCGCTGGACATCTGCGCCCGGGAGATGGCGAAGCCGGCGAGCCACGAGTTCTTCCTGGTGGTTCAGGAGATCAAAGTCGGCGCAACTCCGGAAGAAGCGCTTCAGCATCTGGCCGAGCGTATGCCTCTGCAGGAAATCGAGATGCTGGTGACCACGGTCGCCACCCTGCGGCAGGCCGGTGGGAATCTCACGGAGTCTTTCGAAACCATCGCGAAGGTCATCAAAGAACGCAATGCGGTGAAAGGGAAAATCAAGGCCCTCACCGCTGAGGCGATGTTCCAGGGCAAGATGCTGGCGGGCCTCCCCTTTGTCTTCATGGCGCTGCTCTACGCCACCAGTCGGGAGTTCGTCCTCCCCCTCTTTGTCGACCCCATCGGCTGGGGCATCATCGTGCTGATCCTGCTGTTCGTCGGGTTCGGCTACTGGGTGATGTCAAAGATCGTGGCCATCGATGTCTAACCGACTTTCTTCCAGCGACGGAGGCTGCAGACCATGGACCTGAGCAACATGTGGGGGATGATCGAGATGGTCTCGCTCGTACTGAGCATGGCCTGCGCCGTGGGGGCAGCCATCTTTGCGTATCTCGGTTTCGTGGAGCAGACCGCCAAGCGGAGCCAGGAGCTCGGCTTCACCAAAGGCGAGACCTATGAGGAGAGCGAGCCGGACTCGCTGCTGCTGAAGTACATCAAGCCACTGCTTCCACCGGTCATCGTCTGGATCAAGCCGTACATTCAGGAAGAGAGCATCGCGGCGGTCAATGCCACAATCCGCCGGTCCGGACTCAAGAGCAATCTCACCGCGCTGGAATTCTTCGGCATGAAAGTCTTCCTGACGCTGGTCCTCCCCTTTGTGATGGGTCCAGCGCTGGGAAACTTCGTCGGTAAACCAAACTTCGTCTACTGGATCATCGGTGCGGTCTTTGGGTGGTTCGGCACCGACTTCTGGATTTACGAGTTGGCGAAGCAGCGGTCGCATAAGATCCTCAAAGCCCTGCCCGACATGCTCGACATGCTGGTCCTCCTCGTGGAGGCTGGCCTCGATCTCTCGGCAGCCATTATCAAACTGACCGATACCCTGCCCAAGAGCCCGCTCCGGGATGAACTGCAGACCATGATCAGCGACATGCGGCTCGGCGCGAGCCGCATTGAAGCGATGAAGAACATGGCGGAGCGCATCAACCTCATGGAGATGAACTCCTTCGTGAGCGTGCTGGTCCAGGCGATCGAAATGGGAGCGTCGGTGGGTCCGGTGCTTCGAACGCAGGCAGACATGCTCCGGCTGGCACGGTTCCAGAAAGCGGAGCGCCTCGGTGCCGAAGCCTCCAACAAGGTCCTGATTCCGATGTTTCTGTTCATCTTTCCGGCGATCTTTATGGTCGCCATCGGACCGGTGGCAGTGGACTTCATCCGGAACCCGGTCAACATCTTCTAGCCCCGGAGGCCGTAGCAGTCCGTCATGCCCCCTACTCTCACCGTCGGCAGCCAGTCCTGGACCCTGAATCGGGGAACCACCACCATTGGGCGGCAGGACACCTGCGACATCGTCATCTCTGACCGGTCGCTTTCCCGCGCTCATGCCACGCTGGAAGTCAGCCGGGATGTCATCGAGCTGAAGGACAACCAGTCTTCCAACGGGACCTTTGTCAACAATCTCCGGATCGCAAATCACCGGCTGAAGCATGGCGATGTGGTCCGCTTCGGCAACATGGAGGGGCTCTTCAGCTGGCCGGAGTCGGTCGTGGAGGTCTCCGCTTCGCCGATCTCCGCTCAGCAAGCCCAGGACATCAGGCAGAAGCTGACGGCGCGCGCTGAGGTGAAGACCGACTGGAAAGCCACCCTCGCGACCGTCGCGGCGTTCAGCGCGATCACCACCGGTGTGGTCTCCGGGATCGTCGGAGCCATGATGGGGGCCGATGCCCTGCTGACTGCGGTCATGGTGGGGGCGGTCGGCGGTATCGCAACGATGCTGGTCGTCCGCAACGTGACCCAGCAACGGGTCTCCAGCACTTTGTCTACCCTCAAAGATGATCTGGACCTCTTCTTCAGCGGCCAGACCGAGGATATCCCCATTCCCTCCGGCTTTCCGGAACTGGTGGATGTCGTGCACTCGATTCGTCTGGGATCTGAGCTGGTGAAGGATCGGACAGCGAATGCCTGGCGGATGAAAGTGCACGAAGCCCAGATGGCGCTGGAAGCCATGCGGGCCGTGAAGGAAACCACCACATCGGACCGGGGCTTCACCGATCCTTTGATCGCCATGGACAACAGCTTTCGGGTGCAGGGCTGGAGCCCTGCGGCGCGGATTCTGCTGCGCCCCGACCTCGAAGCGATCGCCAGCGTTCACCTGTTGCAGGCGCTGCATAACCAGGAGCTGGGTGGCCAGCTGATCGGAGTCCTCAACGGACTCGCCCCCGGGCAGTGTCAGGTAATCCCCCAGGTGCCCGTAGCGTCCCCCGATGGCCGACCGATGGCTCTCGTGGCCGTGCATACCAATCAGGGCATCCCATCACACGAGTACCTGCTGCTCTTCGTGAGTCCGCAGGCATAATGAACCGCACCCCACTCACCGCTGCAGGCTGGCGTATGCCGGCACAGCCCTAAGGAGAGCGCAGGATGGCTCCGCACCTCATTCGGATGGACGGCGAGACTCAGGGGAAGGCGTACCCCATCGACCGGGCACAGCTCGTGATCGGCCGGGCCGATAACGCTGACATCGTCCTGGAGAGTAAATTCGCCTCCCGTACTCATGCCGAACTCCACTACGCGGATGGCATCTACACGCTCTACATCCCCGATGGGAAGCAGGTCGCAGTCAACGGCGCGCCTGCCAGTGGCCAGGTCCGGCTGACACCGGGCGACATCATCGACTTTCCGGAAGAGCGCTTCACCTTCGGGGAGATCAAGCGCGACTTCGGCGGCGGGACTACCAAGCCGGCCGCAGCGAAAATCGACCCCATCCGGATTGGGATCGTGGCCCTCATCGTGGGCTTCGGGGGCTATTTCACCTGGGCTTTTTTCAACGCGCCGCAGTACTACGACCCGCCCATGAGCGCGGGGTTTGAAGTCGAAGACCTCAAAGTGCTGACCCAGGAGCATCCCGAACTCAAGAACATTTCCCGGGACATCTTCTACCGGGGCGACTACTCCTCAGCGCTGGAGCGCCTGGACAAAGAAGTCGGGTCGGCCGTTTCCCAGGAGGAGCGCCAGCAGGTCCGCAATGTGATCTTCGGACTGGTCCGCCGGGATGTCGTGAATCAGTATGCCAACGGCATGGACCATTTCACGACACAGCAGCTGGAAGCGGCACGAACCAATTTCAACACCGTCGTCCGGCTGGAAGATGTCTTTAAGCGTCATGCTGACGGAAAAGACGCGCCGCTGAAGGAAAAACTGCCGCCCCATCCCCGGATGCCGGGCGTATCCATCACATTGGAACAAGCTGTGGCTGAAGCGCGGGATTACATCCGTCGCTGCGACGCCATGCTGGAGGGCCGCAAGGATCCCGGGCCGAACGCCAAGGCTGAATCCGGGGGGTAAACCCCGCTTGGCACAGGGGATGTACGATGTACCCTGCATCCTGTGAGATGCTGTCATCTTCACAGGCTCGTCGCTTCACTGCCGCCCCACGGGCGCTGCATTACCCCTCCGGACCTGCCGGAGGCTCGAGGAGGGACTCACACATGCAGCTCTCACTGCTACGTTCCGGCCTGGTGGCCGGGCTGCTGGCCAGTCTCTGCACCTTCGCCTCAGCCGAAACTTCAAACTGGGCGCTCAACCGTACGCCGGACATTCTGGCGCGGGTTGAAAACACAGCGGCAACGCCGGCCCCCCGAAAGTCTGGAGGCGGTAACCCTGGTCCCCGCCAGACCTCCGGACCGGCCTGCACGATCGTCATCGTGACCCAGCCGCCGCAGTCCTCGGTCCGCCTGGAAGCCGCCAAAATCGACGGTGTGCCCCAGGACAAGCCCGACCTCAGTCGGTACACCATGAAGGGCCAGGCGGGCAAGCGCCGCCTGATCGTGGAAAAGCCCGGGTACCAGAAGGTCGAAATGATGATCACGCTCCAGCCGGGGGACAACGCCCCGATGCTGGTGCAGCTGGAGCGGGAAAGCTATGAAGTCCTGTTCCGGGAGCTTATCCAGGTCTACAAGGCCCGCTATGAAGCCAATCGCGACGATGGCAACGCCCTGCTCCACTACCTCTATCTCTCGCGGCTCATCAAGGACTACCGGACAGTCGACCGCCTGACGGCCGAGTTGAAGGCCAATCCGCGGATCGATATTCGCGAAGAGACCGTGCGTCTGCAGCGCTATGCCGACGAGACCATGCGCGCCCTGGAAGAGCAGCGCAAGCGCAATGAGGAGCTCGCGAATCAGCCCACGCCAGTGGAAGTCGCGCCCGAGCCCCCGCCCGCCATCGAAAAGATCCTCATCGGTCCCGATGGCAAACCCATCGGAAAGCTGGGGAATAAGTCCGTCGCCGAGCGCAAAGCAGATGAGCAGAAGGCGCAGAGCATGTCGGCAGACCCGGCGGTCAAAAACGCCAAGCCGATCTACCTCAATCCCTTCTTCTACCCTGGTTTCGTGGGGTACCTGAAGACCACCTATCTGAACAAGCCAGACGAAGGCATCTACTACCTCCGTGGCGCGCTTGAGACCGAACTTGGTGTCCAGCTCCTCTGGTACGACGCGTCGCTGGCCTATGGCGACCAGGGCAAGTACGTCGATGCTTACAACGCCGTCAACCAGGCGTACATGATCGACGAGCAGCATCCCTGGGTGCTCTCCGAGCTCTCCTACCTTTCCAACCTCCTGGGGCGGATGAGCAAGGACCGCTCCCTCCTGGATGACGCGGTCTACTTCGGCGACAAGGCCATCGAAAAGGACCCCGCCTACCTCGGCGGCTACCTGAATCTCGTGACCCTGCATCAGATGAACAATCGCCTCGATCAGGCGGAAGCCAAGATCAAGGCAGCCATCGCCCTCGACCGCAACAACCCTGAGCTCTATGGCGTCTACGGCGATGTCCTGGCCAGCAAGGGTGACCTGCAGAGCGCGGAGCAGCAGTACAACCAGGCCCTGAGTGTCAAGCCGAGCTACACCTACGGCACGTACGGCCTCGGCAAGATTGCTGAGACCCGGGGCAACAAGGCTGATGCCCGTAAAAAGTATGCGGAGGCGTTCCGGGCCGACAGCACCTTCGTCGAGCCGCTCCTCCGCCTCGCCTGGCTCCAGCAGGAGGCCGACGAAGATCAGGCCGCCCTTGACAACTACTACCAGGCAATTCAGATCAACGAGGGGCTCTTCGACCCCTGGTACCAGAGCGGGATGATTCTCTTCAAGCACAAGAAGTACTCCGAAGCGGCTCCCTATCTCTACCGGGCGTATGAGCTCAACAATCGCCAGCCATGGGTCCTCTACACCCTGGGCGAAGTCTCGCAGCAGATGGGCGACAAGCAGAAAGCCCTCGACTTCTACGATAGCTTCATCCAGGTCTACTCCACACAGGATGACTACTACCAGCGCGCTTCCTCATACGTGAAGTCGGCAAAGACCCTCTTCGGCCTGAGCCCCTCCCGCATGAAGAGCGACGGCGCTGCCCCCGGTGATGGCCAGAGCTTCCTCGATCAGTTCTTTGGTGAGGATGAATCCGGCAGCGGAGACAAGGGTGGCGACCTCGTGGACAACTTCAAGCCCGACTGGGCCAAAGACAAGGAACCCCCGCGCGGCAACATCCAGTAGCCCCGGACTCCGGCAACGGCTAACACCGACGGTCCCGCAAGGGACCGTCGTGTGTTGTCCGAAAACTGCCGTACACTAGCCCCTCGCCGTACCTATCCCTTCCCCGCTGCTGGCAGGTCCATGAACAACATCGAATTCGAGAACAAGCTGAAAGAGACCTGTCTGCGTCACAACCTGCTCACAATGGAGCAGGTCATGCTCGGCTTTAACACACAGAAACAGGATGGCGGCACCTGGCAGGAAGCGATGTTCAAGCTGCGGTTGCTGGAGCCCGGTCGCCTGGCACCAGTCCTGGAGGAAATCACCGGCGCCACGCATATCGACCCCTCGCTGATGTCCCAGAATCCGGACTACCTGGCGACCGTTGCTCATCTGTTACCTCCTCCATTCGCCATCGCGACCAAAGTCTTTCCGGTGAAGTCCTACCGCAATGAAATCCAGATTGCCTGCTTCAATCCACTGGATGAAGAACTGCTGAGCCTCCTGGAAGGCTTTACCGGGATGCGGGTCCTCCCCCGGGTCTGCCATATGCAGGGGATCATCAACGCCCATGCGACATACTACGCCCCAGAGGTCGTGGCGCAGTACAGCCGGGCGCAGGTCACCGACCCCCAGGGCAAGATCAGTCGCGAGTTCGCCGACAGCATGTTGCAGCCCCGCCTCGACCGGTCGCTGGAAGAATGGGGCGAAGATGCCATTCAGTTTGTGAACCGGAACTACGACCGGATGATGCGCTCAGAGGAGGGCTTTGAAGAAGCCCTGGTGCAGTGGCCCATCATCATGCTCATCCATCAGTATCTGTGTCGGGCGGTCTATAGCGGAGCCTCCGATGTCCACTTTGAGCCCCAGGAGAAGTACTTCCGGGTCCGGACCCGTATTGACGGCATTTTGAGTGACACCGCCACCCTGCCGGTCACCATGGCAATTCCCATCATAGGCCGGATTCAGGCGATGGCGGATGCGGATGTCCATAATCGGAATGAGATGGTCGACACCCGCATCGACTACGACATGATTCCGTACCGGCGGGTGGAATACCGCGTCTCCCTGCTCCCGAGCATCAACGGCCATAAGGCCGTGCTGCGTATTCTGGATCAGGAGGGGGCGCAGCTCCAGCTGGAGGACCTGGGGTACTCCGAGAGTCAGTACGACATCGTGACCCGGAACATCAAGAAGGCAAACGGCATCAACCTGGTAACCGGACCAACCGGGTCGGGTAAGACGAACACGCTCTACACCATCTTGCGGCGGGTGAACCAGCCTGATGTCTGTGTGGTGACTGCCGAAGACCCGGTGGAGTCCAAGATCGAAGGGACCACACAGGTGCTCTGTGGCAAAGAGAGCACCATGACCTTTGCCCTGGCGCTGAAAAGCTTTTTGCGTCAGGACCCCGACATCATCATGGTGGGTGAGATCCGCGACCAGGAGACCGCCGATATCGCCCTGCGGGCGGCTCTCACCGGGCACCTCGTCTTCTCCACCCTCCATACCAACGATGCCCCCAGCGCGATCACCCGTATGCTCGATATGGGCCTGGAGCCCTTCCTGATTACCGCTGCCGTAAACATGATCATGGCCCAGCGGCTGCCGCGACGGCTCTGCAAGAGCTGCAAAGTGCCCCTGCCAGCCGACCATCCGGACACGCTGAAGGTCCGGGAGGTGCTGAAGATTCCCGCCACTGAAGAACTGGTGATTCACGGCCCGAAGGAAAAGGGCTGCCCTGCCTGTCGGACCCTGGGATTCAAGGGGCGTATGGGCATTTTCGAAGTCCTGGAGATGAATGATACACTCCGGGAGATGGTCGTCCACCAGGCGTCGACCGACGAGTTGCGTCAGGCGGCGCGTCAGTCGGGCATGACCACACTGCTCGAACACGGATGTCAGAAGGTCCAGGCTGGTCTCACCTCGCTGGATGAGATCTACCGCGTGGCCTGAAAAGCAGGGAGCAACCGGGGAAAGGCCCTGAAACAAGCATGCAGTTCTGCAACCAGTGCGGTGGCCCCATCGAGGGGGATCCAGTCCAGTGCCCGACCTGCGGTACCGCCCGACACCCGGCGGTCGCTACTGCTACAGCCGGGGACTCTGATGACACCTCCTTCTTTGCTCCCCCCACCGGCTTTGGACCCGGCGGTGCCGAGGCTGCTGCACCACCAGCGGCAGGCCCCCTGGCAGACTCAGGACCCATGGTGCCTGATACCCGCTATGCCCAGCAGCCGGAAGCTGCCCCACCGCCGACCAATGGCGCGACTCCGGGCACCGGCTTTGATCCCTACACCGGACAGCCGCTGACCGCTCCACCGCAAGCCACACCATACGCCGCTCCCGAACCGGCCCCAACCTATGCGCCACCCGCGCCAGAGCCCAGCTACGCCCCACCAGCACAGGAGCCCCCGGGCACATCGTTCCAGGCGGCACCTGTTGATTCGGGGCAAAACACCCGTCCGGAAATCCAGGAGATCATCTGCCGCATTCTTGGCGACCGCTACCGTTTCATCCGCGAGATTGGCGCGGGCGGCATGAGCGTGGTCTACGAGATGGAGGACTCGATCCTTCAGACCCAGGTCGCGGTGAAAGTGCTCTATCCCGAGCTGGCGATCAATCCTGAAGTCGCGAACCGCTTCAAAAACGAAGCCGTGATCACCGCGAAACTGACCGGAAATCCCCACATCATCAAAGTCTACGATTACGGCTACAAAGAGCGCATTCACTACATCATCACGCAGTTCCTCTCTGGTCATTCCCTCCGGGATGAGATGAAGAATCGCTTCACCAGAAACGAGAAGTTCGACTGGCGGGAAGCAGCGGAAGTGATGATCGCGGTCGGCAAGGCGCTGGAGTCTGTCCATGCGAAGAACGTGGTGCACCGGGACATCAAGCCGGGCAACATCATCTTTGAGAATGGACAGCCGGTCCTGATCGACTTCGGGATCGCGAAAATCCCGCAGGAGCAGCAGGGCAAAGAGTGGCTGGTGACAACCCAGGCAGGGATGAGCCTGGGTACCCCCCACTACATCAGCCCGGAAGAAGCACAGGGACTCGGATCGACCCCGAAGTCGGACATCTACTCCCTGGGCGTGGTCTTCTACGAAATGGTCGCTGGGCGAGTCCCCTTTGACGGGGAATCGGCGCAGCAGATCATGATCGACCATGTCACCAAAGAGCCCGATGACCCCACGATCTACAACTCCCAGCTCCCCAGCCATATCGCGCAGATCTGCCTGAAGCTCCTCCGCAAGGACCCGAATCAGCGTCTGAGTGCGACAGAACTCGTGCAGAACCTGGAAGCCCAGCTTGGGATCTCCAGCCGGGGCTCATCGGCGGCCGCCGAGGCCGTCTCCGCCGCCCCATCACGCAGCGGTGGCGGCGGGGCCCAGGTCGAAGGCGCCACGGTGATGGCGAAGAATGTCCTGAAGGGGAAAAAGGTCGCCGCGAAGGGGAGCTCTTCTGAAGGCAGCCCGATTCTGACCGGAGTCCTCGTGTTGGCGGCTGTCGGAGGCCTGGGCTACCTCGCCATGCCCTACATCTTCCCCCCGGCGACAGAAGCCGTAGAGGAAGCACAACCGAAAGTAGCGGTGACCGACCCCCTCGAGGACCAAATGAGCCGAATCTACGACGAAGCGGTCGTAGACATCGGCGAGCGGCACTACAAGACCGCCTTCGCAAAGTTCAAGAAGGTCTACGCCTGGAACAACCGCTGGCGCAGTGTCGAGCCGGCCTATCTGGCGACCAAGGACTTCCTGGAAGCCAAAGACGCCTACCTGTCTGGCCGATCCCGGGCGAACTTCGAGAAAGCCAAGGAGTACTTCGCCAAGGCTGACGAAAAGTGGAAAGTGGCGTTTTCACGCCCCTTCCCCTTTGCCGCGGAGTATCTCGCCGCCGCGACGCACATGTCAGATGCTATCGGCGCGGAAGAAGCCGCCTCGAAGAACACCGGGACCAAGAAAACCTCCGCGCTCTGGGATGCCCACCGGTCCTATGAGCGGGTGGCAGAGCAGATTCCCTGGGAAGCTGGGGCCTACATCGCCCGGCTCGATAATCTGCTCAAGTACTACAACGAGATGGCAAAAGCGGGCGACCGCGATGCCCAGGAGAAGGCGCTCGCCCAGATTCAGTCCACTATTGACCAGGCGCTGACTGGTTTGGAGGACGACAAAGAGAATCTGCTCCGGATCTACGAAGTCTGGGCGGTCCCCATTTATCGGGGGCTGATCAAAGACGAGGCTAAGGCGACGGAGTACGCTGCCATCGCCAAAGATGTCCGGGCGAAGTGGGAAGCCGCCGGAAAGCCGGGTCCGGACTCGGAAGACGAAGCGGAAGCTGCGAAATTCGCAGAAAATCCGATCCCAGCGCCCGCCCCAGCGCCGGCAGAATCCACCGGATCTGCCGAAGGTGGCACGGCACCTGTAAACTAGTGCCGGTGAGTGGCAGTCGGCTTCCCTTTTGACCGACACTCCGCCGCTCTCTCAGGAACGCAAGACTCGTGGGGTAAGGGACCTACCCCCAGCATGATTGGTCCCAGGAGGCATGTCATGACCCGTATCGCAATCCACCCGCTACTCCTGGCTGGTGCCCTGACCGCTCTGGTCATGGTGCCCGCCCTTGCGCAGGGTGAGGGCGAGAGCAGCGCACCGCCAGCTCCCGCTTTCCTGCCGACCGGGCCGGCGACCGTGCCGAACCCTAACGCCAACGCTGAAGAGCCGGAATTCGGACGCCCCCGCGTCGCCGTTATTCCATTTGTCGAGACCTACTCCGCTGAAGGGCAGATTGTCGCCACCGGCGCGATCGGCGACATCCTGCAGACGGAGCTCTCCAAGACTGGCCGCTTCAACCTGGTGGTGAAGAAGGAGATGCTCAAGGAGCTGATCCAGAACGCCCAGATCGAACAGGGCTCCGGTCTCTACGATCTCTCCACGGTCCCTGACCTGGGCCGCTACAAAGGTGCGGAGTATCTCCTCCAGGGACGCATCTCGCACGCCTCAGCCAAGCAGTCCGGAACACAGATTCTGGGCTTCGGCCAGAGCAAAGAGAAAGCGACCGTCCGCATCGACTTCCAGCTCGTGAAGGCCGAAACAGCGGAGATCATGTACAGCGGCACCGGCGAGGGCTCCGGGAGCACCAGCAGCACCATGCTCGGCGAGTATGGCGGCATGATGAACAGTTCGACTTCCGCCGGACTCTTCGGCAACGCCATCGTCGCGGCCTGCAAGGACATGGTCACCAAGATCGAACGGACCGACCTCTTCCCCGTCCGCGCCGTGGTGAAGGGCACCGCCGGTGAAAAGATCGTCATCGACCTGGGGCAGTCCACGGGGATGTATCCCGGACTGCAGCTTGACCTCCGCGCTGTTGAAGTCCTCCGCGACGACGACACCGGCGAGTATCTGATGGCTGAGATGGGCGACATCTTCGGGACCCTGATACTCGACGAGGTGCAGATCGACCGGAGCGTCGGGCGACTCCTCAGCGGTCGGAAGCCGGTGAAGGGCGAGCTCGCCGAAGTCCCCAAGAACATCACCCTCCGCCGCTTGGATGAGGGTGCCGCAAAGGATGCCCAGGACGACCGTCAGAAGGACAAGAACGCCAAGGACACTGGCAAGTCCAGCGACGAAACAAAGCGCGATGACAAGAGCGGACGGTCCGGGCGGTACTAGCCCACCCCTGCTCTGAGCGCAATCAGACATGTCTCCCCGCCCCGGTTGCAAGATCGGGGCGGTTGCATTGTGGCGGGTCTGACACGCTCCTATCCCACATAATGCGAGCCCTTGTGGAGCCTGATGTGGGCTGGTACATTCATGTCACCCAAGCAGTGTCCGACAACTTGATCTTCAGGCAGCGCCATCTCTCAGGGCCCCCTTCCGGGCTCAGCGATGGATCGCCTCTCGCTCGCCATCGTGGGCGCTTGCAGACGCTTTCCTGCGCGAAAGCGAGCCCACCCCCGACAGGAGGGCGGCACCGCTCCTGTAGCGACCTCCCACCCGCCGCTGGTCCCTGCAGCGCTGCCGCGTTTCCCCCCCGGCGTCCCCGGTATTGTCCGGGGACGTTGTGGTGTTTGCCGCATGGCGTCTTAATGCGACAGGCTGCCCCCCACTCCATGAGCGCCCTCGTATAATCGACAGCGACTCGCCGCATCGTCCGCCGTCGCTGAAGGAGCGCCTCGCATGCAGTTCCGGGAACCGGAAGACCAGCTTTACGTCGACCCCAAGAATTACACGAAGGGGCTCAACTTCCCGGACCCCTCAGCGATTCGGGTCTATGACACCACCCTCCGGGATGGCGAGCAGACGCCAGGCGTAGCCCTGACTCCCCCCCAAAAGTACGAAATCGCGAAGCTGGTCTCCCGGATGGGATCCCACATCATTGATATGGGCTTTCCGGCCTCTGATGCCAGCGAACGGGAAGCACTGAGCCTGGTGCTGGAAGGCAAGCGGAAGGGGGAGATACGGCAGGATCTGGAAGTCCTCGTGATGTGCCGCTCGAATCCCGGTGACATCGACCACACGCTCAACACGCTCCGGGCATTGGGGGCCGGACCGGACGAGATCACCTTTCTGATTTTCACATCGGCGAGCAGCCTCCACATCAAGTACAAGCTCGGCGATTCCTTTCTGAAGCGGGCCGGGAAGTCGCCGGATGACCTCCTCGACACCCCAATCGAGTGGTTCCGGACCGAAAACGAAAAGATGGTGCAGGATGCCATCGGCTATGCGAAATCCCAGGGCGTGACGTATGTGGAATTCGGCTCAGAGGATGCCAGCCGGACCCCCATTGAGCAGCTCATCAAACTGGTGCAGGCTGCGGTCGAGGGGGGCGCAGACCGGTACATCTTCCCGGACACCACCGGGTCGCTCACCCCCGAAGCTACCGCCTACTACTGTGATCATCTGGCAGCAGCGTTCCCGGGTCTGCCGTTGGTGAGTCATTTCCACAATGACTATGACCTCGGCACCATCAATACGCTCACGGCCATGCACCACGGGATGCCCTACTTCTCGGCCACCATCAATGGCCTGGGCGAACGGGCGGGCAATGCCCCACTTCATGCAGTGGTCACGGCCCTGAAGTTGCAGTACGGCATCACGATCCCGGGGTTCCAGTACGACCTGCTCTGGGAAGCGCGCAAACTGGTCGAGCGACTCACCGGGATACCGATCCAGGTGCATGAGCCAGTGGTGGGCCAGAACGTCTTTGCACACGAGTCGGGCATTCACACACACGGCGTGCTGCAGCATCCCAAGACATACGAGCCCATCCCTGCTGAACTGGTGGGTGGCGAACGTCGATTCGTGTTCGGCAAGCACTCCGGACGGAATGTGATTCGCCACACCCTGCAGGAGGCCGAGAGTCTCCTCTCCAGTCGCGGTGTGGCCGTGGATGAAGCCCTGGTGGAGCAGGTCCTCTCCAGGGTCAAAGACATCCGGGTCGAGCGGGCGGAGGACGGCACCGCGGCCCAGGTGATCGAAGATCTGCAAGTCGGGCTCCGCAAAATCGGGATGATCGCCGAGGATGTGGTGCAGATCGCCCTGGAACTGGCACATTCCCAGACTATCCAGGCGGCGGAGTAAACATCAACCCCCATAGTCACCAGCGGGCGGCCGCTACAATCTACCTGTGACGACTGAATTGCCCATCCGAGTGGTAGTCGCGAAGCCTGGGCTGGATGGCCACGACCGCGGCGCCAAGATCATCGCCCGCGCCCTCATGGAAGCGGGCATGGAAGTCATTTACACGGGCCTGCGTCAGACCCCCGAGCAGATCATCGCGACCGCCCTGCAGGAAGATGCGGATGTCATCTGCCTGTCGATCCTCTCCGGGGCGCACATGACCCAGGTCACCAGGGTGCTGACCCTCCTGCGCGAACGGGATGCCATCGATATCCCGGTCCTCGCGGGTGGCATCATTCCGGACGAGGATGCCCAGACCCTGCGTGAAGCCGGGGTCTATGCCATTCATGGACCCGGCACACCCACGCCAGAAGTCGTGTCCTCTGTCCGGAGCGCGGTCGCTGCTGCCCGCCTGACCACTCCCTGACCACCGCATCGTCAGCGAACTCGCTACAATCCCCGACAGTCGCGACCCCCTCCGGAGGCTTCCTGTGAGCATGACCATCGATCTGCATCCCCCCTTTGCCGACCGCCAGTCCCGTCTTGGAACCGAGACTGCCTTTGAAGTCCTGGCGCGGGCAAAGCAGCTGGAGCGCGAGGGGAAGCACATCGTGCATCTCGAAATCGGGGAACCCGATTTCGACACGCCCGATAACATCCGGGAAGCCGCGAAGCGGTACCTCGATGAGGGCTACACCCACTATGGACCATCGGCGGGTCTGCATGATGTCCTGGAGGTCATCGCGACTCACGACTCGGCCCGCAGGCCAGGCACCGCGTTCACGCCGGCGAATATAGTCATTACGCCGGGTGCCAAGCCAATCCTCTTCTACGGGCTCTTCGCGACCGTCAACGCCGGGGACGAGGTCATCTACCCCAATCCTGGGTTCCCTATCTACGAGTCGGTGATCCGCTATCTCGATGCGGTCCCCGTGCCGCTTCCCCTGCAGGAGTCGAAAGGCTTCGCCTTCGACATGCAGGATCTGGTGGATCGGATCACACCCCGCACCCGCATGGTGATCGTCAACACCCCTTCCAACCCGACCGGCGGCATCGTGGAAGAGGCCGACTTGCGGCAACTCGCGGAGCTGGCCCAGAAGCACAACTTTTGGGTCCTGTCAGATGAAATCTATGACCGGATCCTGTATGGCGGCGCGAACCACTTCAGCATCACCCAGGTACCCGGGATGGCTGATCGCACAATCATCGTCAACGGCTCTTCCAAGACCTACGCGATGACTGGCTGGCGGATTGGCTACGGCATCATGCCGGCGGATCTCGCCACGCAAGTCGCCCGCCTGGCCACCAACTGCAATTCCTGCACCGCCTCGTTCATTCAGAAGGCGTACGCTGATGCGCTGACCGGTCCGCAGGACTCAGTCGCGACGATGCTGGCTGAGTTTGATACCCGACGTCAGCTGATCGTCGCGGGGCTCAACGACATCCCCGGCATCACCTGCACGATGCCCAAGGGCGCGTTCTATGCGTTCCCGAACATCTCGGCGCTGGGAAAGAAGTCGAAGTGGTTCGAGAACTACCTGCTCAACGAGCATGGGGTTGCCGCTCTGACTGGCACCAGCTTTGGCACGTTTGGCGAAGGTTATCTGCGTCTGAGTTATGCCAACAGCCGGGAGAACATCAGCGAAGCGCTGCGACGCATTCGGACAGCAGTCGAGCAGCTTCCCGCCTAGGGATCAGTCCTCGTCATCACTGAAATCGATCGCCAGTTCCACCATGTCGCCTTCGCGGCTCCCGTCGGTGGCGCTCTCCCCATACTGTACTTCAGCGGCAGGTCGCTTGACGGTGGGATAGGACCGCAGGACGCTGGTCCAGACCCGCCCGGGAGTCAGATAGGCGGCTGACATGTAGAGCGTGCCATCGGCGGCGAGTTCCACCACGCGTTGAGGGACCCATTCCTCAAAAGGCCCGATTTTGATGAGATGCCCTTTGCCTTTGCTCATCAGCAGGGACCACTTGCCCGCCGGGACCTGTACCATTTTGATGAGTTTGCCGCGACTCACGAGTCATGCTCCGGCCCTGATGATTGCTCTGGGGGGGTGTCCGACGATGGACGAGGCCCAGGAGGTCCTTCGCGACGCGGATCTGGTCGACCGCGGTCATCGTGCCGTGCAGGACCCCGCCCTGGTGGCCCACCCGGACGAGGTCGCCCTCCGCCAGTAGGTCGTCCCTGCTGCGGACGTCCGCCGCCCATAGGAGGACGTCCCTGTGGTGGCCGTCCACCACTGGAAGGACGTCCCTGGGAGGGACCATAGCGGCGGTCCGGGCCGGATGGTGGCGGTGCCGCCGGCTTCGGCTTCCCTTCGGGGTACAGCAGTTTGTGACGCTCGCGGAGCGGCTCTGGCACCCGGGGGATGTGCTTTTTCAAAGCGGTGGCGGCGTCGGCGACAGCCATACGCTGGGCGGCGATCTCCAGCGGCTTCTCGAGGGTGATGATCTTCCCCAGGATGCCGTTGATGAACTTCGCGCTTTCCTCGCCGGAGTACTTTTTCGCCAGATGCACTATTTCATTGATCACCACTGCCGGCTCGCCGATTTCTCCGAGCACCGGCATGGTCAGTTCCCCTGCCCCCAGGCGCATCAGTGAGAGATCCAGGCGATTCATACGCTCCACACGCCAGTCAGTCGCGACTTCATCGATGAGGGCATCGAGGAGCTGCCGCTCGCCCCAGATGGTCCTGACCAGCGCGCGGAACCAGGCGCGCGCTTCGGTGGCAATCGCCTCGTGGCGAATCATGGTCTCCAGCAACGACTCCAGGTCATAGGCAGCAACTTCGAGCTGGTAGAGCGCGAAGAACCCGAACTCACGATTTTGGCGTCGACTGGTAGCCATGCGCTGGGAGTGTACACGCCTCTCATAAGGTGCGCCCCGGCGAACCGGGGCGCAGTGAAGATACGCGGCGATGCCGGAACGGGCCTAATGCCCTGATCCGGGCGGATTCACCGGGTTCGCCGGAGTGGGGCTGCCGATGGCTGGGGAAGTCGCCTGTCCACCGGTCGCAGGGGCACCGTGGTTGTGCGGATCAGCGGCCTGAGGCGCGTTCGGATCCGCTGCGGTCTGTGGCATCAGCCATTGGGAGCAGGCAATCTCAGCGACCATCTGCTGGTAGGGCCAGACGCCGTTTTTCCAGTGCGGGTCGTTGTCCTGGTTGTGGCACTGCACGCAGGTCTCCTGCGGTGTGTTGGTCATCGCGACTTTCCAGTCTACCGGCTTGACCATCTTCCCTTCCTGGTACTGTGCCGCGACCACCATGTGGTCAGACCCCGGGCCGTGACAGTTCTCGCACTGCACGTTAGCCAGCAGGTAGCTGTTGCCCTTTGCGGCATAGCCACCCGGATCGGCATAGCCGACGGTGTGGCATTCAAGACACCCAGGATTCCCCTGCTCGCCTTTCTGCGCCAGGGTCTGATAGGCCTGGGCATGGCGGGTCCGGAGCCAGCCAGCGTAGATCTGGCCGTGGCACTCCTGGCAGTAGATGGAACCGGCATAGCCGAACTGCTGCTCGGCACTATGGGGCTCGTAGATGTCCTGCACGACTTCGCCCTTGCGCAGGCGCTCTTTGAAGTCCTCGAGGACCTTTTCCACTTCGATGTTTTCGGGAATCGAGTCGCCGAGTTCCGTGGTCTGACCGGAGTAGTTCGCGATCTTCACATGTCGGCGATCAGTGGCATCAAGGTCGAGGGTGACTTCACCAATGTGACGTCCGCGGATCCCGACCTTCGCCATCACGACCCCGTTTTCTTCCCAGGGCTTGCTCTGCTCGCCCTGGCGCCATCCAGGACCGCCGATGACCACATCGATTTCGGGAAAAGCTTTGATGATCTGGGACACCTCGTCATCGCGGAGCTGCGAGAGGAGGACCTGGACATCGCTTTTCTTACGGACTTCGTCCCAGACGGACTCCAGGGCAGCGACCGGATCGGTGGTTTTCAGGGTGTCCGAAGGATTGTCAGCGTTAGGACGGAACTGTTCAGTGATCAGGCCGACGATTCCGACTTTGAGCCCTTCGACCTCAGCAATGGTGTAGGGCGGCAGGACGAGCTGATCGCCTTCATCCACAACATTAGCACTGATGAGTCGGTTACCTGTCCGCTCTGCCAGGGCCTGTAACTGCGCCTTGCCCCGGTTGAACTCCAGGGGTCCAACGTTCAAAGCGCTATAGCCGAGGAGGTCGTATACCCGCAGGAGGGTGTCTAGCTTGAACTCATCGTAGGCATTGCCCGGACGCTTCGCCGAAAAGTTTCCGGCGTCGACCAGGAGTTCAGGCGCATCTTCTTTGGTCGCGATCAGGGTTGCGCGTCGGGACAACCCCCCGGACTGCCCGGACTTACAGCCGCAACGATAGAGTTCATTTTCAGTCTCGTTGGAGTAGAAGATAGTGAGTCGCTGTGGCAACTGCCCCTGAGCGGCTGAACATCCTGTGAGCCCGGAACCGGGCCAGGAGAGTGCGCCTGCCAGAACCATCGACAGCGCAAAGTAGACGTGCATGGATGCCGTACGCATGGCGGACCTCGTGCGAGTTCGTAGAATGGCCGGTCTAGCCAGGGGGCTTTAACACCCCGCGCAAGGGGGCATTATACGGTCCACCAGCCAGTCAAGCCGTTACCTCGCTGCCGCCATGCTGGATTTTCTTCAAACTGATAGCCTTCCAGCAACTCTTCGGGTGATGGCAGAGCCTCCTGGAACCGGAGAAACAGATGCGCGGTCATCAGGGCATCATCCAGAGCTCGATGGCTCCCCTCCGACTCCATCCCCAGATGTTCTGCCACTTTCCTGAGGCTATAACCGATTTCCGGGGCGATTTGCTGCTTGGCGAGGACCAGGGTATCGATGACTGGGAGCCCCAGGACCCCATTGCAGAGCGTCAGGAGTTCCTGATCAATGAAACGGAGGTCCTGGAAGACATCATGGGCGATCAGGATGTAGCCATCGATGAACTCGAGGAAACTGGGAAGGACCTGTTCGATGCGGGGTGCCCGGCGGACCATCCTGTTCGTGATGCCGGTCAGACGGGCCACAAAGGGGGGAATCGGCTTGTCAGGATTCACGAGGGACTGAAACTGTCCAGTAATCTCACCCTGCTCCAGCCTGACACACCCGATTTCGGTAATCCGTTCCTGTGGGGGCTTGCCGCCAGTGGTTTCCAGATCGAACACTACAAAGCGTTGATCCCGGAGCGCCTGCAGGACCCTGGCATCCATGGTCACGGACCAGTGCCCGGATGCCGGCTCCACAAAACCGGGAGTCTCCTGGAAGAGCGCCCGGGCGACTTCCTCGAGTCCCTCGGGCATCTTGCCCCGCATCCCCAGGGCCTTGCGGAGGAGCAGGGAGGCATCCGCCTGACCACCGACATTGCGCAGATACTGAAACGCTCGCAGCGAAACCCGGGAGACATGGCGGTAGACCGGCCAGGGGACATCAGGAAGAGGGGGCCAGAGCCCCCATTCGCAGAGTTCGCTCGCCCATGGTTCTTCCAGCAGGGGGGGCGTCGCTGTGGACACAGTAATGAGGGATGCTAGCACAGGCGCTCGGAGGGAACCGCCCCCAGTGCCTGCAGCGTGGGGACAAATCCGGGGTCGCTGATATCGAAGCAGTCGGCATCATCCAGTGTCACCGGACCGGAAGCGATCAGTCCCGCGATGGCAGCCATCATCGCCAGTCGGTGATCGCCCAGCGTCGCGACCGTTGCCCCATGCAGGGGAGTCGGCCCCTCGATGATCCAGCCATCATCAGCCACCGTGATGTTTGCCCCCAGATCGGAGAGGATGGCAGCCGTACCAGTCAGACGGTCCGATTCTTTCACCCGGAGTTCTCCGGCCCCGGCAATCACTGATCGTCCAGTTGCCTGAGTCGCGAGGAGCGCGAGCACCGGCAATTCATCGATGACCGCCGAGGCGGGGAGAAATCCTGGGCCAATCCGGATTGGCGGGATCGTAGCGCTCCGAATCACAGGGCTCCAGACCGCTTCGGGGCCGTATTCCGGGCCGCTGAGTCGGGTTAACGGCGGGGTCATAACCAGTGGCCCGAGGAGTTCCACCAGTCCGTTGCGCGTGGGATTCCAGAGGACCTCCGGCAGAGTGATTTCGGCATCCGGATGCGCGAGAGCCGCGACCATCCAGAATGCTGCGGCGGAAGGGTCCTTCGGAATGCGAAGATCAAACCCCGGCCAGTCCTGCAGTTGTGGCTTCACCGACAGAATCGCGCCGCCGCCATCCTGAGGCGTGATCAGCGGCTCCTGCAGCGCGTGTGGAAACTCGGTGGCGAGCCAGGCCAGGAGGCGCTCGGTGTGATCCCGTGTTGGTTCCGACTCCACGATCGTGGTCGCGCTATGGGCCCTGAGTCCCGCCAGAAGCAACGCACCCTTGACCTGCGCCGAGGGAGGGGCATTGCGCCAGGTGATGCCCTGGAGCTCGCGGCCGCTGATCCTGAGTGGCAGACACCCCGACGCACCAAGTTCCACGACAGACGCGCCCATCTTCCTTAGAGGCTCGATCACCCGCTGCATGGGTCGTGCACGCAGTGACGCATCTCCGGTCAGAACAACCTCAACTCCCAGCAGACTGGAGAGGACTCCCATCAGGAGTCGGGCAGTGGTGCCGGAGTTCCCGCAGTCGATGACAGACTCCGGCGCTTTCCAGCTGTCAGGCCCCCGGCTACTCACGAGGAAGCCATCCGCCGTGGCCTCGATCGTCACCCCCAGTTCCCGCAGCGCTCCCACCGTGCTCTGGACATCGGCTCCCGGATTGCAATCCATCAGGTGAGAGGTCCCTTGCGCCATGGCTGCCAGTAGCAGCGCCCGGTGAGACAACGACTTGTCGCCAGGCAAGGGAATCGTGCCCGCCAGACGCGGGACTGGATGGACGGTCAAAGTACCCCTGGGATTACTCACGCGAAGGAAGGTCTGCCGGAGTGGCAACGATGGGAGTTGTGAGCATCAGAATCAGGTAGAGGACCACCACGACGAGTCCGCCGGTGGTCAGCATCGCGAGGGCGGTGAGGGCAATACGCACGAGCCGAACATCGATCCCGCTGTACCACGCCAGCCCGAGGGCGACTCCCCCGATGTACTTGCCGTCCCGGACCCGTACGAACGAACGCATGGGGGGAGTATAGCCCGCTGGACGCAATGTCCGAGGCGCTTTAGTTGTGTGGGGAGTCAGTGGGTCTGGTGAGCTGACGTCGGCGGTTATGCGCCTGCACAATGCCAAAGCCCAGGGGATGCGCCAGGTAGAACTCTGCCGCATAGGATGTTTCATCCAGGGCCCAGATCATGTCGCTGGCGCGCTGAAGCTGGCGCAACAGCGTGGAGTAGTCCTCGCGAAAGAAGATGAAGACCGGGAGTGCGCGCTCCATCCTGGCTGCCAGGAGGCGACCCAGCTGCTCCATTTCGGCGTTGCTCATCTCCTGCACAGGGCCGATGTGGTGAATGATGACGCCCGGTGAGTCCGCGGGTTCCGGGTCCCGGGCTTTGTGCATCAGACTGCTCAGACGGTTGAGGTAGTCCTGCTGCTCACTCTCACTGGCACCAGCGGCCTGCAGTTCCCAGAGCTGGCCGAAAAACTGTCGAAACTCGGTCCCCTGATTAATCGCTTCTGCGAGGGTCGCGCTCCAATCGACCAGTACCGGCACCACCCGCTGGCGTCGGTACTGCACGATGCAATGGGCGATGAGTTCTTCCTCGTCAGCTTCCGAGGCTTCTGCCATCCGGGTAAAGCAGAGCCCGCGCGACAAGATCAACTCGCCGCGCTGGAGGTAGAGGAAGTAGTCATCGATGAGTTGCCGGTATCCGGCGAGCAGATGAGGCGGATTCACGCTGATCCGGCTCCCCTCGTGCGCTCCCAGGCGCGACCCGCTGGTGGATGGGCTAGACTATAACCTCATCGGGCAGCGCCAGCTGTCCCTTGACAGCGGTGGCGGCAGCGATGGCCGGATTGGTCAGGTAGACCTCGCTCGCGGCATCGCCCATGCGTCCACGGAAGTTGCGGTTGGTGGTGGAGACGCACTTCTCGCCACCGGCGAGGACGCCCATGTGACCACCGACACAGGAGCCGCAAGTGGGGGTCGAAATCGCGCAGCCGGACTCTGCAAAGATCTTCATCAGACCTTCTTCGATCGCCTGCTCATAGATTTTCTGTGTCGCCGGGAACACCACGACCCGCACATAGTCGTGGACCTTATTGCCCTTGAGGACCTCGGCGGCGGCGCGCAGATCCTCGATGCGTCCGTTCGTGCAGGACCCGATGACCACCTGATCGATCGGGAACGGATCCCAGTCCCCCCAATACCGGATGTTGTCCGGACTGAAAGGGAACGCCACCACCGGTGGCATCCCGGTGATGTCGAAAGCGACGACCTGCTCATAGCGGGCATCGGCATCCGCCTGGTACAGGGTCCCGGTCTCGCTGGTCTTGTCTTTCAGCCACTCCAGAGTGA
This sequence comes from bacterium, assembly GCA_022072165.1. Lineage (NCBI taxonomy): Bacteria > bacterium. Next base: position 245,326 of record JAJVIF010000001.1, on the reverse strand, counting down.
CTTCATCGGCTTCCACGACCCCATTCTTGCCCCCCGCCTCAATGGCCATGTTGGCGAGGATGATCCGCTCTCCCATGGGGAGGGCTTTGACAGCGGGTCCGCTGAACTCCAGGGCCTTGTACCGGCCCCCCTCACAGCCGATCTCCGCGATACAGCGGAGCATGATGTCCTTGCCGGTAACGTATCTGCCCCGCTCACCTGACACCTCAAACTTGATGGTCTCGGGAATTTTCAGCCAGATCTCACCAAGCGCCCAGACCGCCGCCAGATCGGTGGCACCAACTCCGGTCGCGAAGGAGCCCCACGCGCCATAAGTGCAGGAATGGGAGTCGGCCCCGATCACCACCTGCCCGGGATGGATCAGCCCTTCCTGCGGGAGGAGTGTGTGGCAGATGCCGGAGCGTCCGATCTCGAAGTAGTGCTTGATCCCCTGCTCTTTGGCGAAGTTCCGCATGGCCCGGGAGAGTTCAGCGGACTTGATGTCCTTGGCCGGTACGAAGTGGTCATTGACCAGGGTCACTTTGTCCGGATCCCAGACTTTGGTCCCCCCCATCTGACGGAACACCGCAGCAGCATGAGGTGCAGTGATGTCGTGCCCCATCGTGAGGTCGACCTTCGCGGTAATGAGATCCCCGGCCTGCACAGTCGCCTGGTCCGTATGTGCGGCGAGAATCTTCTCCGTCAGAGTCATGCCCATAGCGTACGTGCGCTCCTTCTCTGCAGTCTCTCTCGCTCCTGGTGGGTGAGGAGGTCTGTAACCGATTGTACACATGCCCCGCAGGGGCCGATGGTTTCCGCGGTGGCCAGTACAATCGGCATTATGGCTGGTTCTCTGGACACGCTGCTCGCCACCCTCCGTGCCTCGGTGCAGGAGATCACACCGGCAGCAGCCGCTGAAGCCTCAGGCGTGGTGTGGCTCGATGTCCGGGAGCCTGGAGAAGTCGCCACGGGCACGCTTCCTGGGGCCATCACGATCCCTCGAGGGCAGCTGGAAATGAGCATAGACACGGTCCTGCCGGACCGGGAGCAGTCCATCGTGGTCTATTGCGCCGCTGGAACCCGGTCGCTGCTGGCGGCGGACACCCTGCAGCGCCTCGGTTACCGCAATGTGCAGTCCTTGGCGGGGGGCATCAGTCGCTGGAAGGCTGAGGGGCATCCGGTGGTCCAGCACACTGGACTCAGCCCCGAGGAGTTACAGCGCTACGACCGGCATATCCTGATTCCGGAAGTCGGGGTCGCCGGCCAGCAGCGCCTGCTGGCTTCCCGGGTGCTCATCGTCGGCGCAGGCGGGCTGGGGTCACCAGTCGCCTACTACCTTGCAGCGGCAGGCGTGGGGTCCATCACCCTCATCGACAGCGACACGGTCGATGTCTCGAATTTGCAGCGCCAGATCCTGCACACCCCCGGTCGGGTCGGACAGCCGAAGGTCGACTCCGCCCGGCAGACACTCCTGGCGTTTAATCCATCGCTGCAACTCACGACGTATCAGGAGCGACTGACCAGCACGAATGTCGAAGCGCTGGTGTCAGGCGCGGATGTGATTGTTGATGGCACGGACAATTTCCCGACACGGTTCCTGCTGAGCGATGCCTGCCTCCTGCTGAGCAAGCCGCTGGTGTATGGCGCTGTCTTTCGCTTCGAGGGACAGGTAAGCGTGTTTCATCCGGCAGCCGGAGGGCCCTGCTATCGCTGCCTCTATCCCTCCCCGCCTCCACCGGAGCTCGCCCCAAATTGCGCGGAAGCCGGAGTTCTTGGTGTGCTGCCTGGGGTTATCGGTCTATTGCAGGCGACCGAATCGCTCAAGCTCCTCCTGGGGGTCGGCGAGCCCCTCATCGGACGCCTCTGCACCTATGATGCGCTCTCCGGACGCTTCCGGGAGCTGCGGCAGGACCGCGATCCGGGATGCGCGTACTGTGCGCCAGGGACACCCTTCCCCGGCTTCATCGATTACGAAGCGTTCTGCGCTGCCACAGTTGATCCAGGCTGAGGACCTCGTCGGTCACTCTACGGGGACATAGAGTTCCGTGATCAGTTCATCTTCCGGAGTCGACCCGGGGTCATTGACGTAAATTTCAAAACAGTCCCCACGCGTCGCTTTACGGCCAGTAGCCACCTCAACTGCGGCCTCGAAGGTCTGCCAGGACTGGGGCAGCCCCGCATATGGCCCACGATGAATGCCGACGGCGTAGGGACCAGCAGGAATCTCCCGGATGGTGAGTTCGCTGGGGAGGGCGATGCCATCCTCGAACTCCATGCCGACATAGCTCAGGAATTCGGCTTCCGGGGTTCCCTCGGCGTGATCGCAGCAGAGCGTGATGGTCCGCTTGTCCGGACGAAATAGCCCTGCCGGTCCTGCAATCGGCATCAGCCGATGCCAGGCCTCGCCAATCGTGCTGAACGGCCCACGATTCTCCAGCCCGACCATCCTGGTGCCGGGGAAGTCGATGATGCGGATGTCCATGTGTCTGCTGCTCCTGAAGAGGCCTGGAAAACGGTTAGGCGACAGCGGCGGCGGTGGCCGGCTCTGCGGCCGGGTCATAGTGGTCTGCCAGGTAGTCGGCGATCCACTGGCCGACTTCTCGTGTCCCGAGAGACCCGCCGAACAGGTCACGGGCCGTGTTGCCGGTCTTGATGGAGGCTTTGACAGCGTCCTCAACCGCTGAGGCGAAGGCTGGAAAGCCGAGATGCTCGGCGAGCAGCTGGACCGTGAGAATCGCCGCCAGCGGGTTGGCGATGTTCTGGCCGGCGTACTTCGGTGCCGAGCCATGCACCGGCTCGAACATCGAGACACCATCCGGATTGATATTCGCGGACTGGGCCAGCCCGAGCCCCCCACAGAGCATGGCTCCGAGGTCGGTGAGGATGTCGCCGAACATGTTGTTCGTCACGATGACTTCGTAGCGCTCGGGATTCTTCACGAGCTGCATACACATGGCATCCATGTACATCGAGTCGCAGTTGAGCTGCGGGTAGTCGGCTGCCACCTGGGCCCAGACTCGCTGCCAGAGATCGTGGCTGTAGGTCATGACATTCGACTTGTCAACCATCGTGACGTGCGACTTGCCATGCTTCAATGCCCAGTCGCAGGCGGCACGGCAGATGCGTTCCACTCCCTTGTAGGTGCTAATCTCCTCCTGAATGGCGACCTCGTCGGTGGTGTACCGCTTCAGGAAGCCGCCGATCCCGGCATAAGCCCCCTCCGTGTTTTCCCGGAAGCAGACGATCTGGACATCCTCGATGCCTTTGTCCTTCAGGGGACAGAGCCGCTCATCCAGCAGGGTGCAGGGCCGGAAGTTGATGTAGAGGTCCAGCCCAAAGCGCATCTTCAGCAGGATGTCCTTCGCATAGTTGGGGTCCGCGATCGTGGGATCCCCCACCGCCCCGACAAAGATCGCATCGTAAGTGCGGTACTCATCGAGTACGTTTTCCGGCGTGGAGTACCCGTGCTTCCGGTAGTAGTCCGCTCCATAGGGGAGGTCAGTCAGTTCGACAGTTCCAGGTCGCTGGCGATTCAGGACCTGAAGGACCTGCATAGCTGCAGCCGTAACTTCGGGACCGATCCCGTCTCCGCCGAGAACGGCGATGCGCTTGGTCATGGGTGGTTCGTGCTCCCTGGCAGTGAGAGTGGCGTGCGTGCTCCTGCATTGAAGCACAGAGTGCACCGGAAGACAGGATCAGCCAGCCGATTCTGCTTTCGCAGCGACCGGCCCGGAGGCGGCAACCTGGCATGGCATCCACGGCTCAGGCCATCAGGGCCGGTTCACGCAGGGCCAGCGAAGGGGTCGCTTTGTCCTTGCGATAGCCGAACTCGTAGTCGGCGATGATCATCCGCTGGATCTCGCTGGTCCCTTCGTAGATGGTCAGCACCCGGGCATCCCGGTAGTACCGCTCGACGTCGTACTCTGCCGAGTACCCGTTGCCGCCAAAAATCTGGACCGCTTTGTAGGCATTGCGATTCGCGATTTCGGTGGCGAAGTACTTGGCGATGCAGGTCTCGCGGGTAGAGCGGACATGCTGGTCCTTGAGGTACCCCGCGCGCAGGCAGAGGAGCCGGGCCGCTTCGGTGTCGATCACCATTTCGCCCATCATCAGCTTCACCGCCTGGTGCTGCGCGATGGGGACATCGTAGGTGACCCGCTGGAGCGCATACTCCCGCGCCTTATCGACACAGGCCTGTGCGACACCCACGGAGCCGGAAGCGACCGAAAAGCGTCCATGATCAAGGGCCGCCATGGCGATGGCGAATCCATCGCCGACCTCGCCGATGACATTCTCTTTCGGGACTTCGCAGTCTGTAAAGATCAGCTCGGTGGCGTGTGCCGCCCGGCAGCCCATCTTCGGCTCGGTCTTCCCGGCGCGGAACCCCGGCATGGAGGCTTTCTCCGCCACAAACGCCAGGATGCCGCGATGCCCCAGTGCCGGGTCGACCGTGGCGAAGCAGAGAGCGATATCGGCGGTGTCGCCACAGGAAATCCAGCACTTCACCCCATTGACGAGGTAGTAGTCCCCCTTGTCGATGGCCCGGGTCTGCTGGTTGACCGCCCAGGACCCGGCGTTGGGCTCGGTGAGGCCAAAACAGCCCATCAGTTCCCCACTCGCCATGCCCGGCAGCCAGCGCTGCTTCTGCTCCTCGGACCCCCACTCATTGAGGGTGGAGGCCATGAGGCTGTTGTGGACCGACATGATGGTCCTCACTGATGTGTCAGCGCGATTGATCTCTTCCACGACCAGCGCATAGGTCACATAGCTCGCCCCCAGCCCGCCATATTCCTGCGGGATACAGAGTCCGAGGAAGCCGGCTTCGCCCAGCTGCTGATGAATCGGGGTGGTGAACCGGCCCTCGACATCCCACTCATGGGCGAAGGGCTGGATGTACCGCTCGCCGAACTCGCGGGCGGCCTCGCGGTACTGGAGATTTTCTTCGGAAAAGGCGAAGTCCATGGGTCGCGCTCCTTCAGTGTCCGGCCTCGTGGCCAGCTATTGAGTGTACTGCCTGTTGCTTTAACTCGAGAGGCACCGGTCACAGATTCAGGTAAGCAGGGGGAGTATCAGACTTTCAACGGAGTGCAACTCCAGGCGACCAGGTCGTGCCCGAGTTCCGCCAATAGCTGCCGGAACCGGTAGACCGGGAACCCCACGACATTCCAGTAGTCCCCCTGGATCCCGCTGATAAAGAGGCTGCCGAGCCCCTGGATGCCGTATCCCCCCGCCTTGTCATAGGGCTCGCCACTGGCGAGATACCCCGCAATGTCGTCAGCGGAGAGCGGCACCATCGACACCAGGGTCCGCTCCTCGCCGGTCACCCGACGCCCCGACTCCCCATCGACCAGCCCGACCCCGGTAATGACCTCGTGGGTCCGTCCTGACAACAACCGCAGGAACTCCGCCGCCTCCTCCGGCGACCCCGGCTTGCCCAGCAGACGGTCATCGCAGACCACGATGGTGTCCGCCGCGATGGTGAGGGCACTTCCGGACGTGGCGGACGCTATGCCGGCTTTCTTCATCGCGATGTGATAGGCCAGGTCCCGGGGATGCCCAAAGAAGTCCTCGGCCATCTGCTCTTCCGTGACCCCCGTAATGGGGGCGACCTCAAAGGTGAGCCCGAGGGCGGTCAGGATTTCCTGACGCCTGGGGGAGGCGGAGGCAAGGACCAGGGGCGGCGGTGCCATGGGCTCGGACTTAGTAGCTCAGGCCGCCGGAGAGAAGCGGCTCGCACAGGAACATGCGGTTCGCCAGCCCCAGCGCCCCCGTTTGGGGAATCGGCAGACTCGACTGCTGCGGCATCGCCAGTGGCAGCTGCGCCGGCATCATCGATCGCAGCGCTAACGCGCCCAGCATCGACTGCAGCCTCCCGAAGGGACCCCGCATCTCCATCCCCAGGGACTTCATCAGCTCGTCCATGAAGGTCATGGTCATTTCGTCGACCACGAAATCGTCGGGGTCCAGCCCCGCCTGGGTGGCGGCATAGATCAGAACATCCTGCAGCCCCCCGAGTTCGTCCACCAGGCCGGCCGCTTTGGCGTCTTCGCCGGTCCAGATGGTGCCATCAGCCAGGGTCCGGACCATCGCTTCATCGAACTCCGCCTGCCCCGCAGCGACTCGTCCGGCACTCACCGCTTTGATGAACTGGTCATGTGTGGTTGTCAGGAGCTTCTCCAGGATGGCCCGTTCTTCAGCGGTCATTTCGCGAGTCCCGGAGCCGATGTCTTTGCGGGCGCCGGCTTTCAGGGTCCGGAACTCCACCCCGATTTTGTCCAGCATTTTGTCGTACCGGGGGAGTTCCATGATGACCCCGATGCTGCCGGTGAGCGTGGCGGGCGTCGCCCAGACCCGGGTCGCGGGCGCGGAGATGTAGTACCCCCCCGACGCGCAGATGTCGCCCATGCTGATGTAGACCGGCTTGACAGTCTTCACCTTCACGATCGCGTCGTAGATTTCCTGGCTGGCGGCGGCTGACCCGCCCGGTGAGTTGACCCGGATAACGACCGACTTGATCTGGTCATCCTTCCGGATTTCTTCCAGCTTCTGCACCATGGCGATGCTGGAGACGTTGCCCGAGCCTCCAAAGAAGCTGTCCTCGGGGGAATCGCCCATGATGACCCCTTCGGCATAGAGGAGGGCAATACGGTCACTCTTCTTGGGGGCCGCCTGCGATGTCGCGGGACGTCCGAACGCGAAGAGCCCGATGAGAGCCAGGACGGTCAGGGTCGAGAGAGCGAGCCAGGGTTTACGAGCGGGCATGGACAGGATCCTTCCTTGGCACGTCAACGGTGAGCGGCCGGGGGATTAGTGTACCGGACATCGGTTCACTTGCGTTGATGAGTCCCAGAGCGCCCATAATGCGGACGCTGCTCACATTCATCTCGTGCACAGGACTCCCCACCCCATGCCTGCTCCTCTCACTCCCGACCTCATCATGCAAACCGGGCTCGCGTTCTGGCCCTCCAAAACGCTGCTCTCCGCCATCGAGCTTGGACTCTTCACCGAGCTTGCCCACGGCCCGGAGGCGTTCGAGCGCCTGCGAGGACGCCTCGGCCTGCATGAGCGCTCCGCCCGTGACTTCCTCGACACGCTGGTCGCTCTTGGGTTCCTGACACGCGACGGGGAGATCTACGGCAATACACCGGAAACGGACCTGTTTCTCGACCGGCAGAAGCCCTCGTACATCGGGGGCATCCTGGAGATGGCGAATCACCGGCTCTATCCCTTTTGGGGACATCTCACCGAAGCCCTCAAGACCGGGAAGCCGCAGAACGAAGCCGGCCACGGCCAGGACCTCTTCGGCGAGCTCTATGCCGACCCGGCGCGACTCCGGGGCTTCCTCGCAGCCATGACCGGCATCTCCCATGGCGCGAACATGGCGATCGCCCGGCAATTCGACTGGAGCGGCTACACCTCCATTTGTGATGTCGGTACCGCCCAGGGCGATCTGGTCGCCCAGATTTGCCTCGCCCAGCCACCTCTGACCGGGATCGGATTCGATCTGCCGCAGGTCGCGCCGATCTTCGAGGAGTACATGGCGTCGTTGCAGCTCGAGGCGCGCGCGACCTTCGCGTCTGGCGACTTCTTCGCCGATCCGCTTCCCCAGGCCGATGTCATCACCATGGGGCACATCCTGCATGACTGGGATCTGCCGACCAAGAAAATGCTCATCGCCAAGGCCTACGATGCCCTCCCGGCAGGCGGCGCACTCATCGTCTACGACTGCCTCATCGATGACGATCGCCGGGTGAATGCCTTCGGTCTCATGATGAGCCTGAACATGCTCATCGAAACCTCTGGCGGATTCGACTACACCGGCGCGGATGTCATCGGCTGGCTGCGCGAGGCCGGGTTCCAGGAGGCACGGGTCGAACACCTCGTGGGTCCGGATAGCATGGCTGTCGGAGTGAAGTAAAACGCCAGATTTGATCTTCAGCCCCGCTCCAGATCCTGTGGTTTGGAGCGGGGTGACGAGCACAGCATCGGTGCTCGCCGCATTACGCTGCGCTGCGGTCGTGACTTACGTTTCCCGATTCACCAGCTTCGCCATCAGGCCCGCCAGATAGTCCCGCGCCGGACACGCTGGCAGCACTGTCAGGGCCTCCCCGGCCCGGTCCAGCGACTCCTGCGCCAGTTGCCGCGCATACGCCAGGTGCCCCAGGTCCTCCAGCCGTGCTGACAGGCCATGCACCAGGGCTTCATGCTCCCCGTTGGCGGTCCGGATCGCCAGCAATTCTTCGAGCTTCCCGCCATCCTGCAGGAAGCGGATCAGCGGCAGGGTCACGCGGCCTTCGACCAAGTCCTGACCAATGGGCTTGCCGGCAGCGGCCTGGGAGGACTGGAGGTCCAGCAGGTCATCGGTGATCTGAAAAGCCATCCCGAAGTTGAAGGCGAAATCATGCAGGGCTTCGAGCTGGCGCTCATCGACCCCCGCGAGCATCCCCCCAGCCCGGGAGCAGGCCGCGAAGAAGATCGCGGTCTTCTTCCGGATGATGTTGAGGTATTCGGCCTCGGTGAGTCGCCAGTTCTCCTTCTGGGCGAGTTCCAGGATGACCCCCTCGCCGAGTTCCTTGGCCGCGGAAAAGAAGAGCTCCAGGAGTTCCAGGTCTCGGGCCTGCGCAAGGGCCGTAAAGGCGGTGGCCAGCAGGTTGTCCCCCACCAGGACCGCGAAGGTGTTCCCCCATTTGTAGTTGGCGGAGATCTTGCCGCGACGGGTCGATGAGTTGTCGACCACATCATCGTGCAGCAGCGTGGCGGCGTGGATCAGTTCCGTGGCGCAGGCGACATCAATAGCGACCGCATCGATGTCGGGGCGGTACATCTGACACCCCAACAGCACAAAGGCGGGGCGGAGTTTTTTGCCCCGGGAAACAGTGACATGACGGGCAAGGTCCCGGACGATGCCAATCTCGTTGTCGGTGAGTTCCAGGAGCCGTGCTTCGACCCGGCCCATGGCGTCGAGCGGCCCGGCCGTCCGGCCCTCGGTCTGCGGCAACGACGTCACGCCTGCCCACCTTCCTGTCAGGGTGCTCCCAAGCGGGGACCCACGACCAGGCGCGGTCGACCCCGACTCATCATATTCCCAGATGCCACCGGCATTGTAAAGACAGCCCAGGGGGCGGAGTCGTGCAGGCGGACTACCAGGGGCCGTCGCTCTGCAGCAGCCGGATGCGCTGGGGTTCCGGACCGTTGCCGTCAGGATCATACGGGTGCACGATGATGAGCCGGCCATCAAAGTCCAGCATGGTCGGCACTTCAGAACGCCCAATCATATCGATCTCAAATGGAGTGAAGATGAGATCCGAAGCCTCCGAAGGCGGTGCGGCGATGGTGCGCGCAAGAATTTCCTGATTGGGAACCCGGAGTGTACTGTTCGTATGCCAGACTTGGCGCCCTGCCCACATGACTGGCCTCCCAAGCAGCGTTTGCGGGACTTCGACTGGGGTGCTCCAGTCTTCCAATATTGGTGTTAGCGTTGAACTGGTCGTATAGTACTGTCGCCCATCGACTAGATCGGAGAAGCCCATGATCAGACCGGAAGTACCCCAGGGGCCGAGGCCGGTCACCTGTACTTCACCGTGCGTGAATGGCAATGCAGAAAAACTAAATATGTCCCAGGGTGGAAAAGAGTTGCGGACGAGGATATATTGTTCTGCATTATAGGCCCAGGCGATGGCGATTTTGCCCTGGATACTAGTCATAATGGGGTCCCAAAATGATCCGAATCCACCAGGCAGCTCGCCCTTAACCAAATCTGCAGCGGTGACCGATTGCGTTAAGGGCAAACGAGCGAGCGCGGGGCGCGCAAATGAGTTTGCATCTCTCACGGAAGAGAGCGCCAGTAATGCGCCCTCATGTACGACCAGACGCTTGCCAGGTGTTAAGGGATGTAGCTCCGTGAGCAGAGTTTTGCGGAAATCTGCATCATTCTGAGGCACGGCCCGTGTGGCAATAGCCACGATTAAACCATCTGGCTCAGGACTGGCGGATTGACTGTATATCACAACAATTCGCCCGTCAGTTTCGAATAAACTACTGACCGCTGTATAGCGCTCGCTAAACTCCAGAAACTGCCAGCTTTCCGGATTTTCCAGGTCTGGTGCACCGCAATGCGCCAGAATCAATTTGATATATCCAGAACTGAAAACGCCTCCTGAAACCGTGTAAACCATCCAGAGTCGATCATGGGCAAGTACGACATTTAGACCGTAAGCGCGCTGTGCAAAATCGATATCAGAACCGGGTAAGGCTGGCAATTCAATTACCGTACTAAACTGAGGTATGCGCGGACTGGCTACACGGAACTCGAATTCCAGACTGTCGCTTCCTGCGGGCCCGGCAATACTCAGCACGCCAGACACCGGACCCTCGCGGATTAACTCAACTGTGGCTGATAAGTGGTTGTTCGCAACTAACTTTGCGGACGTCCCCCCGATGGTCCATTCAAAAGAATCTATCTCACCGGTGGTAACAGATTCCAGCGTCAGTTGCTGACCAGGCAGCAGCATGCCGGGCGGAACAGAAACGCCGAGAATCCTTGGCTGTACCGGTTCAGAGGGCACCTGTCCGTGTGAACAGCTCAGGAGGGACACTGCAAGCAACACCCCCAGAAGCAGACTGAGCAGGCGATTCATGGTAGACATACCTCTCCTTCTAAGCTATAGCAGGTGAACGATCCGTGTTTGAAAGGGCCCACACTCGAGGGTCGCACGCAGCGCTCTCTTTACGGCCGGAGGTTTCACACTCTGCTCTCTACTGCATTTAGCGAGGACTCGCAATTCAATGCATTGTTTTTTTTACCGGCAATGCTAGACGTCTCTCCCAGACAGGCAACGCGCATTCGCTACACTCCCCGGCCATGACACTGGCACCATCAGACACCCGGACCCACTACGCCGCCGACTGCACTCCCGCACTGGCAGATACCACCGTCACCCTGGCCGGCTGGGTGCATCGTCGACGCGACCTCGGAGGCCTCTGTTTCCTGGAACTCCGGGATGCCTCGGGGCTGGTGCAGGTGGTCTTTGGCCCCGACATCGATGCGGAGGCGGCAGCGCTGGCCGCCGGTGTCCGGGAGGAATCGGTCGTCCTGGTCCGGGGAACGGTCAGCGTCCGTCCTGCCGGACAGGAGAATCGCGAGTGGGCGTCAGGCGGGGTCGAGGTCCAGGGGCAGGCCCTGGTGATCCTGAATCTGGCGGAGCCGGTGCCGGTCCTGGTCCATTCCGAGGGGCACGAGAATCAGGAACTCCTCTTCCGGTATCGCTATCTGCAGCTGCGACGCGCCGGGATGCGGCGCAATCTGGTTCTGCGTCACCAGATTATGCAGGCGACCCGGGAGTTCTTTTTCGCCCGGGACTTTCACGAGCTGGAGACTCCGATCCTCTGCAAGGGGACACCGGAAGGGTCCCGGGAGTACCTGGTCCCCTATCGCCAGGAGCCGGGGATGTTCTATGTCCTCCCGCAGTCGCCTCAGCAATTCAAGCAACTGCTGGTGACCGCCGGGTTCGAGCGGTATTTCCAGATCGCGCGCTGCTTTCGGGATGAGGATTTACGCTCGAATCGTCAGCCGGAGTTCACGCAGCTCGACCTCGAGTGGGCCTTCCCGACCCAGGAAGAGATTCTCACGACCGTTGAGGCCTGGGTCGCGATGCTCTTCGAGCGCTTCTGTGGGCAGACCCTGGCGACTCCCTTTCCCCGGATGCCGTACCGGGAAGCGATGGCGCGGTTCGGGGTCGACAAGCCAGACCTCCGCTTCGGGCTGGAGATCGAGGACCTTTCGGACGCTTTCTCCACGACTGAAGTAAAAGTCTTCCGCGGCACCCTCGATGCCGGCGGGCGGATCCTCGGGATACGGGTCCCGGGGCGGACCTTCTCCCGCTCGGAGCTCGACCACTGGCAGGACCGGGCGAAGCAGTTGGGAGCCCTGGGGCTGGCGCATGTCATCCGCGAAGCAGAGGAGCTGAAGTCGCCGCTGGCGAAGTTCTTCGCTGCGGCGGAGAAAGCCTGGTTCGAGTCGCACACGCCGGTCGGCGATACGTGGTTCTTGCTGGCGCATAGTGGTGAGAATGCTCACGCGATCCTTGGGGCGCTCCGTCTGGAGCTGGGACGCGCCCTCGACCTGATTCCCGCCGGGGCGGTCGCGCCGTTGTTTGTCGTGGACTTCCCGCTCTTTGAGAAGAACAACGATGGATCGATCTCGGCGGTCCACCATCCGTTTACCCGTCCGCATCAGGCGGAGTGGGAGGCCCTCCTGGCGGAACTGGGGCATGAGCCGACCCTCGCCGATGGGGAGATCCTGCTTCGTCTGGGGAGCGTGACACACGACCTGGTGATCAACGGCGAGGAGATCGCCTCGGGATCGATCCGCATCCACGAGCCCGCGTTGCAGTGGCAGATCTTCCGCTGTCTCGGCATCCCGGAGGAGACCATCCAGGCGCGGTTCGGTCATATGCTGGAGGCGTTTCGCTACGGCGCACCACCGCACGGCGGGATGGCCCCGGGGATGGACCGTCTCATCGCGATGCTGGCAGGGGAAGAGGCGATAACGTCGGTGATCGCGTTCCCGAAGACGCTCAAAGGGCACGACTTGCTCATGGGCGCGCCGGCCCCGATGCCGGAGGCGACCCTGGCGGATGTCGGGCTGCGGGTGGTCCCCGGCACTCCGAAGTAGCGATGTCCACAGCCCAGGACCCGTCTGTCGCTTTCGAGTTCGAAGCCCTGCTGGAAGCCTGGCGTGATGCTGGCCCCTCGCCCGACGCCCTCGTTGCGCTCCGGGAGTTCCTCACCCAGCGCGCCCGATCCATTCTTGAGTACCTGCCAGATGTCCAGCTCCTGGATGCCCTGGCGGCGTGGCAACGGGAGGGGGAGCTCCTCTTCGCGCAGCGTCGCTGGGACGAGGCCCATCAGCACTACCACGATCTGGCGACCCTGCTACATCCGCTGGAGCCACGCCTCGCGCTCTGGTGTCAGGGAGCCGCCGCAGAATGCCGGGTCGAGTCCGGGGCACTACTGGAAGGGCTCGCCGATTTGGCGGACGTGCTGGAATTGCTGGAAGCGCGTCGGGATGACGCCGGGATCCGGGTCCTGGAGGGGCTCATCGGTGAGGCGGTGGGACGTCTCGGGGGGGCAACAGACCTCCCCTAGCCCGGCAGATGGATTGCGTTAGGACTGGAGTGTCGCGGCGGTCTGGTTGGTGGCGGCGGTCCGCTTCCGAATCGCGCTGCCGTTCTGTCCCTCTTCTGCCGGGTCCGCAGCCTCAAAGACCGGGAAGTGGAGCAGCAGGATTTCGTAGGCCGACTCCCCCTCTTCCTGCTCAAGGTCCTGGAGACTGGTCAGCAGTTCCCGGAACTGCCCCTGAATCGCCTGCCGGACCGCCTCGAAGCGATCCGCATTGCACCGCAGGACCACCCGGCTGGCGGCGGCCCGCTCGCGGTCGGGATGGGCGGACTCCACCAGGTCATTGATGGCGGCCTGGGCGATCTGGAGGACCATCGAGTTGAACATCGGGATGTATTCGGGGGTGAACTCTTCCGACTTCAGGGTCATGGAGTTCTCAATCAGCTGGTAGTACTTTTCGACAATATGGGTATCGGTCCGGGTTTCCACCAGCCGGACAATCCCCGCGCCTTCCAGGACCCGCATGTGGTGGTAGAGCTTGTGGTGGTCTTCCCCAATCAGATCAGCGAGCTGCTTGACGGTCATGGGTCGGTTCAGGACCGAGATCATCTTCATGCGGGTGCCATCGGCCAGGGCCTTGAAGGTTTTGATCTGACGCTGCTGAATGGGGGTGAGTCCGTGCGACATAGCGGGGAGCCTGGTGCGGAAGAAGTCAGTACTGGAGCGGGCATTATACGTCCGAATCCCTCACTAGTGGAGGCTCCTCACTGGTAAAGAGCCATTACCAGTGAGGAGCCTCTCCGTCGCCCTGACTGTCCGGGTATACTGCACCTGCCGCCGGCGGACCATGATGTCTGGCCTGGTAGCTCTTCGACTGGATCCCTGCTCTGCGGTGTGTGTTGAAGGCCGGCCTTGTCACCGGTGCAGGCGCTGTCCCGCCTGCATCCGCCGGAATCCTGAACGCCGTAGCACCCCACGCCATCACGGCGGCGCCGCGAGACAGCGGCTCAGGGACCCACCTTGTATGTGGACAAGTGTCCAGATACTTGTTCGTCGGCGGCGGTTTCCTCCTCTCCCTCTGCTTCCGCTTCCTTCCGCTGTTCCCTGCAGCACTCACCCTCCGACGGGACCGGCTGGTATCTCAATGGCACCCATGTGACGAAGCCTTGGTCGCTTTCGGGTACACTCGCCCCCGTACTCACCGCGCCCACTCGCGCCCGCAGGAGAAAGTCCATGGCCATCCAGGAAATCACCACCAGCACCTTCGAGCAGGAAGTCATCACTACCTCCAGTTCCCAGCCAGTCCTGGTGGACTTCTGGGCTCCCTGGTGCGGTCCCTGCAAGATGATCGCGCCGCTGCTGGAGGAGCTCGCGGTGGACATGACGAATGTCAAGTTCACCAAGATCAACACCGATGAGAACACCGATGCTGCAGCCCGCTACGGGGTCATGAGCATCCCGACCCTGATCCTCTTCAAGGATGGGAAAGCGGTGGAGCGGATCATCGGCTTCGCCTCGAAGGACAATCTGAAGAAGAAGATCGCCGAGCACTCCGCGTAGGCGACTCGTCCCCGGCGACAGATTTTCGTGCGACGCTGGCCTCTAATGAGGCTGGCGTCACGCTTTTTGCGGCGTCCCGCTCTGCGGCATCGCTTACAATGCATCTGTTCCCTGTTGTGTCGCCTGTCCTCTCCCAGCCACCCCATGTGGCGGTCGTCGCTCTCAGGTCGACCACCCCTCCCGGAGGTCCCTCCCTCATGCGTCAGTCCCTGCCCGCCCTCTGTTGTCTTGTTTCCGGACTCCTCCTCACTGCCTGTCAGCAAGGCTCGCCCCTGACACCTGCGTCCATTACCGGAGCTGCAGGCAGTGCAGCACTGGAATCCGGCCTGACCGCTCATCCGCATCTGGCATTGTTCGACTGCGATATCGACCCGGTGGGCTTGACCGCAACCATCCGGCCCCGGATGGACCGTACCGGCCAGGGGCCGCAGGCCAAGAGCTACGACCTGGATATCGAAAATTTTCTCCGGCCCGGGGACCTGAAGGTCCGGAGTGTGCGTCGCGATGGCCCGAAGACGTTGGTCCTGACCCTGACTCATAGCCACCCGTTCCCGGCCCCGGACTTCAATGCCGGCATCAGCGGCAGCAATCGGGCCGACCTGGGCTACACCGGACGCTTGCTGATCCTCGCAGACTTGGCACCTGGTGACGTCCCAGCCAACACCTGGTTCGGGAATGTCAGCCTGAATCCCGCGCTGGTCAGCAACGCCCAGGGGTATGTCCAGCCCGGCGACCTCCTGGCGAAAGGGATGTTTAACGTCAGCGCGTTCCCCTACGTGCTACTGGTCGATGAAGTGGATGACTCCCGAATCGGGGTCTCCAATGGCAGCCAGATGACGGGCTCGTACAACCCAGCGATCGGTGGCTGGCAGCGGAGCAACGCAGGAGCGAACAACACTGGCTGGACGGGGTACGACTACCTGCATGGTGGCCAGACCTCGAGCCTGGAAGTCCACCTGGATGTGGCTGCGCTCGGTGGGGGGCCGGTGAGTCTCCCCATGGCGGTGCTGATCAAGTACACCGATCCCCGCGGATTGCCGGGACGCTCCCGACGCTTCCCCACGGAACCCGCCGATCCCCTGGCCTTCGCCTATCGCCTTCCCTTCGCGGCCCTCGATGCCTCCGTGGTGTCAGTCGACCCCATCGCGCCGGTGGAAAGCAACGGCGGACCCCTGGTGGATGTCACCGTGCAGGTCCGTGACTGGGATGCCACCGCGACTGAAGCGGCGGGCGTGGATCTGTCACTGGAGAGCGATGTGGCGCTGGTCCAGCTCGGAGCAAGCGGTGCTCCTACCATCGAGATCTCAGCACCGGCGCTGTTCTCCACGCCGGTCAGCATCCCGGCGACTGGCGGCGGGTCAGGCTTGCCCAACGATGAACTGACCTATGCCGGGGTTATCAGCAATGTGCTGCAGACCGCACCGGAAGGGAGCTACTGGGCGCTGCTGCGGGTCACTGACCCGTCGGCCTCCGACGCCAATGCTGCGGAGTATCACTTCGGGGTTGATCCGGTGACCCTGCAGGCGAACAGCAATCGGGCGATCCGTCCCATCACCTATCAGGCAGTGCCGTATGAGGTCGAAACCTCCCTGGCCCCGCCGGTGATCATTTCTGTCAGCCCGATTGGCACGATCGGCGCACCTTGCCAGGATGTCATGTTCTCTGCGGTCATCGACAACAACCCGACCAGCTGGTCCTGGGACTTCGGCGGCGGTGCCGCACCGAATACCTCCATCCTCGAATCGCCGACGGTCACGCTGGCTGGTCCGGGCACCTATAACGGGACCCTGACGGCCAGCAATGCCGGTGGCTCCAGCGCACCGTTTCCCTTCTCTTACACGGTCGCGGCGGGACCCACTCCCACCTGGCAGACCCATAACGTCGGACCTGTCACCGCCCTGAGCTTTGAGTATGACTACGCCTCCGTGGTCTCGCACGAAGGGCGCATCGCAGTGGCCTACAACAGCGGCAATGGGGGGAGTGCGGCAACGTGCTGCGATGCCTTCTTCGCCATCTCGAACAACGCGAATCCGACGAGCCAGTCGGACTGGACAGTCTCTTCCATCCTCGCGGCGGGCTTTCAGGGGCAGAACATGTCCATGATCAGCTACAACGGACAGCTGGTCGCCAGCTGGCGTGACTCCACCGCCGGCGCGGTGCGGGTCGCGATTTCGCAGGTCGCGATTCCTAACGGCGAAGGGGACTGGCAGACCTATACGCTGGAGGGTGGGTTCACAGGCCTCGATATCGAGCTCAACACCGTGAACGGCCTGCTGGGCATGAGCTATGGCGGCGGGAGTCCCACGACCCTTCGCTTTGCCCGGGCGACTACTGCCACACCGACCAACTCCGGTCACTGGCTCTGGCATACCGCTAACTCCACCCCCACAGTTGGCAATGACACCGGGTGGATCCCCTTCAATGGCGTGCCGGTCGTCGTACATCGCAACTACAACACCGGCGACATCCTGATGGCCCGCGCCACCAGCGCGGCCCCTTCGAGCAGCGCTGACTGGGTGCATACGGTCATCGAGGCGGCCGGGACCGGCACCACGGCGTATAACGGCACGAGCCTGGGGATTTCCGAGACTGGCGGGCGACTTGCCGTGGTCTACAACGACACCGTCGCGCAGGTCATGACGTTCAATCTGGCCACAGTCGCGACGCCCGCTGGCCCCTCAGACTGGCTCCGCTACGACCTGGATCCTGTCGGCGACCTCGCCGGTGATCTGGACATGAAGTCGGTGAACGGCCGGCTGATGCTCTTCTACACCTTCGACGAGAATCCTTCCCCGGGTCCGAACAACGGCGGCCTGAAGTCCGCCAGGGCGATGAACTGCAATCCGTCCAGTCCAGCGGACTGGCAGTTCAGCACGATCATCACTGGCGCGGGCAGTCAGGGGTACATGCCGGGGATGGGTGTGCACGAAGGAAAACTGGTGTGCACTTCCCGCGCACCTTCGTTCCAGCAAATCACCATCGGCTCGGGTCTCTGGTAGCCTCCCGGGTGATGACCCGGGTCCTTGGCTTCGACATCGGCGAGCGCTGGCTGGGGGTCGCAGTAGGCGACACCCAGTTGGGCATTGCCACTCCCCGACCCGAAGTCCGTCTCACGGATCCCGTCACGATTCTCCCGACACTACTGCAGTTGATCCAGAAGGAACAGGCGGCGGTGGTTGTCATTGGAATGCCATACACGCTTAGGGGCGAAGCGGGGCCCCAGGCTCTGGCGATACAGAAGCTGGTCGACAGCCTGCGGCGGCAGACTGACGCGGCGGTACACACGGTCGATGAGCGGCTCACCAGTCAGCAGGGGGCCTCGATCCAGCGGGCGACCCGGACATCCCGTGGCAAGGGGTCGGGCAAAGTTCCGGCCGTACGGGAAGATTCCACCGCCGCCACATTGCTGCTACAAACATGGTTCGACCGCGAGTCGAGCCGTGCTTCGGACCAGTAGAATCGCCGCTGTGTGGCTGTTGATCGTCATCGCGAGCCTGCTGGTCCTGATGGGGAGCTTGTTGCTGCTACGGCAGTTGGCACCCCGTGACCGTCTCGCCTGGCTCCTCGCTCCGATCTGCCCCTTGCTGGGCTGGGGTCCACTGACTCATACCTACTTTAACCATCGGGCCTGCCGGGCGTTTTTAGCCACCGATCCCCCGGCTGATCATCCGGTCGCACGATTGTTGCGAGAGCCTCAGGGCGCGCTGGCGTATGTCCAGCACAGCATCGATCCGGATGTCATCAAGACCTACTCCTTCCTCTACAAACAACTCCACTTCGAGTACGCCCACAATCCGCTGCCCAATCGTTACGCCGGTCATCCTGCGTTTGGGCAGGCCCTCTGGGCAGCGGCAAAAACTGACGATGAGCGCCTGATGGCCCTCGGCTGGATCAGTCATCAGATCGCCGACCAGTTCGCCCACAACCTGCCGTTCGACCGCTTCTTCGGCTATGTCAACCGGGAGGCGTACTTTGGGTACTACTGGGACGAGGTGATGTACCACCTGGGGATGGAGCATCACGAGGGACTCGGGGGGGCCTTTTTCACAGCGGATCATTGGGTGACAGAACTCATCGTTGATGCGTATGCGGTCGGGCAGTTAGGCGACGATTACGATGCAGCCTACGTCCTCGGACGTCGCCGGCTCCCCTATCGCCTGCTGGAAGAGATCGCGCCGTCGTACATCGAAGCGCATTCAGCGATTCTGGCAGCGGATTACTACGATGAGCCACAGCCGGTGCGAATTGAAAAACTCCCCCGGTGCCGGGAGTTTGCCGACCTGGTAAATGCCGGGACGTATCACTATGTCCGGGCGTTGCTCCGGGACTATGGGACTGCTGAGTTCCGCGCTGTAGTGGACTCTGACCCGAAATTCGTGCATCTGTCGACCATGCTGGATCTGGTGACCGCCCAGGTTGCCGCCATGTTGGCGGACCCCGCGGCGGAGTATCAGCCCGTGCAGGTTGATGGCGCACTGGCGCGACTCCCCGAGCAGGCAGCGGAGTTGGTGGCCCCGTCACCGCTGGAGGCTGACGCCCCCGGCTGGTGGAGCGAGCGGATGTATGCCGCTTACAAAGCCCATCGCCCTCATCCACCTGGCCTGCTACAACGTGTCCTGCAGGTCCTGCCCCTGGCTCCTTTGCGCTGGCTGGTCGCCACCTTCCCCCTGACCGCCATGCGGGGGCCGATCGCGCGGGCCTTGCTGCCCCGGGGATACTCGAACCTCGCGCTGGCGATGCTTTTCGCCTGGCGCTTGCGGGAAGGCCCTTGGCGGACCTTCCCGGAAGCCATGGAGGATGTCCTGCAGTCCCGGTCGTTGCTCAGCCCGGAGCCCCGACTCCGCCTCCGGACCTTCTGATTGCAGCCCCCAAAGCTGCCGCGGATCAGGACACCTGGGCCGAATTCCGGCCGTGGACAGCCCGCCGGTCGGGTCGGTATAATGAATGGTCGAGGCATTTTGACGCCCTGTCGAATGCCTTGTGTGCGTCGTCCTTCCGCCACCGTCCCGCTCCTCTGGCATTCCGGGACGTTCCGTCGCATCGCTCATTCCTGACCCGCTGAGGTCCCGTCCTACCCATGGTCCATCCAGGCTCCCTGCTGCGTACCCTTCCGGCGTTTTTGCTGACGCTGACTCTCATCGGCTGTTCAGGAGGTGGGCAGGGTCCAGTCACTCCTGAACCCGCCTCACACTCGCATCAAAGCACCATCGCCGCCATTGTTGCGGCATCGCCTGCCCGCCATATCGCCGATGTCCAGTTCGGCGGTACCTCGATTCTGGGGCAGGCCTACCTCTATCCTGGGTCACTCCCTGGCGCGTCACACGAGTTTCGGATCGTACCGGCTCCCGGCGCTGCTTTAGCGGTCCGCTGGTCGACCTCCGCCGGTGCCTTTGAGAGTGGGAGTGAGGCCACGGGCCTCATGGTCCGCTGGACCGCGCCGATGGCTGATCCGGGTGAGGGTCGACTGGAAGCCCGGATTTCCACCCCCGATGGCGAGGTCTTCCTGCCGCTGCGTGTCTATGTCGACAGCGATGCGCCGGACACCGACCAGATTCATCCTCAGCCGACTGCTGAGGTGATGCTGTTTGACCCGAACCCGCCTGCCGGGGCTGCGAACGAGTACGAGGTCTGCGAGAACGAACTCCTCATCACTCTCGACCAGCCTGTGGGCGATGCGGATGATGTGTATGAGTTCTTCGCCAGCATGGGGACCCCGGTCATCGCCCGGCTACCACGCACCTCGATTTTCCGCGTGGTGATCACCGACGGCACTCCCATGTGGGACAAAATCGCGGCGTATCGGGCGCTCTCCTTCGTGCAGATCGCAGAGCCGAATCATATCCACCAGCTGGACATCGTGCCGAACGACCCCAGCTTCGGCCAACAGTATTGCCACCCCCTCCAGAAGGCGATTGAGGCCTGGGATGTCGGGCGGGGAAGCGACATGCAGATTGTCGCCATCATGGACACCGGGACTGGTCGTCAGCATCCGGACCTCGCGGCGAAAGTCGTCGATGGTGCCGACTTCGTGACTCCCCAGGGTGATGGCCTGGGCGGCGATGTCCTCGGGGACGGTGTAGACAACAACGGGCGTGGTGGGATCGACGAAGGGGTCGGTCATGGCGTCCACTGCTCCGGGATTGCCGCCGCGATTTCCAACAATGGGGTCGGCGGGGCTGGGATGGCCTGGAATACCAAGCTGATGGGGCTCCGCATTTTCCCCATCGATGGTGACAACGGGGCCTCTTCCTCCAGCATCATTGGCGCGACTAACTTTGTGCGGGATTGGAATAACAATCCGGACAACGAAGCCAAGATTGTTAGCTGCAACCTCTCCTTTGGTGGCGGCGGGTTCAGCCAGACCAGCCAGAATGCCTACACCGATGCGACCAACTCCGGTTGTACCTTCGCCGGGGCGGCGGGCAACAGCAATGTCAACAGCCTGCATTACCCGTCGGCCTACGAGAACATCATCGCGGTGGCATCGGTGGCCAACGGCGATGTGAAATCCAGCTTCTCCAACTACGGCACCTGGGTCGATGTGTCGGCGGCTGGGTCCAGCATCTGGAACACCTACTTCACCGGCCCTCCCGGCACGGCCAATCCCAACACCTACGCGTCCCTTTCCGGGACCAGCATGGCCTGTCCGCAGGTTGCAGGACTGATTGCGTTGATCAAGGGGAACGCCCCCGACCTGACTCCGCAGGAGGTTGCGGATCAGATCATGGGGACCACGGACCCCATCGATGACATCAACCCGTCCTACCGCGGACAGCTCGGCACCGGTCGTATCAATGCCTTCCGGGCGCTGACGCAGTCGTTCAGCGTGGAGCTGGAGTCGCTCAACACGGTGACCGTCGATGACAGCGAGTATGGCTTCGCCCGGGGGAATCGCGACGGCATCATTAATCCTGGCGAGAAAGTCTTCGTCCGGCCGGTGGTGCAGAACGTCGGGCTCCGCGGATCCAACAACGCGACTTTCACAGTCGAGGATCCCACCGACGATTTCATCAAATTCGCAGCCACCCAGATCACAGTGAGCAGCATCACCCGTGTTGATGGCATGGCTCCCGGCAGCGGGTTCCCGCTGGTCATCTCCCCCGAGACTCCGGACAACTACGAGGCAACATTTGACTTTGTGGTCGATGACGCGTCTGGTGACGGTCCGTGGAACTTCAGCTTCACCGTCCGGGTGGAGCGGGATGATCGGGTCAGCGACGTGGTCCCGGTGGCCGCCGGCGACCTCACTGAAGGCATTGCGCGTCGGCCCTCGACCAACATGCCGTTCTTTTCGCTGGATCTCACTGGCGACAACAACTATCTGACGGTAAAAAAGCTGACGGTATCGCTGGTCGGCTCAGTCGATCCTGCCGCCATTTCCAACATCCGCCTCTGGGCGGATAACGGCAATGGCGTCTTCGATGGCGACAATGCCGACCGTGAACTGGGCCTGAGGAGCTACTGGAACACCAGTTACAACAACAACTTCGACCGTCTGGGCGATCCGGCCGCCAAGCTCGGGAACCCGCAGGATCGGGATGTCTATGCCGGCAGTTCCTTCGGCACTGGTACATCAGTGACCTTCCGCGATCTGCGGATTCCGCTGACCGAGGATGGGCAGGTCCGGCTCTTCGTGAGCGCTTCGATTGCCCGGAGCGCTGCCGCCGACACCACGGTCGGACTGATGATCCTGAACGAGTCGGACCTGGAAGTTTCAGAAGGTGACAGCGTGACGGGATTCCCCTGGGGCTCGGCCACCGTGCCGATCGTTCCCTCCTGGGAAAACGAAGCGATCTTCGCGCAGGCCGGATCCAGCCAGTCCTGGCGCTCGAAAGCTGCTCTCGACGGTAACGGCAACGTGTATGTGGTCTACGACGCCTGCTGCTTCTCGGACTTCGACATCTATATGCGCAAGTCGTCTGACGGGGGCTACACCTGGGGCACCGAGCAGGCCATCGTGACCAACAACGCCAACGACTACTACCCGGATGTTGCCACTGGTCCGGACGGAGAGGTCCTGGTCTCCTGGTACAACACCCGCCACGGCAACAACAACCGGGAGATTTACTTCAAGAAATCGACAGACTTCGCTGCCACCTGGGGCACGGAAGTACGGGTGACGAATCAGACCCGCAATGGGCGCGTCCCGCGCATTACTTATGCGAACGGTGCCACGCACATTGTCTGGTTCGATAATGTGACCGCCAGCACTCAATACAACGTCTATCACATCGAGAGCACGACCCTCGGCGACACCTGGCAGACCGCCAGCCTGGTCTCCAACACACCAACGAACCGGGTGGCCGAGGAGCCGATGATCATCGGCTCTGGCAGCACCCTGTACGCTGCCTGGTTTGAGTATGTCGGCACCTTCGGTCAGCCCGGAAACAGCCATCGGGTGGTGTACAACACCCGTCCGGACGGCGGCGCATGGGGTACGCCACGGGTCATCACGCCCGACACCGAACTGGCCTATGGGGTCCGGATCACGCCGGCTCCTGGTGGTCGGATGCTCGCCGTTTACCACTCCAACCGGGATGGCGACTACGACATCTGGATGCAGGAAATCGAGGGCAACACCACCGTGCGGGAAGTGCAGATCGGCGACCTGTTCGGTGAGCAGTTCTTCCCGGACATCAAGCGCCGGGACGA
Source organism: bacterium (assembly GCA_022072165.1). Classification (NCBI taxonomy): domain Bacteria; species bacterium. The sequence continues at coordinate 222,016 of JAJVIF010000001.1, read as the reverse complement.
TGGCACCCTCGACATCGTCTGGGAAACGTCGGTGGAAGGGACGGATGGCAACATCTTCCACCAGATCGTGAATCCTGATGACTCCCTGGGAGCCCTGTCGCAGCTCTCCAAAAACTCCACGGGCGTGTCAGAAGTTCCCTTCCTGCTGCGGGATGAGTCGTCCGGCAACATGTGGGCCTGGTGGAACGACTCCCGGCCCTCCGGCACCAAGACGTGGTTTAGCTCGCTGCTGAACTAGGTTCAGCGCCAGTTAACCTATGCAAAAAACGGCCCCTGGGTGGCTTGACGGCCCCCCGGGGGCCGTTATAATGCTGTCAGAGTCTCCCAAGGACTCACTGCACTCGCGTCTCCCCCAGCACTCCTGCCCTGCGGATTCCAACTCCTCCCGGTCAGGCTTCGCGCTGCCATGCTGCCTCGGCAGTTTGCAGCAGCGCTAACGGGCGAGTGCCACTCGCACTACCGACATCAGCCCTGGCAACAGCAAGTGCGCTTTGTCGGATCGTATGTTGTCCCATCCACTGGAGGGGACACACTGGAGTCCTGTAATCGCTGCCTGGATGAACTTCCCTGTACGCGCCGGAGTCTGAATCCACATTGCGGTCCCCCGCTCCTGGTCCTCCGGCTGCCGTACCCGTTCATCAGAAGTCAGCTAGCACACCTCCTCGCACCCTGAAGCACCGGTAGGTCCGGTGTATCCCCTGGGGGGTCCGGCATGCTCCGGCACTCCTCCTGATGGAACCCACCCCAAGATGAGTCGTCGACCCACCAGTCGGGATGACGAGCGACCGCGTCGCAGAATTGCACGCGCCGGCGCGTCGTCTGAACCAGAACCCGGCTACGAAACCCCATCATCGGAAGCCCCCAGCCGTCCGGCCCGCCGGCGCGTCGCCGAGGAGACCGGGTCGTCTTCGGCCTGGGAAGAGCCGGGGGCCGCATCGCGGCAACCCGCGACTCGCCGGGCGACTACGCGCCCCGGTCGTCCCGAACCCGCAGCAACTCCGCCGCCAGCGAGCACCGGCGTCCGCCGGAGTCGGCCCGCCCCGGCTGCAGAGGATGACTACGAACCCCAGCCCGCCGCGATTTCGTCGGCCCAGCGACGCTTTTCTACGAGCGCGGCCCCCCGTGGTCGGGACCGGGATCGCGATCGGGATCGGGACTATGGGGACCGGCCACCGGTCGCCACCAGGGCGGATGTGCAGGATGCCCCGCCGGGCTATCGCTACCGGTCGTTTTCCCGAAAGGAGCCTGAGGTGTACGAGCGCGAAGAAGATCCCGGGTTGGGCATGGCTGACCTGGAGGACATGACTCTGGCGGAACTCCGGGAAGTCGCCAAAGAGCATGACATCACCAATGTCACCGGCCTCAAAAAGCAGGAGCTCATCATGCGCATCCTGCAGTCCCAGACCGAAGAGAGCGGCAATCTCTTCGGCGAAGGGACCCTGGAGATCCTGCCAGAGGGCTATGGCTTCCTCCGGCGCAATGGGTACACGCCATCGCCGGATGACATCTATGTCTCCCAAAGCCAGATCAAGCGCTTTGGCCTCCGGACGGGCGACTATGTTTCCGGCCAGACCCGGATCCCCAAGGAGAGCGAAAAGTACTACGGCCTCCTGCGGGTGGAAGCGGTCAACGGTGCGAACCCGGACATCACCAAAACCCGACCCGCCTTTGAGAAGCTCGTGCCGATCTATCCTCTCGAGCGTCTGATCCTCGAGGTCGACCCCAAAGAACTCTCCAGCCGGATCATTGACCTCATCTCCCCCATCGGCAAAGGGCAGCGCGGACTTATCGTGTCGCCCCCGAAGGCGGGTAAGACGATCCTGCTGAAGAAGATCGCGAATTCCATCACGCACAACCATCCGGAATGTGTGCTGATGGCACTGCTCATCGACGAGCGGCCGGAAGAAGTCACGGACTTCGAGCGATCCGTCCAGGGAGAGGTCGTCTCCTCCACCTTCGATGAGCGCCCGGAGCATCACATTCAGGTCGCCGAAATGCTGCTGGAGAAGGCGAAGCGCCTGGTGGAGCAGGACCGGGATGTCATCATCCTGCTTGACTCCATTACGCGGCTCGCCCGGGCCTACAACCTGGTGATGCCCTCCTCGGGCAAGACCCTTTCCGGCGGTCTCGACCCCAACTCCCTCCACAAGCCCAAGCGCTTCTTCGGCGCGGCCCGCAACCTGGAGTCGGGGGGCTCCCTCACCATCATCGCCACGGCCCTGGTCGACACCGGCTCCCGCCTCGATGACGTCATTTTCGAGGAGTTCAAGGGGACCGGGAACATGGAACTGGTCCTCAACCGCGACCTGGCGAACAAGCGGATTTTCCCCGCCATCGACATCCTGCGATCCGGGACCCGTCACGACGAGCTCCTCTACACCGAGGAGCAGATCGAGGCGATCCGCGACCTGCGACGGCTCATCGATGCCCTCGGCGAACAGCGCGGGACCGAGTTCGTCATCGACCGCCTCTCGAACTCGAAGGTCTTCCCGACTAACGACAAGTTCATCGAGGCCATTCCGCAGTGGTACGCCACCCTGATGAAGGATGCTGGCGGCGGTGGGATGGGTGGTCCGCGGGTGATCGGCGGACCAGGGCACTAGTCGCCTGGTCGCTGGTCTTAGCACAAACAACCGCCCCGGGAGTCACTCCCGGGGCGGTCTGCTTTGTAGTGCGATGGGCGAAGCTCAGAGGAGATGCGAATCTGCCAGGACCGCTGCGGTCTGGGCTGCCCGATAGTCTGCCCACCAGGACGCCAGACGGGGATCGCTGCCCGCCAGCAGACTGATGGCGGCGAGGGCGGCGTTTTTTACACCGGCCTCCCCGACCGCCAGCGTGGCGATACCCAGCGCCGGATCGCTGCCGGTCGACTGCACGAGCAGGTCAGTGGATACCGGAAGTGCATCGCTCCAGGGAATCGCCAGGACCGGTGCCTGCGTGACCGCGGCCACGTCAGCCGCGAGAGTCGAGCCTTCCGGCATCAGACAGAGCACGACCGCAGCAGATGCAGCATCCGCAACTTTCCCCAGTTGCCAGGCCACTCCCGCCTGCTCCAGCAGGGCAATTGCCGGAACATAGTGCGCTTCCTGCCCCTCGGGAGCCAGCAGCAGCACGGTCGGGGATGGCAGGGTATTGGTCACCGGCCTGAGGACCTACTGTCCCTGGGCGAGCTGGAAGCCCGGCTTGCCGTCGAAGTTCACCAGATGCTCGGTCTTGATGAAGTCGATGCCGGCTTCATTGACTCGTCCGAGCAGTCCGATGATCTGGGCATGAGTGATCTCGCCCTTGCTGCCGGGTGCGGTAAAGCGGCAGCGCCAATGATCAGTGCAGAAAGTCGCGGGATTCCCGTGCGGGAAGACTTTCACGCCGCGATTGGAGATGAGGAGGAGTTCCAGGTCTCCCTGCACGGCCCGGAGCTGCTCGCCCAGGCGATTGGGGTCGCGATGGGTCGGGGTATGAACAAAGACATCCACGCCGACCAGTTCCTTGTGCATGACCGCCCGCTCTTTGAGCGCATGGACCGTCTCGGTGCGGGGAGCGTTGGCGTAGCTGACTTTCTTCAGCGTCACCGGCTCCTGCCCCAGTCGTGCCACGACCGCCTCGGCGAACTCCCGGGTTCCGACCTTCTGCTTGCTGACCCCTTCTTCGAAGATGTCATAGGTGTGGATGCCATCCTCGATGGTCTTCAGCCAGGCGTTGTGCGCCCGGGCCGCGACCTCGGTCTGGCCGATGTGGACCAGCATCAGGATGCCCCCCAGGAAGAGTCCGGACGGGTTGGCGAGATTTTGCCCCGCCCGTCGCGGCGCGCTGCCGTGGATCGCCTCGAACATCGCGCAGGAAGGGCCGATGTTGGCGGACCCGGCGAGCCCCACCGACCCGGCAATCTGGGCTGCGACATCCGAGAGAATGTCGCCGTAGAGGTTCGGCATGACAATGACATCGAAGTTTTCCGGGGTGTCGGCGAGCTTTGCCGCGCCGATGTCGACGATCCAGTGCTCGTTTTCGAGGTCCGGATACTCCGCCGCGATCTCATCGAACATCTGATGGAAGAGTCCATCAGTGATTTTCATGATGTTGTCCTTCGTGAAGCAGGTGACCTTTTTGCGGCCATACGCCCGGGCGTACTCGAAGGCATAGCGGCAGATCCGCTCGGAGCCGGGGCGGGAAATCAGCTTCAGGCACTGTGCGACCTCGTCGGTCTGCTGATGCTCGATGCCGGCGTAGGTGTCCTCTTCGTTCTCGCGGACAATGACCACATCCATGACCGGATGCTTGGTCTGCACGAAGGGGTGATACGAGACACAGGGGCGGACATTGGCGAAGAGACCCAGGGTCTTGCGGGTTGTGACGTTCAGCGATTTGTAGCCCCCCCCCTGAGGGGTAGTGATGGGGGCCTTAAGGAAGACTTTGGTCCGGGCGAGGGATTCCCAGGAGCTGTCGGCGATGCCGGCAGTGTTTCCGGCGAGGTAGACCTTCTCGCCGACATCGATGGTCTCGATATCGAGGAGGGCACCGGCCTCTTTGAGAATATGGAGGGTGGCCTCCATGATCTCCGGGCCGATGCCATCGCCATGGGCGACCGTAATGGGTGTCGGGGTAGTCATGTGGTGGGGACTCCTTCCAGCGGGAGCGAAGTAGGTTGCGGGCGGGAAGAGTACACGAATCGTTGTGTGATCTCTGAGAAGGCCCGCGAAAAACGGTCAGACTGGCGGAAAAGGAATCATCACGTGGCGCTGAAAGCGGCGACACCATCGATGAGGATTAGCTTCTCCACATGGACCCAGTGCTGTGCTGGATGTTCGATCTGGGCCAACAACTCCCGGACATCAGCGCTCGTGCAGTGACTCCCCTCCTCCACCAGGTACCGACACCGGAACAGGTCTACCAGCAGGATGTCTGGCGGCTCCCCCGGCCAGATTTTGGTCCCCCGATTCCCGATCCAGTGCAGGGTCAGTGGACCAACCTGGGCCGGCACAGTCGGCAGCGCTTCTGCCCGGATGAAGACATCCGCGCCGACCAGCGTCACGACCGCATTGCTGGGTGGGGCCAGAGGACTCATGCCTGCACCTCCGAGAGGTACTGCGCGACTTCTGGGCTGTGGAGCAGCGCGATGAGGTGATCGGCGTATTCCCCGGTGGTCGCACGGCCGCCCAGGTCGCCGGTCCGACGTTCCGGGTACTTCAGGGCTTCGATGATCGCGCCCTTGACCCGCTCCGCCGCTGCCCCCTGCCCGATGTGCCGCAGCATGGAGACCGCCGACATCAGCAGAGCGGTCGGATTCGCGATGCCCTTCCCGGCGATGTCTGGCGCTGTCCCATGGACCGCCTCAAACATGGCGGCATGGACACCGTACTGCGCCGAGGGGGCGACTCCGAGGCCCCCCACCAGCCCGGCGCAGAGATCCGAGAGGATGTCGCCATAGAGATTCGCCATCACCAGGACCTCGAACTGCCCCGGACGGGTCACCAGCTGCATACAGCAGTTGTCGACCAGCATGTCCCGGGTTTCCAGGTCAGGGTACCGGGCGGCCACTTCACGGAAGCAGTCGAGGAAGAGCCCATCGGTGAGCTTCATGATGTTGGCTTTGTGGACACAGGTGACCTGATGGCGTCCGCGCTTCCGGGCGAGCTCCATCGCAAACTCGCAGACCCGCAACGATCCGGCTCGGGAAATGATCTTCAGGCTCTGTGCGACATCGGGGGTCTGGTAATGCTCGATGCCGGCATACGCCCCTTCGGTGTTTTCCCGGACAATCAGGAGGTCGACATCGGAGAAAGGAGTCATCAGCCCCGCCAGCGAGACCGCCGGTCGGACATTGGCGTACAGATCCAGCGCGACCCGCAGGGAGACATTGGCCGACCGGTGACCGCCGCCAGAGGGGGTCATCAATGGGCCTTTAAGGCAGACCCCAGTGTCGCGGATGGCAGCAATGGTCGCCTCGGGCACTACCGGCAGGCCCTGCTCCAGGGCTGCCTGACCAGCGAGGGCCATCTCCCACTGGCAGTCGGCCCCAGCAGCCTCCAGGACCGCCAGGGTGGCGGTAGTGATTTCGGGTCCAATCCCATCGCCGGGAATGATGGTGACACGTCGGCTCACAGGGGGCATCGTACCCCACAGCGTCATGCGGGGGTAGTTTTCTGGTACACTTCCCAATTCGCGCGTCCGGCATCCTGATCCGGCGGCATCTTACTGGGGGTCCGGGACGACCACGACCGTCCCACCACACAAGGAGCACCCATGAAAAACAAAGTCCATCCGACCAGTTACCAGTGCAAGGTGAGCTGCCAGTGCGGCCATACCTGGGACACGACCAGCACCGCGAAGGAGATCCGGGTCGAGATTTGCTCGAACTGCCATCCCTTCTATACGGGCGTCCAGAAGATCATCGACACGGGCGGTCGCCTGGAACGCTTCAAGCAGCGCTATGCCGGCTCCAGCGGGGTCTACCAGTTCGACTAGCCCCTTGCTCCCGCAACGGCGCGGCAGCACCAATCATTGTTGTAACAGGCGCGACTTCCGGGTCGCGCCTGTTCTGTTTTAGCCATGGAGCCGCTGTCAGCGTCGATCTATAGGGCGATTGCGGATACCGCTGCGCCCGCAAGGGGAGCCAGGTAAGGCACAATAAGCCCCATGAGTGTCCTTGGCGGTCTGATCGTCCAGTCGACATCCGATGGCGCTCCGGCGCCGATCCGGGAGGCGAAGCTCTACGGTGGCCAGGCGGTCATCGAGGGGGTGCTGATGAAAAGCGCCCGTCGCGCCGTGGTCTCGGTCCGGGAGTCGGTGCCCTACGAAAAGGATGAAAAGGGGAAGTGGGTCGATCCCACCCGCGACTGGGACCCGGAGCAGCTCGCGGCCCATGAGCGACAGCGTCAGATTGTCAGCGAGCAGCTCTGGCAGGTTGAAGGAGCGCCGGCAAAGTCCTGGAAACAGCTGCCGTTCATCCGGGGTGTGTTTGTGCTGATCGAGAGTCTGTCACTGGGGACCAAAGCGCTGGAGTTCTCAGCGAAGGTCGCAGGTCAGGGGATGGAAGAGGAGGAGGCGGAGCCGACCCTTGGACAGAAGATCCTCTCCTACGGCCTCTCTATCGGCTTCGCCATTGTCCTGTTCCACTTCATCCCCAACTTCATCGCCGAGTGGAGCGGCAATGCCCTCCATGTCTCGACCGAAGCTGCCCGGAACAATCCCTACTCTCCCGCAAATGTCACGAAGAACATCATTGATGGCGTGGTCCGCATCGGGATGTTTGTCGCCTACATCCTGGTGATCCGGACCTTCTTCAAAGAGATTTACCGGGTCTTCCAGTACCACGGGGCAGAGCACAAGACCGTCAACGCCTATGAAGCCGCTGCGCCGCTCACCGTGGAATCAGTCCAGCGGATGCCGACGTTTCATCGACGCTGCGGTACGAGCTTTATCTTCCTGGTGGCGATGGTCTCCATGCTTATGCATGTCGTGACCGGCTGGCATCCGGAATGGTGGGTCCGAATCCTGCGGAATCTCGCGCTCCTGGTGCCGGTGGCCTCGGTGAGCTATGAACTCCTCCGCATCACCGCCGCGCACCCCAAGGCCCTCTGGAGCAACGTGCTCTCGCTGCCGGGCATCTGGTTCCAGAAGCTGACCGCACTGGAGCCGACCGACACCATGGTGGAAGTCGCCATCGATGCGTTCCGTCAGGTCATGGACGATGCCGATGTGCTGGCCCAGCAACCATCCCTCGCGATGGCGGCGGAATAGCCCGTCCGTCCCTGCTAGTTTCCGGATGCCTGTTGCTCGAGCAGCCACCCTCCCAGCGCCAGGGTCGCTCTGGCAACAAAGGGGGTGTCCAGACAGGCTTTCTCCGCCATGGATGATTCCAGGATGACCTGTGATGGTGCCAGTGGAATATGGAGAAACAGGGCGTCCTGCCCAGCCTCGCCGTGATGTGCCAGCCAGTCCAGAGTGAGGAAGAGCGCCTGATTGCAGAGGAACGTCCCGGCATGCCACGACACATGGGACGGAAACCCAAGAGTCTGCAGATGACTGGCGGCAGCGGCGAGCGGGAGCCGCGACCGGCGGGCCAACGGCTGTTCCGCCGCTGCCGGAATGCCGCGTGGTTGTGCTCCGGCGACATCAGGGACCCGGAAGTCCAGCACATTGAGCGCGACTGCTTCCAGCGAGAGCCGGTTCCGTCCGGGGGCCTGTCCACAGAGGATGGTGAGCCGGGGCTGATGCTCCGCCAGCAACGCCTCCAACAGTACCGGCAATGCACTGGAGTCCTGCGGCAGCAGGGCGGTCACCCATCCAGGTGGCAAGCCGAATTCCGACAGGAGCGTCACGAGGTCACGGGATGCGTTGCCAAGATCGTCCCGCTCAGGGAGAAAGCCGGTCAGAAGCAGTGTCGCCATAGGTGGAAGTGTAGCGGGAGCCATCGATGTTTTGCCGTCGGGACTACCCTCAGCGCGCTCTATCCCGCATACTGTCCCGGCTGACATGCTGGAGAAACTCTACGAGCTGAAGCAGCGCTACCTCGAGGTCCAGGGCCTCCTGTCTGACCCTGCCATGTACGCAGCAGAAAACAGGGAGCGTCAAAAAGCCCTGGGCAAGGAAGCCAAGCACCTGGAGCCGATTGCGGCAGTGCACGACCGTCTGGCCGACACGCTGGGGAACATCGAGACCGCGAAAGAACTGATCGAACTGACCGAAGGAGCCGAGCGGGACGCCGCGCAGGCGGAACTCCTCCATTTCGAGGCCGAAGTTGCGCAGCTGGAAGAGCAGGCGAAGATCCTGCTGATGCCCCGGGACCCCCGCGACGACAAAGCGGTGGTCCTGGAAGTCCGGGCGGGAACCGGCGGCGAGGAAGCCGCCCTGTTCGCGGCGGAGCTGTTCGACATGTACCGCCGCTATGCCGAGAGCCAGAACTGGGTATTCTCCGTCGTGGATTACTCCGAAGCCGACCAGGGGGGCATCAAAGAAGCCGTCGCGGAAATCGAGGGCGATGGCGCGTTCTCCCGCCTGCGCTGGGAGTCTGGCACCCATCGCGTCCAGCGTGTCCCGGTGACCGAATCGCAGGGGCGGATTCATACATCTGCTGCCACGGTGGCAGTCCTGTCACTGCCGGACCCGGAAGAGGTCTCCATCGATGCCAAGGACCTGGAGATCGACTACTACCGCTCCTCCGGGGCGGGGGGGCAGCATGTGAACAAGACCTCCTCGGCAGTCCGGATCACCCATGTCCCCAGCGGCATCATCGTGGCCTCCCAGGACCAGCGGAGTCAGCATCAGAACCGGGATAAATGTATGCAGGTGCTGATGGCGAAGCTGGTGGAGGCGGAGGAGAGCAAGCGGACAACAGGCTTGGCGGCTGATCGGAAACTGCAGGTGGGATCCGGGGACCGGTCAGAAAAGATTCGCACCTACAACTTCCCGCAGAACCGGGTGACGGACCACCGGATCAACAAAAGCATCCACGACATTCCCGGCATCATGGCCGGGAACCTCGGGGAACTCATCACGGAGCTGATGGTCGCGGCAGAAGCGGAATCGATGGCGAATGTCGGGGAAAGCTGAGCCCGACTTCAAGGTCCGAACATCGCCTCCCCAATAAACAACAGAGCGGCGCACAGACGCCGCTCTCTTTTGCTCTTGCGATCTTTCACGGCACTACCCGTGCATGGTGCCGCCCTGGGAATAGTCGTAGAACCCGCGCCCTGACTTCTCTCCCAGGTACCCCGCCTTCACCATGCGATACATGATCGGCGGTGCAGAGTACTTGGGATCGTGGAAGGCGTTGTAGAGGATTTCCCCGACATAGCAGGCGACGTCAATGCCGATGACATCCAGGAGGCGCAGGGGCCCCATCGGATACCCGGCGCCGTAGCGCATGGCCTTGTCGATGTCTTCCGCCGAGGCGACACCCGCCTCGAACGCCCGGGCCGCATCGTTGAGATACGGCACCAGCAGCAGGTTCACCACGAAGCCCGGGGTGTCCTTGGCGGCGATCGGCTCTTTACCGATTTTCCGCCCAAATTCCATGCCAGTGGCCATCGCCTCATCGGAGGTCTGGATCGCCCGAACCACTTCCACCAGCTTCATCAGCGGCACCGGATTGAAGAAGTGGAGCCCGATGAAGTGGCTGGCACGGGAGGTCGCGGCGGCCTGTTCGGTGACCGAGAGGCTGGAGGTGTTGGACGCGAAGATCGCGCCGGGCTTGCAGATGCCATCGAGCTCGGCCCACATGGAGCACTTGAGCTCGAGGTTTTCGATCATGGCCTCGACCACCAGGTCGCAATGCGCCAGGTCGCTAAGACTGGTGACCCAGCTGAAGCGTCCGAGGATGGCATCCCGCTCGTCAGCGCTCTTCTTCCCCTTTTCGACGGCCTTGCCGAGAAACTTCTCGATGCGGGTCCGTCCCGCTGCCAGGGCGGCATCGTTGACTTCCCGCACCACGACGCTGTAGCCGGCTTCGGCAATCACCTGGGCGATCCCGGACCCCATGGTCCCGCAGCCGACTACTCCGACCGTGGCGATCTGATCAATCGTGAAGGGTCCTGTGCCCGCAGGGGCGGTCAGGGTGGCTGTCATGGCGTGGTCTCTCCTCCAGAGCAGGCAGGTGCGTGCGGGGGTCGATTGTACACAGGCTCGCTGGTGGCTTACTGCTGCCAGAGGCCGTTGCTGAGAATCTTTGTGTTGTAGCTGTCAGTTTCTCCCAGCGGGGTGAGGTTGAAGACAGTCACGCCGGGGTCGAAATCAGCGGTGCCGGTGAAAGTGCCCGAGACCCGGCTGATCCCCAGATTGTCGATGCCGACCTGGGTCGCCTGGAGTGATCCGGTGTCCTGCCAGGTGCTGGACCACAGCCAGTCGCCGGCGGTCGTGAAGGAGACCAGGTATGCATCGTTGCCGAAGGAGACGCGGTTGTCGACCGCCGGCCCGGGATCAAAGTCAACCGTAGAGCTCCAGGTCCCGGCTACGCGCAAGCTGGAACCATCAGGATGTATCGCCACTTTGAAGGCTGTGTCGTAGCTTTCTCCGCCGAATTGTGCAACCCAGGAATAGCCGCCAACTAGCGTCAGCCCCAGCACATAACTGTCCAAGCCACCATTGCTGCTGAGCACCTTTGTCCCAACCCCGGGATCAAAGTCTGGCGAGCCATCAAACCCGCCCGTAAAGACCGGCTTCCCCGCATGAACGCCTGTTGTGATGAACGCCACTGATGTCGGTGAAACGTTTGATGCAACACCTGTCAGTGCTCCGGCTGAAGCAAAAAAAGGCTGAGATGGGGTGGGAACGGCAAATCTGGCGACAAAGCCGGCGATGCTTCCAAGCGATGTCAAAGTGCTGACACCCGGGCCGGGATCGAAGTCGACTGTGTCATTGAAGATACCTGTGAGGTACAGGGTGTCATTCCAGACATCGAGGGCACTGACAGCATCCCAACCGGTCCCGCTGAATATCCCCAGATACTGGAGAAGTCCATCCCGGCTCAACGTCATCAGGTACCCATCATAAATCCCGGAGGCAGTTTTGGTCAGGACTCCCAGGCCGGGATCCATATCCACCGTGCCACCGTAGCTCCCGGCAACAAACAGACTGCCAGTACTCTCATGGAAGCGGAGATGGATGCCAGACACCCCAGACCCGAAAGTCGCCACCCACTTAAAGTTACGACTTGTATCCAGCGCCAGAACAAAGTTTGCCCCATCTGTAGTGGAGTTCCGCTGAGTCACGCCTGCGCCCGGGTCAAAGTCGATCAGTCCGGTATAGGCTCCGGCCACCCGATAGCCATCAACCGGATGAAAGTCGACACTTCTGGGAGAGACAGCCGTCCCTGCTCCCCCCCCAATGATCCGGGTGAGGAACAGCGACCCATCGTTGTTGTACTCTGACATAAAGCCCGCCTGACCAGTGGCTGAGGCACTCGAGGTCCCTGGTCCCGGGTCGAGATCGACGGTGCCTGTGAAATACCCCACCTGCAGTACACCTCCGTCGTCGAATCCCTTTAAGCCTGTTGTTATCACGGATGCCCCAACCCCACCCATACGGCCCACATTCCCGGTACAGGCAACCGAGTATTGCCCCTGGAAAGTTTCAGACGATGTACATCCATTGCTCACGGTCAGTGAGTAGGTATATGTCCCCGGGCTGCCGAGCACGACTTCTGGCTTCTGTTGCGTACTGGTGTTCGGCGTGGCGCCCCCGCCGAAGTTCCAGCTGTAGCTCGTGACCGGGTTGATGTAGCTCCCCTGAAAAGACGCGATTCCCCCGGGACAGTACCCGTACTCTGCGATGGTACTGACGCCGGTGATCGTCGGCGCCAGACAGGGCGTGATGGTATAGAGTGCATAGAAGAGGTTCGTGTAAGACTTGGTCAGCGGAGTCGCGACAATCTGCAGGTAGTGGATCCCCGTGGTGGTCGCGGTCCGCGTGATGGTCGCTGCTGAGGAGGTGGAACTGACCGGGACGGCACTTCCCATCTGCACCCCACTGGGATCAAAGACCTTCAGTTCGTAGCTCCAGGTGCTGCCGTAGCGGCCCGGGCTGGTCGCAAACTTCCAGCTGAACCGATTTCCGGCGGTGACATCCGTGCGATACCACTCCTCAATGTCGCGGGTGGTCTCATTGAAGTAGTAGACCGACCGGGTCGCCACGAAGTCCTTGGGGATGTTTTTCGCCAGGGTCCGGTCCGTGATGGTCGCGCCGTTGTCGTCATCGTTCGGTTCATCGGCATTTTCGACCGCTGAGGTCTTGAATGAGTAGTTGTAAATCGCCGCCTTGCTGTTCTGAGCCGTATTCCAGTTGGAGGAGTTGTAGAAGGTCAGATTCATCGGCTCATTGTTCTCGACATAGATGGCCCGGTAGGTGTCGGTGTTGGTGCCGGGGATGAAGTACGACGGGTAGTTCTTGGTGGCCTGCGACAACTTGCAGAAGAGGGTTGTGTTGGCGTTGTTGGTCAGCCGTCCCCGTACCCGGAAGACCGCCAGGTCGCCACTCCGGGCCGCCTGACTGACCGGGAACGGATGATCGTCCCAGTCCGGGCTGGTCTCGGTGGTTCCCCGCACCGTGATGTCGCCCTGTACGAGGCCCGCACCTTCACGGAAGATCTCATCAAAGGGATCAGCCAGGGGGTCCCCGATGAGTCCCGGCGTCTGCCCTTCCAGGTCCGGTGGGGCAGTCGGCGCTGTGCCACTCCCCTGGCAGCCGAGGAAGAGCAACAGTGCGAACAGGGCTACCAAGTAGCGCATAGCACGACGCTCCTACAATCTGGCGACATCGCCGAAGTGCTGGTGTGGCGGACATTTTAGAACTGATTGTGACTGTCAGTGCCAGTAACAGATGTAAAAAAGCAGAGACCAATCGGCCTCTGCCCCGGATTCTCGAAGATATGGCAATTGCCTGGCTAGACGCGGAGGTTTTCGATGAGCAGCGCAATCCCCTGACCGCCACCGATGCAGAGCGACGCGATACCGTAACGCGCACCTCGTCGCTGGAGTTCGAACATCATGTTGAGGGTGAGCTTGTTGCCGCTCGCTCCCAGCGGATGACCGATGGCAATCGCACCGCCGTTGACGTTTACCTTGCTGCGATCGAGCTCACATTCCCTTTCGACCGCCAGGTACTGGGCGGCAAAGGCCTCGTTGACCTCGATGAGATCCATATCCGCGAAGGTCAGACCCGCCTTCTGGAGTGCCTGGCGCATCGCCGGGGCGGGACCGATGCCCATGATCTCCGGGGGCACACCAGCGAGACCCCAGCTGACAATTCGCGCCATCGGCGACCAGCCCTCAGCCGCCGCCTTCTCCGCAGTCGTCACGAGGACCGCAGACCCAGCGTCGTTGATTCCCGAAGCGTTGCCAGCGGTGACGGTCCCCTCCCCAAAGGCGGGCTTCAGTTTCGCCAGAGTTTCTGGAGTGGTATCGAAACGGGGGTGCTCATCAATGCTGAAGAGGGTGGTCCCCTTCTTGTCTTTCAGCTCGACCGGCACGATCTCGTCTTTGTAGCGCCCCGACTCGATGAAATCCTTCGCCTTCATCTGCGACTCAAAGGCGAACTGATCCTGCTCCTCGCGGGTGATGCCGTACTTTTTCGCCAGATTCTCGGCAGTCCCGGACATCGCGATGCCGCAGAGGCCATCTGTCAATCCGGCCATCAGGACATCCTCGACCTCCCCGCTCCCAAGCCGGTACCCCCAACGGGCTCCCCGCAGGGCGTAGGGGACCTGCGACATGTTCTCCGCGCCTCCAGCCAGGACCGTCGTGGCCTCGCCGGCCCGGATCATCCAGCAGGCCTCCACGATGGACTGCATCCCGCTCCCACAGAGCCGATTGACCGTCAGGGCCGGGACCTCGATGGGCACACCAGCCTTGAGAGCGATGTGACGGGCGCAGTAGATCGCATCGGTTTGCGACTGAATCACATTCCCGACCACCACATGGTCAAGCTGGTCCGGTCGCACGCCGGTCCGTTCCAGGGCCGCTTTGGCCGCCAGTGCCCCGAGGTCGTTGGTGCTGATGTCTTTGAGCGACTTGCCGAACGCTCCAAAGGGAGTCCGGGCACCGCCCAGCAGGACGAGATCTGAGGGAGTCATGTGAGAGGTCCTTCGGTCAGGAGAGGTGTACTGACGTTGATGCTAACCCTGTTTGACGGTCCAGCCCCCGACTGTTTTGCCCAAGGTGGCTTCGACTTTCGCCAGGTCAGTAGTTTTGCCAATGAAGACCGTTTTGGAGTCGCGATCCAGGGACGAGATGACCACGCCGGTCTCCGCCTGGATGTACTTCTTGATCTGGGTCTGATCCAGGTTGACCGGCTTCTTCTTGCCCCCCGGATGCTTGTTGAGTCCCTTTTTGATCATGGCAGGACGGCCTCCAGCGGGCATCCTACCCGCGCCGGACGGCCGGAGTCACGTTCCCCGGAGAAACTAACAATGTGATGCTAGGAAGGTGGCTGTGCAGAGGGAATCGCGAGTGGCTGGGCTTCGGGATTGGTGCGGGTTGGCGGCCCCAGACGTCCGGCTTTGAGATTGGATTGCCAGGTCAGCACGGCAATACGGGCCGCGGTGTGCTCCGCCGGGGTCATTCCCCATTGGTCTTTGATGGTTTCCACAATCTGGAGGATTTCCTCCCGGGAGAGGTCAGCCAGTCGCCCTTTGATCATGATGCGGATGTAACCATCGAGGTCCATGACATAAATCTGGGGCGCATCGAGTTTCATGATGTCGAGACCGTCGAGAAACTCACCCTTGCGATCAAAGGCCGCATCACCCCAGACCGGTCCCGCAAAGAGCTGCAGCTTGTCCCATCGACGCAGCATGGCATCTTCCGCCAGGTCGGGCGTGAGGAAATCGGGTTTGGCCACGGCTTCGCCGACCACCAGCACATACGGCGGCGTCACGACATTCGGGAAGTGCAGCAGGTCGTGGAACAGATGTGCCCAGGTGTACATGTCGCTCATTCCTTCCTCTGTCGAGATGTCGCCCACAATAAAAATCGCGGGATACCGGAGGAAGTCGGTTTCCCGCCGGACGAGATCATCCCGGAGCGTCCGGAGCTCAAATCGCGGCACCATGAGCAGTTCCCCATCAACGCCCTTGAGTTCCCCGATGGCGACACTGGTCTCCGGACGCAGGAGGGCTGCGAGGTCACCACTGGGGGTCCCAGTCCCTTCCGCCGGCGCGGGAGTTGGCACAGTCGGGTTCTTCGGACGCGGCGACCTGGGAGTCGGCTTGGGAGTCGGGATCTCCGGAGCCGGAGTCAGTTCAGGTGGGACCACCGTCACATCTACAACGGGCTCCGGCTGGGGGAGCACGATGCGGTCGTAGTAGCTCAGGCGATACCGGCGAGGCCGGTCATTGCCGATGGCTTCGAGCCCTTCCAGCTGCTCCGCGATGGTCTGGGGAACGGCGGCGGGACGGCCGAACGTTTTGATGGCAAACGCGCTGTCGCCAGACCGACTTTTCCCGGTGACGAAGGCGTATCCCCCGGCGATGGCCGCATGCAGACAGAGCGAGAGCGCCAGGTAGGGCAACAACGCCAGTCCATAGGGGGTGCCGGGATGAATGGCAACCTTCGGTGCTGGCGAGGTCATGCGCCGTCACCGTCAGTAGCGGGGGTCTCTGCGGGAGCTGCACGGGTATCGGCGGGCGTGAGGAGGGAGCGTCCGTGCTGATCCACGACATCCCCGGCGAGGACAATGCGCTCCACCTTATGCGCGGTGGCGAAGTTCCAGAGATTCAGCACCTGCTGGTAGGCCACCGAGGGGTCCGCAGCGATGATGAGCGTGACAGTATCCCGGTCAGCGGCGGTCACCAGCTCATCCATGGCGGGTCCGAGGGCTTCGAGCGTGATGGGCTCTTGATTGAAGTAGAGGCTGCCATCGGCTGCGATTTGCACGAGGTTGTCGGCTTCATCAAACTGCTGTGGCTTGTCGACCTGCGGAAGATTCATGGGCGCGCCTTTAAAGGCGAGGGTCGGCGCGATCACCATTGCGATGATCAGCAGCACCAGCATGACATCGGTCAGCGGCGTAATGTTGATCTCCGCAATCGGGAGTTGCCCATCATTGGAACTGGTGCCCCCGCCAAACGCCATAAGTGTCAGGCCCTCTCCGCCAGTTCCCGTTCCATCAGATACCGGGCTTCGACCAGCAGGCTCTGAATGCGCCGGCCAAAGTAGTTGTAGAAGATCACCGCCGGGATGGCGACACCGAGGCCGGCAGCGGTGGCGATGAGGGCCGAGGAGAGTGGTCCGGCGACCGTCTCAAATCCCGCTTCACCAGTGGATGCGATTTTGCCGAAGGCGTGCATGATGCCAAGGACTGTCCCGAAGAGTCCGACAAAGGGAGCGGTGTTGCCGATGGTGGCCAGGAAGACCATGCCGGCCGTGGCCCGGTCGGAGACCAGCGCCAGCTCCCGGTCAATGGTCCGGGGGTCCGCCTTTTCACCCGACGCTTCAGCGAAGGCTTTCGCGAGGGCCGGGGTCTGGGGGATCGCCGATGCGCCACCTGCGAGACGGGCCTTGAGATCCGCCCCAGCCTGCGCCAGATAGCGGTACTTCTCGGCAATGATGCCGACGCCGATGAGGGAGTAGGCTCCCAGGATGGTCAGGACGGCCAGATCGGCGAATTCCATGCGGTAGTCTGCTGCTCCCGGACCGGTGGTGTCGCTGGCAGTAAGAGTCAGCGGCCCCTGGAAATGTTGAACGCCGGAGGGATTATGCCCAAGGGCGTTGCCTCCGGATACCGCTGCACCCAGATAATGTCGCATTCAGGCTGATTCAGGGACCTGCGGGCGACATAATCCCCACTTCCCCAGTGCTACCCTCCGGGCATGAGTCGCTACCAGCCCCCCCTCGATGCTTTCAACATGGCGGACTCCATCCGCGCTCTCGCCGCGCAGTGCCTGCAGGCTCTGAAAGAAACAGCTGCAGTATCGATCCCGGAGTCCTACGGCAAGGCGAAGCAGATTCTCCTGTGCGGCATGGGTGGGTCGGCGCTGGCGGCGCATGTGGTGCAACGACTGCATGAAGACACGCTGCCAGTCCCGCTGGTCATCAGCCGGGATTACCTGATCCCTGGCTGGGTCAACGGCGAGAGCCTCGTCATTTTGTCGAGCTACTCCGGCTCAACCGCCGAGACCCTGGCAGCCCTCAGGACCGCACGGGAGCGTCAGGCCATGCTCCTCGGCCTCACCGCGGGTGGTCCTCTGGGAGAAGTGCTCACTAACGTGGGTGTTCCCTGGTATCGGATTGTCCCGACCCATAATCCCTGCGGCCAACCCCGTATGGCGCTGGGCTACGCCCTGTTCGGATTGCTGGGTCTGCTCTGGAACGCTGGCATCCTGTCGGATGCACGCGAGCCATCGATGGCGTTGGTAGAGGGACTTGAGTCATCGCTGCAGCGACTGGATCCCGGGGGTGAGGAGTCGCCCCTCCCCCACCTCACCTCCACCCTGGCGGGCAAAGGGCTGGTGATAGTCGGCAGTGAGCATCTGGAAGGGAGCGCGCACATCCTGGCGAATCAGCTCAACGAGAACGCGAAACTCCAGGCGACCTGGCAGAGTCTGCCCGAGGTCAATCATCACCTGCTGGAAGGACTGCTGCATCCCCCCGCCCTCAAAGATTTGACCGCGTTTGTCTTTTTGGAGTCCAGTCACTATCTGGCAGCGAATCAGGCGCGCTATCAGGTGATGCGGAGCATCCTCGATTCCCTCGGAATGGCGCATGTGACCTGGCAGCCTCAAGGAAAGTCCCGGCTGGCGGAAGTCCTTTTAACACTGAGCATGGGGAGCTGGCTCAGCCTGACCCTCTCTGAGAGCTACGGCATCGATCCGTCGCCGATTCCCTATGTGAATCGCTTCAAACAGGAGCTGCAGACACTGGGGTTCTAGACCGGAGCGGTGGCCTGCTGTGCCCTGGCGTGATCGGCGAGGAAAGTCGCGAGCCCCTTGTCGGTGAGGGGATGGTGGAACATCTGCTGCAGCACCTTAAAGGGGCAGGTGGCGACATGGGAGCCCGCGAGGGCCACCTGCTGGACATGCAGCGGATGCCGAATCGACGCAGACAGCACCTGTGTCTCGAAGCCATAGGTGCTGTAGACATGCACGATTTGCTGGATGAGTTCGACCCCATCGATGCCGATTTCATCGAGACGCCCAATGAAGGGACTGACATACGTCGCGCCGGCTTTCGCAGCCATGAGAGCCTGATTGGTACTAAAACAGAGGGTGACGTTGGTCCGGATCCCTTCTTTGCTGACCTGCGCCACTGCCGCGATCCCCTGCTCCGTGAGGGGGATTTTCACCACCACGTTGTCGCCCCAGGTCGCGATCTCCCGGGCTTCCCGGACCATACCGGCGGTATCGGTGCTGATGACCTCAGCGGAAATGTCGCCATCGATGAGTGCCCGGATGTCGGCGATCACGCCCCGGATGTCCCGTCCGGTCTGGCTGATGAGGGTCGGATTGGTGGTCACCCCATCGATGATCCCCCAATGGCTGGCGGTCTCGATTTCCGGGAGGAGCGCGGTGTCGATGAAGAGCTTCATGGGGGAAGCGTACCAAAGAGGCTGTGCTCCGGGAGATGTCAGGGATGTGACTTTTCCTGTGCAAATTTTGGACGGATTAAGCGCAGAATCGCATCTGTGTCCCGATATTGTGTCGGAGCGTTAACAGCGATCCAGTGGCTGTCTGGCAACAGAGAAAAGGAGGCCCGCGATCAGTATCCGCCGGGGCATCCCTACCACCATCGAAGTGTCGGTTGAAGGCCCGGTCCGCCATGCCCGGGTGAAAGGGGCTATTGAGTCCTGGAATTGCGCCGACATCGTGCGCCAGTTCGAGATTCAGAGCGGCGAACGGCTCATCGTGGATTTGTCCGGAGTTCGGGAAGTGGACTCCACCGGACTGGGAGAATTGATCGATCTTCATCAAAAGATGGTGAAGAGCGGTGGCGCGCTGGCCTTGTCAGATCCGAGCCCTGTTGTGAAGCGGCTGCTGGAAACGACCCGCCTCTGTCGATTTTTCACGGTACTGGAAGATGAAATGGCTCTGAATCAGTTCAAAACTGTGTCCTAAAACGCGACGTTATGTCATCCCGGACTGCGCGCCCTGTCGCCTGTCCGATGTCCGTGCTGTCCAAGGAGGCCCCCGATGGGGCTGACTGCCACCCCGCCCCGACTTCGTCTTCATCCGCCGGTACCGCAGGCACCGACGGGAGTCTCGCCGCTGGTGATTCCCCTGGCGATGGCGCTGTCACTGTTGCTCACTGCTTCTTTAAGCGGTCCCCTCTTTGGCAAGCAGGCGGAAGTTCCAGCACTGACAGCCGCAACGCTGCAGGCGGCGCTGCTCCACCCGGCCGGGGTGCGCCTGACTGCCAGGCTGTACCAGGGTCCGGCGGCTCCACATGCATCGTACGCCTTTGTCCAGATGAATACCGATGCGGTCAACGGCAGCCGGAGCTCCGGACTCGATCTGGCCGCCTGTGCCTCAGGCACCGAACAGTTGAACTGGACCCCCGGCACCGAGCGGCAGGAAGCGCTCCTGCTGCGGCTCCTCGCGATCCCCGACTCCAGCTGGCAGTCGTTAAGCCAGCGCCCCGGGAGGGTCCGACCGCATCGGGTGCTGCGCGTGACATTGCTCTCGCCAGGTGGCGAGGTCCTGGCAACTGGGGCGATCAGCGATTTTGATCGGCATCCCGGGGTCCAGAGCCTCCTCGACTACTTCGAGCGGCAGCGTCTGCAGCTGCTGACACAAGCATTTGACGCTCCAGGGCTGACTCCACTCAGTCAGACTCAGGAGCCGGCAGACTCATAGGTCCGCAGTCCCAGCCGGAACATGGCATAGCCGGCTAACGCCAGCCCCACCCCCATGATCGGTGTCATCCAGACGCTCCAGGCCCATTCCGGACGTCCTAAAAACGCCTGTGCCGGAAAAAATCCGAGGAAGCCGATGGGAATGAGCCCGGTGAGAATCCAGCGCATCCCGGTGGGATAGATGGTGAGGGGATAGCGACCCACCTGGTCCGCCGTTTCGATGAGCGGCCAGATGAGCGTTCCCCGATCTTTGAACCAGAAGCTGCAGGAACCAGCGATCGTCAGCATCCCGATCCAGGCGAGGCTGGCCGACAGCACCATCAGCACCAGTAACGCGAAAGTCGGCAGATCGAAGGGGCGTCCCAGCAACCCGAGGGCATAACGCACGACTGCGAAGCCCATCACGGTGAAGAGGAGGTCCTCGGCGGAGAATTCCTCGAACAGCATCTGCAGATAGGGATTGAGCGGGCGGATCAGCACACGGTCGAGATGCCCCTCGACAATGTAGCGACTCGGCAGCCAGAGGAGATTCGCTCCGAAGACAAAGCTCAGTCCGAACGCCGCATGGGCGAGTCCATAGATAAGCAACGCCTCAGCGTAACTCCACCCCTGAATCGATGGCACCTGCTGGAACACGAGATGGATCAGACTCAGGTTGACGATTCCCCAGCCGACCAGTGCGCCGCCCTGCATGATGAAGTTGAAGCGATAGCTCATCTGCCGCTTCACATACTGCCCAAAGTAGGCGAAAAAGATCAGCAGCCAGCGCATGAGTCAGCCTCCTACCAGCGTGACTTTACGCTGCGCCTGATCCAGCAGGACCCGGCTGAAAAGCAGCAGCACCAGCACCCAGCCCCATTGCCAGGCCAGCCGCTCCCAGAGGGCCTCACCGGAGATGCGTCCAAGCCAGATCTGGACCGGCACAAAGTAGATCTGCGCAAACGGAAGCCGCAGGAGCCACTCCCGTATCGCCTCGGGGAAAATGGTCAGTGGAATCAGCAGGCCCCCTAGCCCCCGGAGGCTGGCCTCCTTGAAGAAGCCGAGACCATAGTTCCACTCAAAGAAGAACGCCATGAGTCCGGACATGAAGTTGAGCAGGAACATCAGCCCCATCGCCCCGGCCAGCGCGACCACAAAGGCAATCGCCGCTTCCGGTGTTGGCGGCCAGTGAAGGCGGAACAGCGTACTGGCGATGATCACGATCGGCAGGCTGATCATGAGCATCCGCCAGAGCACATGCCCGAGGGTCTGGAAGAAGTAGTAGGCCTGGGGGTCCACTGGTCGAGACAAGAGCGTGGCGATGCGCCCATCCCTCACTTCGTGGCCCATATCCTGGTCGAGGCGATTATTGATGAGGCTCTCGATGATCCAGACCAGGGCGATGTAGGTCAGGGTGTCATCGAGGGGCAATCCACCGACCAGTTGCTGGCCAGGTGGGAGGCTGGCATAGAGCGCCCGGAAGAGATAGGTGTAGACCCCAATGACCACTGGGAAGTCGATGAGCTTCATCAGACTCGACATCCGCCAGGCGAGCCAGTGCAGGATCGCGATCCGGATCAGCCCGAGATAACGGAGAGGACTCTGCCGAAAGGGGGCGGTAGGCGCAGCGGCAGCCATAGCGGAGGGAGTGTACCGAAGTCGTCAGCTGCCGCTCGACTCATACGACTTCAGTCCCATGGACCATAACCAGGCGGCAAAGCCGTTCAGCAGGATCCCCACCACCGGCCACCAGCGGGCGGTCTCCCACCAGTCCTGCGCTCCCATGATCAGGGTCGCGGGATAAAAGGCGACAAACGCATAGGGCAGGATCCAGGAGAAGAAGAGCCGGACCGCCGGGGGGTAAATGGTGAGGGGATAGCGGCTGAATTCGTTGAAGTCAAACAGTGGCCAGGTGAGGCTGACCCGGTCTTTGAGCCAGAACGAGGCAGTCGCCAGGGTCACGAACATTCCGTTGTAGATCGCCGCCCCACCCAGGACCGCAAGCGCAGTCCCGATCCACCAGAGCGGGTCCGTGCTGCTGGCCTGCAGGAGGGTTCCGGGTTGTTGGGCAGCCCACCAGATAATCACGATCCCCTTCACCGCGATGGTCCAGTTGTTGATGCTGACCTGCTCCAGGCAGAGCTGGAAGAAGACATTCAGCGGACGCAGTAACGGGCGATCCAGATGCCCTTCGATGATGTAATGGCTCGACAGTGAAAAGACCATGCCGAGCGAGACCATGCTGAAGAGGGCAAAGGTCAATTCACCCATCCCATAGATAAGCAGAGCCTGCGCGAAGGTCCAGCCGGTGAGGGTGGCACCGACCCGCTCGAACAACACCCAGAGGAGCCCGATGTTGACCGCGCCATAGCCGATGGTGCCGATGAGCTCAGCAATGAAGTTGGCCCGGTAGGCCATCTTGGTCTTGATCGACTGCAGGAGATAGTGCCAGCCGATGACCAGATGACGCTTTAGCGTGAGAGTCGCTCCCATGCGTCGTTTAGCCCCCCTGCACCAGGAGCTTGCGTCGCCCAAAGAGCAACAGCATGTGCGCCAGTAGCGAGAGCCCCACCACCCAGCCCCACTGCACCTGGAGGGCAAAAAGGGTCTCGGCGGACGACTGCTGACCAAGGAAGATGGTCGCGGGCTGGTAGTACAGCCCGGCGAAGGGCGAGGCCTTCAGCAGTGGCTGGACTGCATCGGGGAAGAAGCTCAAGGGGAGCATGAGTCCCCCGAGGAGCTTCGCGGTGACATCAATCATCCAGTCGAACCCATCGTGGTACTCGAAGAGAAACGCCAGGAGTCCGGTGAGGTAGCTCAGTGCCGCATTGAGCAGGAAGCCCCCGACCGCTGAGAGGAGGAAGAGTCCCCACCGGTCCCAGGCACTGGGCAGTTCCACCTTACCGGTCAGCAGGATCAGGAGGGTGAGCGGCACGGCGATGAAAATCAGCCGATGGAATCCCCGTCCAATCCCCTGGCAGAGGTAGAAGCCGAAGAGATTCACCGGCTTCATGAGGTCCATGGCGATGTCGCCGGACTTCACCCGCTCGCCGATAATCCGCGCGATGGGGATTTTGTAGAAGCTCCGGACAGTCCAGGCGACCAGCATGTACGTAATCGCCTGATCGATGGTCAGTCCGGCAATGGGGCTCCCCCCCCGGGAGGCATAGAGCGCCTGGTACAGAAAGTAGTTCCCCGACAAAATGATGGGGTAACTCACCAGCATCATGAACGGGAACAGGCGATACGCGAGCGGCTCCAGGAAGCCGATGCGTACGAGGGCCTGATAGACAGGGAGACGGTGCAGCACAGCAGACACGGGGAGGGAGTGTACCCGGCTCACTCGCTGCCGGGACCAGAGGGTTGGTTACTCCGTCGAACCCATAGTGCCCATCGTGTGTGCAATGAAGTTCGGCTCTGCGTATGCGACCCGGTCATCCCCGATGACCGCGCCATGCAGCACCAGGAAGTCCGGGGGCGGCTCGATGGTGGAGCGGGCGTGAACCACACTCCCATCCAGCAGCTCCCCCACTTTCGTCAGTTCGGAGGCCTGTAACAGCGCTGCGATCTCGGGGTCTGACGCCGTAAATCCTGGCTGCAGTCCAATCAGCACTTCCCCTGGGACCAGTTCGACGCTTGTTGGGTCAAAGGCTGTGGTTCGGCCGTAGTACTGCTTCTGGCGCATGGTGCCATCGGGACCAAACTCCCTCAGCGAGAGGGTGACAAAGCCCTTCCAGTCGGGTTCCACCCGAAAGGCCACGAAGGGGTTGGAGAGATCCACTTCCGGACGCGGGTTCCCCAATTGTGGCGGGAAGCTTTCCATCAGCAGGTCACTGGCGAGGGCCCCCTGGAATTGCGCCTGGAAGGTCGCACCCTCCGGGGCGGTCCACTGACACTGGTACAGAAAGCCTGGATCCAGTGGGAGGCTCCAGAGATTCGCCAGCGGTGGCGGCGGAGCGGGGAGGTCCAGGGGGTACCCCACGACATCGACAGCCTTGATCTTCAGCGGCGAGATCGGAATAGCAGGCACCTCAGACTCCTTTGCAGCATCTGGCAAAACCACCGGGGCCGGGGCGGTCAGTTTCTCGACTGGCGGCTGCTTTGATTTCCCGACACTCGTGATGCCGGCACCAACAAAAGCGGCGACAAAAGCCGCGATGACTGGAGGGAGCCAGGTGGCAGGCTTGCTCATGAAGTCGTGGACACTCCTGTAGCAGAGAACGTTCAGGTACGCATCGGTCGCTGCTGTCCGAGCCAGGCGACCAGCACGGAGATCTCGAAGAGGAGATAAAGCGGCAGGGCGAGCAGGGTCATGTTAAAGGCATCCGGGGTCGGCGTGATGATCGCTGCCAGCACGGCTGCTCCCACGATGGCATGGCGACGGAAGCCTATGAGTGTCCGGTTCGTAATCAGCCCGATGCGGGCCAGGACGAAAGTGACCACCGGAATCTGAAACGCGACTCCGAGGGCAATCATCAGGTTGGTGATCAGCGCGAGGTACTCCGCGATGTCGATCACCTGCATCGTGACGACCTGCGCATTAAAAGCGAGCATGAACCGCACCATGGGCGGAAAGAGGACGTAGTACGCGAACGCACAGCCCCCAAAAAAGAGGAGCATCACTGCCGGGAGGATCGATCCGGCGAATCGTCGCTCCGCTTGCGTAAGTCCCGGGGCGACAAAGCCCCAGGCTTCGAGAACCAGGAACGGCGATGCCAGCACCACCGCCCCGGCAGTCGCGACACGAAAGACCTGGACCAGCCCCCCTTGCGCCTGACGAGTCACGATTTCTGCCATCCCTTCCGGTAGCGCTGCCTGCGCCGCAATGAAGGGGGCCTGCAGCCACTCGAACAGCAGTTGCCACTGCGACAGCGCCAGGACCCCTCCCACCACCAGCCAGGCCAGGCTCCGCAGGATGCGGTTCCGCAGCTCGGTGAGATGTCCCCGCAGTGACATGCTCCCCGGCGGGATCGTGGTCGTCGTCGGGGTCGTGGCGGAGGTGCTCACACTCGCCCCTCCCCGGTGGCAAGGAGATCGACCGCGTCGTCGGAGTCCAGCGTGACAGCTGCAATGGTCCCGGCCTCGGCATCAGTCACAGCCGCTGCCAGGGGCTCGATCACCCCAGGAGTCGCCGGGGGCGGGACATACTGATGGGGGATGTCAGGTGGCTGATACGGCACACTGTGGGTCGCGGGGTCGTAGCCGGGGGGATGCTCCGGACGCGTCCCCTCTTCCAGTTCGAGTTCCCGCACGGCGCGACGGAACTCCCCCTGCATTTCGTTGGAAAACTGCTGCAGTTGCCGCCAGACTCTGGCCGCCTGGCGCATCAAATCCGGGAGCCGTTGCGGCCCAAAGACCACCAGCGCCACGATCAGGATCAGGAGGAGTTCAGAACCACCAATGTTGAACGGCATGGCGGCGGCCCCCAGGCTCCAGCACGACCGTCGGACCAGCCCCTAGCGCTCGGTCCGCGCGGAGTCCTCGGATGGGGCTGACTTGTCATCGGTGCGGACCTCGTCCTTGAATGCCCGGACCCCCTGGCCCATGCTTCGCAGGACATCTGGGAGTCGGCCTGCTCCAAAGACGATCAGGACGATCACCAGGATGATGATGAGTTCGGTGGGTCCGAGAGGCATAGCGTGGCGTCCTGACTGCCCGGATTAGCGGAGCATTCCCTGCCGGACCACTCCCACAAAGAGGAGCATCCAGCCCATGAGAATGCCGCAAAAGACGATAAAGAGCGGAAAGCCGATCAGGAAGTCCTCCTGCGAAGGGCCCTGACGCTGCAATGCGCCCTGCATCCGCTCCTGCAGGGCAGGTCGACGGCGCAACACCCAGTGGACTCCCAGGGGCAGAACCAGGGTCAGCACCGCCAGCAGGAAGAGTGTGAGCGGGGTGGCAGACACGGGAATTCGACGGCTCCTCTCCTGGGATGATGCTCCTGCCCGGAACAGGCGGCCATCCGGGATGACCGGACCTTCACCGCGGCATTAAGTATACGCCTGCCCCCGTTTATCAGGGTGTATTGGAACTCAGTTGCACCCAACGGAAATACCAGAGCCCCTCGTAGGGGACCGGGACCTGACTCCCCGACTCCAGCGTCTCGAACGCAGGGTCGAGCCGCTGCCTTTTCAGTCGCTCCAGGGTTACCTTATCCACCTCCGGCTGGCCGCTGGAAGTACTGATTTTGGCGGAGAGGACCTCCCCCTTGTCTGTCGTGGAGAGCCAGACCCACCCGGCGTATTCCTGCCGAGGAATCCCGGCGGGCAGCTGGGACACCAGCCAGGCGGACCGGCTGTCCGGGGGTGTGAGATTGCTGACGGGCGTGCTCGTGTCGTTGGCATCGGATGTTGCCACGTCATTCCCATTGCCAGCAGAGTCAGCACTGTCTGTTGCGGCATCCTGCTGCGTGGAGGGAGCGACATCCTGCCAGGCGGTGCCGGCAAAAATGATGCCGCCGCTCCCCGGGATCGCCGCAACACTTCCGGGGGCAACACTCCGCAGAGTGCTCCCGATCTGCGGCGGCGGGGGGTCGCCGGCCGGGAGGACCGGGACACCCAACCAGATCCGCTGCACGCTGATCGGCAGGACCCACGCGATCCCCAGGGCGATGCCCAGCGCCAGGAGACCGCGGAGCCAGTGCCGGGGCTGGAGGGGCGGGTCCAGGGGCACCGACGATCTGCTCATCCGGCAGCCTCAGCAACGGGCGGAACCGGGAAGTCGGCTTTCATGATCTCGTTGAGCACCCGACGGAAGCGATCATCGCCTGCGGCATAGGCGACCTCGTAGCAGACCGACTCCCAGTTGGTCAGGACACACCCAGCGCGGGCCATGCGCTCCAGGCCGTTCTGGTGCGTGGCCTCGCTCCGGCTGCCGACCCCATCAGTCACCACATGGACCTGCCAGCCGGCGTGCAACAGATCCAGGGCGGTCTGCAGGATGCAAATGTGCGTTTCCATGCCGACCAGGACAATCTGCGGACGCTGGAGGGCATCGATGGCGGCGGTCCGGGCGTCGGGGCTCGCGCAGGCGGAAAACTCGAACTTGTTGACCGCGACGGTGCCCTGACCTTCGCCAGACAGTGCCGCAAGAATCGGCGCTTCGGTGTGACCGAATTTGTCGCGATTCTGCTCCGTGAGTCCAATGGGCAGGCCATAGATCTGCGCCAGCCGGATGAGGCGGAGGGTGGTGGCGATGACCTGGTCCCGATGCGGGACAAGCCGCGCCAGCCGTCCCTGGATGTCGACAATCAGCAGGGCGGCATCCGCAGCGCGTAAGAGGTCGGGATGTCGGGCTGCGGGGGTCATGGGAGGTTAGCCTGCCTGGGAGTAGTCGTAGAAGCCCCGCCCGGTTTTGCGTCCGAGATGCCCGGCATTGACCAGCTGACGGAGCAGGGGGCAGGGACGGTACTTGGGGTCGCCAAGCCCATGAACGAGAATCTCCATGATGGCGAGGCAGGTGTCCAGACCGATGAAATCAGCGAGGGTCAGGGGACCCATCGGGTGGTTCATCCCGAGCCGCATGACGGTGTCGATGCTCTCTTTGTCCCCGACTCCTTCCATGAGCGCGTAGGCTGCTTCGTTGATGAGGGGCATCAGCAGGCGATTCGAGATAAAGCCCGGATAGTCAGCGCTGGTCGCGACCGTCTTGCCCATCGCTTCAGCCAGCGACTTGATGGTCGCGTGGGTAGCATCGGAGGTGTCGTAGCCCCGGATGACCTCCACCAGCTTCATCACCGGCACGGGATTCATAAAGTGCATCCCGATGACCCGGTCCGGGCGTTTGGTGGCGGCTGCGAGCTTGGTGATCGGGATGCTGGAAGTGTTGGACGCGAAGATCGTGCTCTCGGGGGCGATCCGGTCGAGTTCGAAGAAGAGTTGTTTCTTGACTTCCTCATTTTCCACAACCGCTTCGATGATCAGGTCCACACCGGCTTCCCGGACCGTCGTTGGCGTGATCCGCGCCAGGATGGCATCGGCCTCGTCGCGGGTCCGGCGCTCCTTCTCGACATCGCGGTCCAGGTTTTTGCGAATGGACCCCATTCCCCGTTCCAGGGGCTCCTGGCCGATGTCATTGAGGAAGACCGCGAGGCCCGCCTGGGCCGCGACCTGTGCAATACCGCTGCCCATCTGGCCAGCGCCAATCACGGTGATACGGGACACAGTCATGGAGCGTCTGTTGGTTCCTTTCAGCGATAAGGGAGTCGGCGGGCGCCGAACCTGTAGGATAGCCCAGGCCTCCAGTTTTTCGCAGATTCGTCGATAATATTTGGAGTCTGTGTGGCCGTGGGCTGACTGATGTCGGCTGCCGCCAGGGGAGGAACCTGCCAGATGTCACTGACACCCATCGGATCCCCGGCCCCCCTGGGCTCCCGCCTGGCTGACCTGAAGTCCGCCCGACCTGAAGTCAGCGAAGAACAGTCGGCGCCAGGGCGACCCGCCCCCACCGACTCGGCGACCCTCTCCGAGACCACGCGCCTGACCAGCCGATTGCGGGGCCTCCAGCGGACTACGGAAGCGCTGCAGTACGGCCTCTCGCTGACTCAGACAGCATCGCAGGCGCTGGTGCGGGTGCAGTCCGAGTTGCCCACCCTCGAAGCAGCGGCCCGGGATGCTGCTGACGATCGTTATCGGGCAGCACTTGAGCGGATCGACAGCACCATTAGGAACGCGACCTTCGATGGGGAATCACTCTTTGGGCGCAGGATCGATCTGGCGGTGGGACCCGAAGAGCGGATACCGGTTGAATTCCCCGCCCTGGCAGTCCGGGAGTTGTCCGTCGGACCCCGCGAGGGGGTCAATCTCGATGCCGCGCAGTACCGCCTCCCCCAGATTGCGGCCTTCGCAGAGTCGGTGGACCTGGCGCAGCGTACCGTGGCTGACCTGGAGTCGCGGCTGACACGGGGCTTGCGGGAACTGGAAGTGGCGACCCGGAATGTGGTCAGCGCCAGCACTGGCGCAGGCGACCTGGTCGGGACCGCGCTGGAGATGCGGAGCAATGCGACCGCCCTGAAGGCCGCGCTGCGAGCCTCAGCAACGCAGTTCCGGACCGACGACGCGGTGCTGGAATTGTTGAAGTAGCTCTACACGAAGCAGGTCAGCGAGCACTCCTTTATTCAAAAAGCGCTCCGGAGCGGAGCGCTTATGTTACTCGTTCCTGCAATTTGCCTGCTGGCGATTAGCTTGAAGCCTGACCGATCTCGACGAGCTTGCCTTCCTGGACTTCGAAAAGCCTGGGAGGGTCGGCATGGTCAGGGGTCACCGTCGTGCAACCCGTCAGCACACTGCTCACTCCTCCTTCCGCATCCTGGTAATGCAGCAGCAGCAAGAGGCCATGCTCGGATGACAAGTCAGTGTATGTCCCCGGCTCGGCCCGATCGAGTGACACTGCCGGGATAACCGCGTTTGTCAGGGGATTTCTCAGTTCCCCCCCTGCACCAAACTTCGCCATGAAGTCCGGCAGGGAACGAGGCGAGGGGGCTTCTGGCTCACGCCGACGCCAATCGGCTGCGAATGCAGAAAGGTACTTCGCTACGTAACCCAGGCCAATGTTGTCCCCGACCTGGGCTGGCGCAACCGCACGATGCACCAGACCTTCGGGAGTCCATGCGCCATGTGACACATGCCGTAGCTCGGCGAGATACTGGCCATTCAAGTCCTGACCGGTTCGGCTCAACTCTGCGGCGAGCAATGCAGGGTCTGACTCCGCGGACTCAACCACCAAGTAAGCTTCGACAGCGGATGCTCGACCTGGAACGACAGGTGAACAACCGTCAAACCCAGCGATCTGACATGGCTCTGTGCTCACTCCGCGTGTGAGAGCGGGAGCAGACTGCGGATTTCGCTGGATCAAAACGAAGTTCCGTCCGTCGGGACACCCTGCGGTGGCCAGTGTGAATCCACCGAACGCCCCAGGGAACAGTTCGACTGGGCTTAACTCGCTGATAGACGAAGCTGAGCCAGTATGCCGCCCAGCTTCGATCAAAATCGCAGTGCCCAAGTGTGAAGCAGCAACTCCTCCAAACTCAAAGTGAGACTTGCAGGGAGGAACATAGCCCGTTGCCGGTTGTGTCGCAATGTGGCGATCGCCAATGGCAAGTCGCTCAGTAGTGGCAGGTCCCGGTGGCTCTTTCACACAACCAGCGGTAGCCAGTATGCAAAGGCAAACCGCGAAGCCCCGAATGATCTTGTGCAGGCTTTTCATGACTGTCTCCTTCAGAGGATGTAGCAGGTTGACTGAGTCGAGGCAAGGTTCGGGCTGATTACTGACAGGTTCCGCAGTCATACCCTGCTGGATTGCATGGATAACTGCTGGAAATCTGATAGTACGGGTTTGGGGTGGCCGGGCTACTGGCGTTGCGAGCGCCATTTTGCCAGAAGTCGATGATGGTGTTTTGAATCGCAGTTACATGCGCTCCATTGTAGTAACCTCCTGTATGCGTGATGTCGAACTCATATTCGGCATCACTGCTGTCAGAAGGATCCCACCCTGACGGGAAGCAAGTGTAGGCATGAACCTTGTAGCAGCCCCCATCGCAGTCATACTGCCAGCCAGGTGTCGAAGTAGTCCCGTTATCCCAGCCCTCAAAGCAGGTTTTAAACCCACTGGAACAGGGGTTGCTGCTGTAGCCACAGTAGTGGACCGCATACTGGACCTGGTAGGTTGAAACGTTCCCATTGTAGGGGATGCTGATCGACTGGATTCCAGATACGGCTGCGTAGTGTGAGCCAGAGCAGTTGCCATAGCTGCTCCTGGAGCTCATGCTGCCATTCCAATACCGAGGGACACACTTGGTTGCGTAGGAAGGAGATGGAATAGCGAACCAACTCACGATTAGCACGGCTCCATAGATGACTCCGAGCAGCGAAGCCTTGAATCCGTGCTTAAAGGTCGGTAGGTCGGTAGGTCGGTAGGTCGGTAGGTCGGTAGGTCGGTAGGTCATTCTTGACTTATACCACACTCAGGCGTCCTGTCAAGCCAGAGATATCACTCCCTGAGATGTGGCGCTCGTAGTCCAAAGCTAAGTCTGTGATCAACCCCCCTCGAGGCGGGGCGATCCCTGAGCCAGCTAATTGCTGGACAATGACCATCCCCGGTCGGTGGTCAGCTTCACGGACAATCCACTCTGCCTGTAGGAGCCCCCTCCCCGGATCTGGAACTGCCCCGTGCAGGATCCTCCTTTCACCGCAGAGGTTCCCAGTGACGGGGGTCATCGCCGGTCGGGACGTTGTTTCCACGATTCGGGACAATGTTGAGGCTGAAGTCGGTCGCGACCCGCACAGTCTGATCCTCACTGATGGAGAACGTGCGCAAGCCCAGCCCAGGTGCTTGTGGAAGCGCAACGATAGTGAAGCGTGAAGGCTCCCCCAGTTGGCCATTCACCATCCTTGCAGGACTGGCGTAGAACACCGCGAGCGAGTAGAGATTGATCAGATTCCTGCGGGTGTAGCCATGCTGGATGTAGTCATGCGCGACCAGCGCGGCATACGACCCGTAGTGTCGGTTGAGGTTCTGATCCTGATAGGCCAGCTGGGAGGAGCCGAGCGCCCGCAGGGTCAGTTTCGCCCGGTTTTCCAGGGTCTCGCGACGACTATCCAGCGTCACCTGGTGCTTGCGATCCATCCAGGCCAGCCTGTTCGCTGCGGCACTGGTGGTCAGCTGCCGCAGTGCGCTCTCAGACTCCCGGCCCTGAGCGGCCCGCCGCATGGCCTCGCCATCGGTGGTGAGCTTCAGGGTCACCCCCCCCATCTGCATCGCAGGAAGCCGATCGATCTCCCAGAGCCAGGATCGTTCGCCAACCGACAGAAAGAGGCCCTGACGCCAGGAGTCTTCTGCAAACTGAAGCACCCGGATCTGATCAAACGCCCCTGCCACTTCCCCCAGGTATGACGGATTCAGCGCCAGTCCCAGCCCGTGACAGATCTCATCCAGGGACGGGACCGCAGCGCCAGGATGTGCGACTACCCAGGCCTGCACTGGACGGAGGAGTGTCCGGGCACGAAACGCATCGACCGGAATGTTATACAGCGGCGGTTCTTCCCCTGCCGGCACAAACCCCGCGTACTGCGTGATTTCCCACGGCGAGAACGTAGTCCCATCGGGGAGGACGTAGGTGTACAACCAGGAATGACGTCGCAGGACCAGCGGCTCCCCAGGGATGATGTCGGAGTCTTCGCCCTGTCGCCAGAACTTGCCGTGGGTGTCCAGGGGCCAATAGGGGGCCAGATTGAAGGTCGGGTCCGTCGGGCCAGTGGCATGCCGTAACTCCCCGTAGTCGTGCATCATCAGGGCGAGTGCCAGGGCCTGGGATTCTGCCCGACTGGTGTATCCAGGGTCCGGAATCTCGGCATGGGCAAGCACCAGCCCACTGGTACGTTGCTGTCCCACGGTGCAAAGTCCCAGGATGGCACAAAGCATCAGTCCAAGTGAGAGCGAACGAGTCATGGAAGATGACCTCCGGTCAGCGATTCCAGCAGGCGTAACTGTATTGTATCACTAACACAGATATGGGTCGTGGTGTTGCCCAGATCTCTCACCAAAAACAACTCGCCCCCCTGTTGCCA
Organism: bacterium; assembly: GCA_022072165.1. Taxonomy (NCBI): domain Bacteria; species bacterium. Next base: position 189,200 of record JAJVIF010000001.1, on the reverse strand, counting down.
GGAGGGCGAGGGCGTGAGCTTTACGCGAATCCGCAAGGATTAGCGAAGGGGCTCCCACACGCAGGGGAGGTCGCCGGTGACCGAGATGGTCGCGCCGGGGCCGTTGCCGCCGGTCTGGACCGGGACGAAGTCGCCGGTATCCGCGACGCGGACGGTCTGGTCGTCGCAGATCGCGAAGGTGCGGAGGCGATTCCGGCTGTTGCGGGGGACCGCAACGATGGTGAAGCTGGAGTCAGAGGCAGTGATGCCGTTGACCTGGGTGGAGGGGTTCGCGTAGAAGACCGCGAGGGAGTAGTTGTCGATCATGTTCGTGCGGGTGTAGCCCTGCTGAACATAGTCGGTGGCGACCATGGCGTTCCAGTTGCCATAGTTCTTGTCCAGGTTCTGATCCTGATACGCGAGCTGGGAAGATCCCAGAGCGCGCAGGGTCAGCTTGGCGCGGTTCTCCCAGGCAGACCGCCTCGCATTGAGGAGCTGCGGGATAGCGATCGCGGCGATGATTGCGATGATCGACGCCACGACCAGGAGCTCAAGCAGGGTAAAACCCCGATTGTTGCGCATGGAGAGTTCTCCAAGGTTTCGTCTTACGACGTGATGAGCAAAGGCGCGTGAACTGAGGGTTACGCGAGGGAAGTCGCATTGACTTCGAGGCTGATTATAGGGAGTCTCGTACGGGTCGCAAGCTTTCGCAAATGCGTAGAACGGCGATTTTTTCTGGATTTTTTGCACCAGTTACATCGACGCTGTGTCGAATCAATAGCCGGCCCGGGCTTCGACAGCGAGTAGAACTGAAGGTCCCTTTATGCGGACAAGTAAGCCGAGTACCCCGGCACAAAGCCCTCCGTGTTGATGTGCGTCAGGATCTCCGGCCCCTGCTTCGTGATCAGGACCGTCTCTTCCACATGGGCTGAGAGCCCCCGGTCAGCGGTCGCGATGGTCCAGCCATCCCCCAGGGTGTCGAGTTCGTAGCCATGTTCACAGATCATCATCTCGATGGCGACCACCATCCCGGGGACAAACTCCACCCCGCTGCCGGCCTCGCCGTAGTTCATGATCGCCGGCGGCTCGTGCAGCCGGATCCCAACCCCGTGACCGTAGAGGTGCCGGACCGGCGCGAAACCATAGCTCTCGGCAATCTCCTGGCAGCGATGTCCGACATCGCCGGTGGTGCAGCCAGGGCGGGCGAATTCAATAGCTTCCAGACAGGTCCGGCGGGTGCACTCGATGAGACGTTTCGCGGTCTCGCTCACCTCCCCGATGGGAACTGTAAAAGCGGCGTCGGAGTAGAACCCTTTCCAGATCACGCCGCCATCGACCGAAAGGATGTCGCCTTCTTTGAGGATCCGGTCGTTGCTCGGGATGCCATGTACGATTTCTTCGTTGATGGAAGTGCAGAGGGTGGCCGGGAAATCAGGTACCCCGCGTCCGCCGCGATACCCCTTAAACGCTGGGATGCCCCCCATCTTGCGGATCATCCGCTCGGCGATGGCATCCAGTTCACCGGTGGAGACGCCGGGTCGAATGATGGTGCGCAGGTGGTCGTGGACCTGCTTGAGCATCTCGCAGGCGGTCCGGATGTGCCGGATTTGATAGGCGTTCTTGATGATGACGCCAGGAGCAGCGACAGCCATACCCTGTACCTTTCTACCTGCCTGAGCCCCTCCCCGGGGGCGCTGTTCCGGGAGTCTATCACCCCAGAATGGCAGCTACAGGTTGCAATGTGGTCTGTGCGGATACCAGTCCCCGCTCGGTGAGCCAATCTCCCCACCGGGGCTCTTCAGCAAAGCTGGAGGGATGCCAGGTCCGCAGCAGCCCCTTTGAGCCGGCGCGCAATGAGATCCCCTGCTCGCGGAATTGCGCTACGAGGCTCCAGTCGGTGCAGGCCCGTAGGGCATCCCGGGTGTCCAGTGATCGGGGGAGATGCACCGGCAGCCCGAACAGCGGACCCACCGCAGCCACCGCGCCAGGTACCCAGTCGAGGCGCACCGCAGGAGTTCCCAAGCCGCCAGCAAGGAAAGTTGGTTCCCCCTCGGCTGCACGCTGCAATCCCCAACGATGCCAGCTAAGAGCCCCTAAGACGTGGATGCCGCACCACGCCTGATGTGAGGCTGGCTCCGCGATGACCTGGAGTTCCCAGGCCTCCTGATGGATCACTTCCGCCAGATGCTCCAGCAGCCATTGCCGACGAGTCGCGCCCAGCGCAGCGCAGGCTCGCAAGTACGGCGCGGCCTGATGAGTGCCGACTGTCCTGGGCAACTGGGCGATGTCAGCCTGGCAGAGCTCCCGTGGTTCCAGCACCGCCTCCGCCCAGACCGGCGAATAGGAGGGCAGCAGGGCGTAGTGGAGGGGGCCGGAGCCAGCATGGACAGAGAGCCAGGCACGAGTTCCACCGTCGGCGGCTTCGGTCCAGAGTTGCACGACTTCACGGTCCCGCTGTAACGGCCGGGCGTCCTGGATCAATGCACGAAGCCGCGATAGCGACAGCTGATGCATGTCGGCCAGTTCCTCGAGGACGCTCCGGGGCAGGGCTCCCAACGGGGGCGGGTCGATGACCAGCGCCCGGTACAGGCGATCAGCGATCAGGTCGCGTTGCGCGGCGAGGGCGTCGGGATCGCCGACCAGCTCGATCCAGAGTCCCCCAAAACCGGGGTCAATCCAGGGCTGGAGCAACGGCTGCCAGGAGTGTGTCGCTGGCCAGGCAAAGGCGACAGGCCACGGAAAGTGTCGTTCCGGGAGCATCCCGGCCGGCACCAGGAGCAGGCGCGGCATGTCGCGTTCGTAAGGGAGTTGTGTCAGCCAGGGGTGGAGGTGATCCCTCAAGGCATCCGGGTCAGCCACCGGGCCCAGCGTCATGACCTCCCAGGGGCCGCAGCCAGAGAGGGGCAAGGCGAGCTGCTGCTCCAGCAGCGGCGTGAGACCAGCGCGGGACGAGGGGTCGGACTCAGAAGCCAGCGTCACGGAGGGGCAGACCATCATTTTCACACGGGGCACTGGTTAGAACACCGCACCTGCGAATTCCGGACTCAGTTCCTTTCCGGGTGGAACACGATAGAGGAAGACGCCCAGGGGTTCCGGGGTCTGCAGGAGGGCATCGGCGCGGAGGCCCAGGACCCGGACTTCATATTCTCCAGGGTCGGACCACTGCAACTGGGCAGCGAAAGTCCCCGCCACAACCGGCAGATGCTGGTACCGGACCAGCCGTCGGGTAGCCCGATCGAGGACTTCGACAGCCACGAACTCGAAACGATCCACGGGCTCGCCGGTAAGCTGGACCGTCGAGCGGCGGGGGGTGACCGTCGAGGCGACTCCCCCACTCCAGCTTTTCAGGGGTTTCCGGACAAACTCCTGCACCACCAGGACAGTCCCGGCTCCTGCATGTCCTGCCATGTCCAGGTCCATAAACGCGGTCTGCAGGTCTTTGTCCTGGGCGAACCCGAGGCCGATGTGGGTCGCCCGGGGGTCGAGGAGATTCGCCCGATGGACCGGGGACTCAATCAGGGCGCGCAGGAGGCCATCGACAATCTCCCGGGTCCCCAGGCCGTAGCTCCGCATCGCGCCGAGGTTTTCGCTGACCGGCCAGGGGAGCCCGGCATCCGCGAGGCGCTCCTGTGGGCCACGTCCATCCGGAGCGATATGGGCGAAAAAGTTCTGGCTCACCATCTCCCGGGCGTAGCGCTCAGCGACTTTGCTGACCTCGGTTTCCTCCTGCAACAGGGGTAACCCGTTGTCCAGCCGGTACTGGTTCACCCCCGCCAGCATCATTTGCCGGCCTGCGACCTGGTCAAAATGCGTGATTTGAAGCGGCGTAGCACTGGCGGGAATGGTGATGAGCAGGCCGAGAAGGACGCAGCAGGCCAGCAGGAGGGTGGGCACGTTCTGATCCAGTCTGGGCGGGCCTGATTGCCCGCTGTGCAGGAGTGTGGTATATCGCAGGGGCTCAAAAGCGCGTCGGGGAGTGGCTCAGCTCGGTAGAGCGCTGCGTTCGGGACGCAGAGGTCGGAGGTTCAAATCCTCTCTCCCCGACCATCTTTCTCCAGTCCGGCTCGCCTGCAGGCGGGCCGGTTGGCTTCTGAGACCCGGTGGCGCGGAGTATAGGCGATTTAATCCCGTTTGAAGCCCTATCAGCGCTAACGTCCCCGAAAATTCAGCCAAAGATTCATCAACAGGGTCAGCAGGGCGCTGATCAACAGGCTGGTGACGATGGGGAAATGGAAGCTCCAGCGGTCATTGGTGATGCGGATATCGCCGGGGAGGCGTCCCAGCGGTCCCCAGCCTCCCCCGAAATAGAGCCACGCCCCCACGGCGAGCAGGAGCGCACCACCGAGAAGCAGGATTTGGCCCGTTGCCTGTTGCGGTGACATGTCCGGGTCCATTGTACGAGCCCTGGCTGGAGGTCAACTTCGACTACCGACTTTGGATCGTATTAAGACACCTCATCTTCGCCTAAGGACCCCCCCCATGCGGCAATCGCTGACTCTATGGCTCCGCCAGGCACTGTTGAGCATCTGTTTGATGATGCTGACACTCTCCCCTGCGCTGGCGCATGGCGAAGAAGAGGGGCTCCTGGAGGAGCCTCTGGTGCGGGTCGGGCTCAGCGAAGGGCAGGCCCGTGTCGCGGTCGCCATCAGTGGTGGGACGGGATTGATTCAGGATGCCGAGTCCGGACGGGAGCTGGGGAAAGTCGCCGCCGGGCAGACGCTGGAGTGCAGCGTCAGTGGGAGTCAGGTCCGTTGCGGCAAATGGACAGCGACCGCCCTGCGACTACTTCCGGAGGGCATCGGAGCCTATGTGTTCTTCAACGGCCAGACCTGGCGCGGTGATCTGGAACTCCGGAGCTGGCAGGGCAAACTCTTTGTGATCAATCGCTGCCGGCTGGATGACTACCTCTACGGCGTCGTGCCAGGCGAGATGCCATCGAACTGGCATCCGGAAGCCCTGAAGGCGCAGGCCGTCGCGGCCCGGACCTATGCGGTGCGTCAGCTGGGTCAGTACGCTGGCTCACACGGGCTCTACGACCTGCGCGCGGACATCTTCGATCAGGTTTACAAGGGGATGAAGCAGGAACGCCCATCGACCAATCGTGCGATCGATGCCACTTCCGGGCTGATCATGACCTTCGATGCCGAGCCGATCGTGGCGTACTACCACTCCCAGTCGGGCGAGGCGACTATCAACGGCACCGCCATGAAGGGGCCGAAGACAGCCTATCCCTATCTGCGGGGAGTGCCGAGCCGGGAGACCGGATTCAAACGGTGGGTGGTGGACTCCACACCCGCAGAACTCAAACGGGTGCTGGAGAGCAAGGGGGGATACAAGCTGGGGGCGATTACCGGATTCGGTCCGCATCCCGAAGACAGCGGCTATGTGGTGGTGGTCCATACCGAGGGACTGCTGGAAGTCCCCCGCAACTACCTGCGTGGCTTTTATGGCCGGGATCGTTTTCAGTCACCGAACTTTGTCATTGAACTCACTCCGACCCCCAGCGCCGATGCCCGGCAGCCGATGTCGGCGAGCACGAAGATTCGCTTCGTGGGTACTGGATGGGGGCATGGCGTCGGGATGTCCCAGCACGGCGCGCTGGGGTATGCCCAGGCGGGCTGGGACTACCGGCAGATCCTGACACACTACTACACCGGGACGGAGCTGAGCATCTGGTTCGATATGTCGCTGGCCCACGAAGACTAGCAGTCCGGCACGCCGCGTAACGGGCTACTCTTCGTCGATGTCGAAGTTGGCGTAGACGTTCACCACGTCGTCGAGTTCGTCGAAAGCGTCCATCATCTTCAGGACCCGTTCGGCATCCTTGCCGGTCACTTTGACAGTCGAGACCGGCAGCATGGTCATCTCGTTGCTTTCCATTGGGATGTTGGCATCGGCAAGCGCCTTCAGCACCGCGATGTAGTCTTCCGGAGCGGTGAGGATCTCGTAGCTTTCGGGGTCCTCGGTGATGACATCTTCTGCTCCTGCTTCAATGGCGAGTTCCATCAGCTTGTCTTCGGCGACTGCACTTTTGGCGATGATGAACTGCCCCTTCCGGGTAAACATGAACGCCACGGACCCGGTGGTACCGAGGGAGCCGTCGTACTTGGAAAAGACATGACGCACTTCAGCGACGGTCCGGTTGAGGTTGTCGGTCTGGGTTTCGACAAACACCGCGACTCCTCCAGGTCCATACCCTTCGTAGGTGCGGTCCTCAAAGATCATGCCTTCGAGCTCGCCTGTCCCCCGCTTGATGGCGTTCTCGATATTGTCCTTGGGCATATTGGAGGCACGGGCCTTGTCCACGACCACCCGCAGGCGGGCATTGGCTCCGGGATCGCCCCCGCCTTCCCGTGCCGCGATCGTGATTTCGCGGATCAGCCGACTGAAGAGCTTGCCCCTGGCGGCATCGGCAGCGCCTTTTTTGCGCTTGATGGTGGCCCATTTACTGTGTCCGGACATGGGGGCAGCCTCCTGGCAGAGCGGGTAGCACACCCGACGGCCCCGCGCGATGGCGGGGCGGTCGCAGGTGTCCGATTGTAGCCAGCAGATGTGGAGTGCGGCAAGCCTCCGGCACTCAGACTTAGCGGGTCAGAATCCGCATGGCAGGCCGGAACTGCTCTGTCAGGGTCGCAGAACTGTAGGTGTACTGCTGATCCTGCCAGGCGACATAGACGTAAGGTCCCTCCCAGCTGATCTGGGGATGCACATGGCGATAGAGCGAGTCTGTGGGATCGTTGGTGTTGATCTTGACAGTCTCGGTTACGGTCAGGCTGCTGTTCAGGGTCACAAGTTGCATCCTGGGAAGTGTTGAGCCGTTGTCCTGGATCGCCACGAAAGTTCTCCCGGTGGTGGGGTCATGCGCCGCACGGGCATAGGTCTGATCGCCGGCGGTGAACGCGCTGTTCACGACCACGGCAGCGCTGGGGAAGGTCAGGGGCGAACCATCGACCCCCTGCTTCGCGTAGATGTCCTTCCCTGCTCCATTGCCATCAAAAATCAGGATCGGGTTGTTGCTGCTATCGACCACGATATTGGGATCCAGGATCACGCCGAGAGTGCTCTCAGCGATGATGGGCACACTCGTGGTGTCCGTCGTGCTTTCGTACTTGGCAATCCAGAGATTGCTGGAGCCGTTCACAATCCAGGTGGCGAAGACATCTTCCTGATCGCCAGTGGTGACACTTCCGAGTGCGGCGTAGGTCCGCCATTTACTGGAGCCTCCTCCCTGCGACACATTGCTCATGATCCGGGTCTGCCAACTGGGTGCGACTCCGGCATTCGTGGTGAACGCGAGCCGGACCATGCCGCCTAAGTCGCTTCCCAGGGAGGCGGGTTCCCAGGTCTGCTTCGCACCACGCCAGACGATGGAGATGCGGTTGGGATTCACGGGGTCTGCCAGGATTTGGTGCGTCCATTCCCAGTAGCTGCCCCAGTCCTCGACCCAGACGGTCTGCGGGGCGCCCCAGGTCGTGCTGTTCGTACCGGCGTTGGTGCCGTAGGAATAGCGGGTCCAGCAGATGCCTTCCATCCAGGTCAGGACCGGATGCCCATCAGCCGTGACGCTGATTGTTGAGGGATAGGGCGAGATCCCGGCGTTCCAGCCATCGTAGGGAGGGCAAGGACAGTTGCGAGTCGCGGTCAGCACTGGTGCCCCCCAGGTGCAGCCACCATCGGGTGAGCGCATGACGTAGTTCCCCCCAAAACTCTGGGCGACTTCCGTCCCGCTCACCAGGAGATAGACATCCTGTGAGACCGGGCTCAGCGCAATGTGCTGCTGCCAGCCCATCGAGGGGTTCCCCCCATAGACACTCAGTTCGTGGTGCATGTATACCCGGTTGAAGGTGCCGGTGTTGGGCAGCTGGAACTGCGGCGCATCGGCGCAGGCCAGTCCGGTACTTGGAGTGAAGGTGTCGGAGCAGACTGCGCTCAGGGATCCCAGGCCATCCCGGGCCCGGACCCCAATGGTCCGGGCGGTGGCATCGGGGAACGTAAAGGGCGCGGTGGGGGTCGCCGTAATCAGGTCCGGTGGATTGAAGTCGGTCGCGTTGCCAAGCAGATCAAAGTCCCAGAGGTACTCCAGCGGTGCCGGACCATCCGGATCACTCGCGGCTGCGACAGACAGGGTCGCGGCGTTCCCGACGATTGGCGGATTGGGAAGAATGGTGATGGGGCAGGTCAGGACCGGCGGATCATTCAGGACTGCCGCAACCTCTACGAAAAAGAGCTGATAAGCCGTGAACTGCCCCAGGTCTTGCGGGGAGAGATTACGGTCGAGACCACTGTTCCTGCTGTCGGTCAGGCTGTCTGTGACAGTCACGAGGCCAGGATAGGTGCCGCCAGCTGCGCCGAGCAGATTGGTCAGCAGGAAGGTGTAAGTCATCTCCTCAAAAACGCCGGTGCCGGTCCCCGGACCCGTCTGCGTGAGGGGCGATGCCATGAGCCCCGGGACCGCAACTGCCACGCTTTGCACGGTACTCGCCTGCCGGACTTGGTCTTTCGGGGTCGTCCCGAATTCCCAGGCCGAAGCAACGGTGGCTCCCTGCTGCCAGTCACGCACGCCGACTGTCAGTTCAGCGGTGGAGGTCGTCTGTCCAGCTGTCAGGACGTTGTTGCTGATCGTGGTCGAGACTTTCCAGGCGGGCTTGTGGTTGTACTCGGGCAGGTAGTAGATAGGATTCGTGCGAGCACTGCGGTTCGCCGCCGACTGGCCGTAGTTGGCCAGCAGCGCGAGGCCAACCCGGCGGGTCGCCCCCGGCAGGAGCTCGATTTCATAGGGAATCGTGACCGATCCGCCCATGGGAAAGATATTGCGTCCGGTAGGGGTCACGAGATCCGTGAGGCCATTGGCGCTGCCGGGGTCCCAGGAGCCCTCCTGATCGCTCGACGCGAAGACCCGATAGGGATGGGCTTCCACGTTGGGGGTCGGGAACCAAGTTTCGAGGGCGGCATCCAAAAGCGTCGTGAGCCCATCAGCATTACGGACCGGCGAGGCGGTTCGGACCGACGTCCCCAGAGGGGCGAACGACTGAATCTCCCCGCTATCGCCATCGCTCAATACCACACCCAGGACATCAAAGACGTGGAGGTCACGACGCGCGGTTGGGGCAGTCGGTGCGGCGAAGGGATGCCGCGCTGTGATCCGGACTTCCACGCCATCCCAACCACTCCCCCGGCGAATGCCATCCACTGAGAGGCAGTCGCGGCACGGGGACTGGGTGAAGAAGCCGGTCACATCAACGAGGTAACTGTCGCCACCCGCTGCAGCGATGCGGGCCGGAGTGAAGATCGCTTCGAGTTGATCGCCGGTGTCGGACAACTCCAGCGTCCCGAAAGCCCAGCCGCCGACCCAGGCGACTGGAGCGCCGCTGTCATCAGTCGCGGTGACTGCCGGCAAGGGCCCCTGCAGTTCGGTCACCGGAGTCTGCTGACCCGCATTTCCCGATGTCGGTGTCTGTGATGCCTGACAACTCAAAAGCGCCAGGGTTGTGGCAGAGATAGCGAAGTGGGACAGGCGCATGGCGGTCTCCTGAAACGGCAGCGTGTGGGACCACGCTCGCAGAAAAGCAGCGGGTCGAAAGGGAGGTACTGCAGGGACAGGGCCTCAGTATATCGCCGCCTGCGGCGAAAGGACCCCAGGTCGGGGTCCCTACTTCGATACAATGAAGCCTCCAGGGAATCGCTTGCTGGCTAGGCTGCGACACCGGCAGCAACGCCATCACCACTTCCGGGGGCATCCCCCCTGGTACCGACAGCCATGCTGTCAGAAAGGTCGGAGTCGTCGATGGCAAAAGGCCACACAGGTCTGTCCATCATCCCTATGGGGGGATTTGAGGAGATCGGCAAGAATTCACTCTGTTTCCAGTTCGAGGATGAGCTGTTTCTCTGGGATGTCGGGATGGGTTTCCCGACGGACGAAATGCCGGGCATCGATGTGGTGATTCCGGACTATCGCTATGTTTATGAACGGGCGGACCAGTTACAGGGGATTTTTCTCACCCATGGGCATGAGGACCACATCGGCGCGCTCCCCTACTTCCTGCGCCATCTGTCCCGACCCATTGACATCTGGGGGACCGCGCTGACCATCGGCCTTGCCCAGAACAAGTGCCGGGAGCATCAGTTTCCCCATCCTGTCACCTGGCATGTGGTGGATCCGCGGGAGCAGGTCCAGCTGGGCAACTACTTCACGATCGATCCCATCGCCGTGACCCACTCCATTCCCGATGCGGTGGGGGCGGCCATTAAAACTCCGATCGGGACTGTCGTGCACACAGCAGACTTCAAGCTGGATCAGACGCCGATGGATGGTCGGATTACTGACCTGAATGCGTTCGCGGATTATGGCAACGCGGGCGTGCTGCTCTTCATTGTCGACACCACGAACATCTATCGCCCCGGCATGTGCGACTCCGAGCGGACAGTCGGCGTACGCCTCGCGAACATCATCGAGAAGGCCCGCGGACGGGTCATTGTTGCCAGCTTCGCCTCCCATATCCATCGACTGCAGCAGGTGATCGAAATCGGTGCCCGCTTTGGGCGTCGGACGGCGGTGGTCGGGCGGAGCATGGTGAAAAACGTCCAGACCGCCATCGAGCTCGGCTTTTTGCCGGTCGATCCGGCGCTGCTGATCCGCGCCGAAGATCTGGACAACTACAAAGACGACGAGCTGATTGTCCTCAGTACCGGATCCCAGGGGGAACCGGGCAGCGGGATGCACCGGATGGCGCATGGGGAGCATCGGTTCCTCACTATTAAGGACACCGATGTCGTCATCATCTCGGCCCATCCGATCCCCGGCAACGAAGGGGGCATCTCCCGGACTGTCAACCGCATCTTCGAGCGGGGCGCGAATGTCTTCTATGGTCCGAACGCCGGGGTCCATGTCTCCGGACACGCGAATCGGGGCGAAATCAAGATGCTGGTGAACATGGTGAAGGCCGAGTACGTGATGCCGTATCACGGCGAGCACCGGCACTTTCGGGAGTTCGCCGAGTTGTCGCGCAAGATGGGCTACACCCAGGACCGGGTCCTGGTGCAGGGCATCGGCGACCTAATGAACTTCAACAGGCAGGGGACCCCGACCCGGCACAGCAATCCGATGAGCGGGGTGGTCCTCATCGATGGGGCCCTGGGGGAAGAATTCGGATCCCGGCTCCTGGAAGAACGCCGGGCGCTGGCAGAGTCGGGAGTCGTAATGATTTCCATCATCATTGACCAGGAGACCGGCGCGTTACTGTCACACTCGATGGACTCCGTGGGCTTCCTCCTCGCCCGGGATGCTGAAGGGCTCTACGAAGAAGCCAGCCAGGTGCTGAAGGATGCGGTGGAGAATGGTGAAGAGTCGGATGGGGACCCCCTGGGGAGAATCCGACGTCGTATTGAGCGGAAGCTCGGCAAGCTGTTCCAGCGGAAGTTGCAGCGGAATCCCCGCATCGTGACCCTGATTCACGAACAGTAGGGACTGCTACACTCGCGCCGTGACCATCTGGGAAGCCATCCTCCTGGGAGCGCTACAGGGGGCGACCGAGTTTCTGCCGGTGTCGTCCTCAGGTCACCTGGTCCTGGCGGAGCATTTGCTGGGGATCGATGCCCATCGTGCGGACCTCATGGTCTTCAACCTGCTTATCCATGTTGCAACCGTCGTGGCGGTGATCGTCGCCTACCGTGAAGATCTGTCGAATCTCTTCCTTGCTGCTCTGAATCTCCCCGCGCCGGTGAAATCTCCGAAATTCGGGCTGGAGATGCGTGACATCTGGTACACCCCGGAGCAGGCGCGGGCTATCATCGGCTGGGTCCTCGGCTCGACCATCGTGACCGGCGTGCTGTATCTGCTGCTGAGCGATGTGATCGATCCCCTGGCGACCAATGTCACGATGGCGGGTGTTGGCTTTCTCTGCACGAGTCTGATCCTGGCGGCGAGTCAGCGATGGGCCGGTGGGGAGGTCAATATCCGTCACACGGGATGGCGCCGGGCGGTGCTGGTAGGACTGGCGCAGACACTGGCGATTCTCCCGGGCATCAGCCGGTCTGGCAGTACTATCGCCACGGGACTGATGGTGGGACTGGGGCGGGTCGATGCCGCGAAGTTTTCGTTTTTTCTCGCGCTTCCCATTATCTTGCTGGCCTTCGCGAAGGAAGCCTGGGATGCCCGCCATGACATGGTCTGGGGCACCCAGGCGGGGCCGTATGTGGTGGGCTTTCTGACGTCGCTGGTTGTGGGCATCTGGGCGATCAATTTCCTCATCAAAATGTTGCGCGGTCGGGATCTCTATCCCTTTGTCTACTACACCGCAGCGCTGGGATGCCTGACCCTTACTCTGCGGTGGCTTGGGGTGCTGTAGCCGGAGCGGGTGTCCAGTCCCAGCTTGCGAAGGGATCCAGGTCGAGCCCATCGGGACCGCGACGTTCAAACTCCTGCTGGCCCGCCAGGGCGATCATGGCCCCGTTATCCATGCACCAGGCGAGGGGCGGCGCGTGGAAGGAGCAGCCCAGCTCCTCACATCCGCTGGCCAGGCGGCTCCGCAACTCCGTGTTCGCCGCGACTCCACCTCCTGTCGCTACGGCGACGACACCGTAGCTTTCCGCGGCCTTCAGCGTCTTGGCAACCAGGACATCCATGACCGCCCGCTGCAGACTGGCGCAGGCATCGGCGAGATCTGCATGGCCCAGTTGCGATTCAGCAGTTGGCATCAGCCGCTGGTCGCCGGGCTGGCGTGGCCCGCCGATGAGTCCGAATTGTCGGAGAGCCGCCGTTTTGAGGCCAGAGAACGAAAACTGGTAGTCGCCGGAATGCAGCAACGGTCGGGGAAGGTCATAGCGATCAGCCTGCCCAGTGGCGGCGAGTCGATCGATGGCCGGACCGGCGGGGAATCCCAGCCCGAGTTCGCGCCCTACCTTGTCGAGCAGTTCACCGGCGGCATCATCAAGGGTGCTTCCCAGCAGGCGCCATGCTCCCGGCTCGTGGGAGAGGACCAGTTCGGTATGGCCACCCGATGCGATCAATGTCAACAGTGGAAGGGGCAGCGGATCGTCGGGGGCCGCCAGTTGTGGCGCGATCGTGTGAGCCAGCAGATGATTGACGCCAATGAGTGGCTTCCCGGTCAGGAGGGCCAGTGACTTAGCGGTAGTAACTCCCACGAGGAGGGAGCCGAGGAGTCCGGGGCCCTGGGTGACAGCAATGAGATCGATGTCCCCCAGGCTCCAGCCCGCTTGGGTCAATGTCATCTCCAGGAGCGGATCGATTGCCTCCAGATGAGCCCGGGCTGCGATTTCAGGGACGACTCCGCCATACTGCTGATGAAAGGCTTCCTGCCCTGCATTGCAGCAGGCCGCGACATGTCCGTTCTCGACACAGGCGACAGACGTGTCATCGCAGCTGGTTTCAATCCCAAGGACCCGCATGGTGCCTGTTATCCCGTAAATCCGCGGTCGTATCCGTCGATCTCAGGATCCGTCCACATGATCAGGGCATCTTCTTTGTTGTCCTGGTAGTAGCGGGGACGCACCCCCACCGCGTAAAAGCCGTAGCGGTGATAGAGCTCCTGTGCCGGTTTATTGGAGAGCCGGACTTCCAGCGTAAAGCGGACCACCCCTTCACGGCGTCCGATCGCCATGATAGCTTCCAGGAGGCGTCCCCCCACCCCCTGTCGCTGACACTGGGGATGCACCGCGACTGTCGTCACATGGCCCACCTGCTCGAAAATCCAGATGCCGGCGTAGCCAACAATCCGGTCCTGCTGTTCGGCCACCACATAGCGCGAGAGGGCATTGGTGTTGAGGTCCTGCTGAAAGACCTGCCGGGTCCAGGGAGCGGTATAGACCAGCCGCTCGATTTCCATGACCTGTCCGAGGTCGGCTTCCAGCATGCGCCGCACCTCCGGAGGAGCAGGTGCGGGCGCAGCGGGCGGCTCCGGGAGCTGGATAGCCACGACTGGGAGTGTAACAGCGCTTACGGGGTGAAATGTCGGGGACGCGGCACCAGGGTCGCCTGCGGGGGCCGCACATAGAGGGGCACGAGCGTCGCAGGATCATCCGGCTCCCAGTCTCCGCCTGTTTCCGCGTAGAGATCCAGCAGGTTGCTGGCATGAGCCGGAGGGACCGGCCGGACTTCCCAACCGTTGGGGTAGATCGACGGCTCCGGGATCGGGAGATTCAGCGATGGCTCTTGCAGCACGAGGCCATCAGCGCCGAAGACTTCCAGGGTGGCTGCAATGTCTGATTGCGCGACATCTGTGACTGGAAGTCGCTCGATGAGCCCTTCCTCGGGGTCCCACTCGACCGCCACCAGATAGCTCGTCTGGCGGGTAGAGGGGACCGTCCAGACAACAGTTTGTCCGGGCTGCGGCTCTTCCGGCAACGCTCCAAACCACGAGGGGACTCCGAAGAGTTGCGCTTCAGGAAGCTGAGTCGCCAGGGTCCGGGCGAACCCGAGGCCCAGTTTCGCGCCAGTGAAAGACCCGGGCCCGAGTCCGACAATGATGGTGCGGACCTCGGTGAGGCTCCCCTGCATCGCCGCCAGTCCCTGCTGGACTGCCGGGAAGAAGGTCCGCTGAAGGTGCCGGTCCGCTGCCACCCAGTCCCACCAGAGGACCAGCGATCCGCGACGCACCCGCCCGAGGGTGAGTGTCGGCTGAGCGGTGGTGGTGTCCAGCGAGAGGATGAGGGTCATATACGGGGTTCCCAGCGGGTCAGGATACGGGAACTCTCATCCGGAGCGGAAAGCTGCCAGATAGGTACATCCCTCCCCCACCCACAGGAGATGAGGGGCTCGGGCCATTCCAGCAGCACCAGGGACCCCTGTTGCCCGATGTCGCGCAGGAGAGTCAGCACCTGCTCCGGCGTGGCGTCGAGGAGTCGATAGAGATCCCAGTGCTCGATGGTGAGGTCCGGTGTCTGATACAGATGCTGCAGTACGAAGCTGGGGGACTTCACACTCCCCTGATAGCCCAGCGACTGGACCAGCGCTTGCACGACGGTCGTTTTCCCTGCTCCCAGTGGACCCGTAAGTGCTAGCACGCCTCCCCCCACGACTTCAGGAGCGAGGGACGCTGCTTTGATTCGCAAGGCGGCGAGATCCAGCGGGGGTGACTCCTCCGTGATGCCATGCGTTACGGCCAGAGTTTCCGATAAGCAGGGGGAGGTCATGGAGCGCTCCCCTGAGGCGACGCGAAGTGGTCGAATCCTCCAGCGGGCCAGGGATGCCCTATGCCATCGCGGCTGATTCGCAATGCGGGGTCCGATGTGCAGAGTCCGATAGGGATGAGCGGAAGGGTTCTAAGCAGCGCTTCAAACTGCGACGGTGGACACGCGCCGAGGAGCGCGAAATCTTCGCCTCCATTGAGCGCATTGGAGGTCGGGTCCTCCCCCATCGATGAGGCGAGACTGGCGTACACCGGGTCAGGATTCAACGCCTTCACATCAATCATCGCCCCGACCCCTGAGGCCAGACAGAGCCGGGGGAGGTCCCGCACCAGTCCATCGGAGAGATCCATGCAGGCCCCGAGGAATCCGGCAGTGCGGAGCGCCTTGCTCAGGGTCAGTTCCGCTTGAGGACGTCGAAACGCCTCGACCGCCTCCGGAAGTCCCGGGAGCTCCGTTTCAGTCAGGAGCCTTTCATGAGCCAGGAGTCCCAGACGCGCCCAGCCGACTGGTCGGCTGATCCAGAGCACGTCGCCAGGTCGGGCCGCGTTCCGAAGCCAGGCTGGTCCGGTCAGCTCGCCGATCATGAACAGGTCGATCATCAGGGGACCCGGGGATGCCGACAGGTCGCCCCCTGCTACCAGGACTCCAGTGCCAGTGAGCGCTTCGCGCAGTCCGCGATAGAGCGCGTCCAGGTCCGCTTCAACGGTCGTTTTAGGTGCTGCGATCCCGATGAAGGCCAGCCGCGGAGAGGCACCTTTCGCGGCGAGATCGCTGAGATTGACCTGCGCGGCCTTATAGCCGACATCGAGGAGGCTGCCCCAGTCGCGACGAAAATCGACGTCCTCTACCAGGAGGTCCTGAGTCATCACCAGTGACCCACCACCGAGGTCGCAAATGGCAGCATCATCACCAAACACCGGCGTCCTGAGCAGGGGCTGGCGGATCAGCTCCGGACCAAGCACGGAGGCCAGGTGCGTCAGGAGCGCGGCTTCATCCAGGGTCACGATGGGATCGTAGCGTACGCTGCTTGCATCGTGGCAGGGACCGCGGTAAGAAGCAGCTTGTGACGCCATCCCGTACGACCATGACCCCGGAAGCAATCGCCGCGATTCAGCCCGGCCGGTCGCGGGTTTTTCTGCGTCGATTGCGCCAGGCCCTGACGCAGGCGACCTGGAAGTCACATACTGCTACTCATCAGGTCCTCATTGAGCGACTGGCTCTGGGTCTCACTGAAGAAATCGATGCACTGGAAGCCGAGCTTGCCGACCTGCAACAGGCGCTGGCAGAGGCGCATGAAATTCGGCAGTTTCTGACCGGCCAAAAAACTGCGCCGGTCCGTTCCCACACGGAAGCCGGACCGGGACTGCGTCCTTCAAATGCCGACCTGGTGCTGGAGATCCTCCGCTCACTCGGGGGGATTCAGCGAGCGGAAACGGTCGTGGAAGTGATGCGCCATCGCTATCCCGGTGTCGGCGGGGCGACCATGCGGACGCAGGTCTATCACATCCTGGGACACGACGAGCGTATTGAGCGGGTGGGTCGGGGGCTCTACAAAGCGCGCCCGTTACGCTGATTTCGCGGGGGCTACTTGGTGGAAGTGGTCGAAGAGCCATCGGCGGGTGCCGGATCATCGACCTGACCAGGAATCTTGTCGAGTTCGTTGATGTTCAGGCTGTAGCGCTCCCCAATCGTGGAAAGCTGCTGATTCGGGAGCGCGATGCTCGTGACCACCCAGCGCTTGCCGCGCTCTTCCACCCGGACGGTGTACTTGATGAGGTCTTTCGGCTTCCCCATAACCCCCCGCGAGGCATCTCCCAGAAAGGGCACCAGGACCCGGGAGAGATCCGCCACGGCATAAAACTCCTGCCCGTCACCGCTGTACTTGTCATTGGGGGCGAAGTTGCAGGCCGCATCCACCAGCTTAGTGGCATTCGCCTGCTCGGTGGGCTGGTGCTGACGGGTCAGAAAGATTAGCAGGTCCCGGAGCACACGGAAATCATCCGCCGGGGAGGTGACGCCGGAGGTGTCCATCACCTTCGTAAGCGCCTGTTCATCCTGTGTCAGGGCGGCGATATGGAACTGCCGGACCGTCTCTTTCGGCCCTGGACCGCCGCAGCCACTAAGGAGTGGCAGCAGGACTAACAGAGCTGGCAGCAGGCGGTAGAGGGTCGGAAGCATCGGAATCTCCTCCCGGCAGGGGGCAGGCGTGTGCTGACGGTGCCCGAAGAGTGTGCCACGGGGTCCGACAGCCTGCTCATGGGTTGTTGAGCCGGCCATTTTGGGGTAGGATACCCGTCTGTGTCTCGATTCGCCCCGCACCGATGGGCGCAAGAGCAGGAGCCAAGGCCATGTCGAACGTCTGCGCCATCACCGGAAAGCGACCCAAGGCCGGCAGCAATGTCAGCCACTCGAATCGCCATACCCGTCGGCGTTTCATGCCGAACCTGCGGGAAGTGACGATCTGGGAGAACGGCCGCAAGAAGCGGATCAAGATTTCCATGCGAGCGCTGAAGAAGCTCCAGATCAAGTAGTCGGCTTCTCAGGTGTTCAGGAAACTTACATAACCGCCGGGACTCCCGGCGGTTTTCTCATGCTCACAGACTCTGGTTAACGACTCGGCTGTCCCCGTTGCCGGTCGGCGATTTCCACTTTGCTCAGCCGCCAGGTCTGGTCGTTGAGGCGAATCAGGACATAGTTCAGTTCCAGCACCGACGGCGCCTCCGCTCCAGCCGCGCTGAAGAGGGCGGCCTCGACCCGGACTCGCACAGTTGCAGTTGTACGGGTCGTGTGTTGCCGGTGCCACTGCACCCACTTGTCCTTGCGCCAGCGCTGCCAGAGGCGATGACGACTGACAGGATCCTGTGCCTGCTCCTTTGCAAACAGGGCCTGCATCGCTCCCAGCCAGGACTCTTCAGCGGCGAATCCCCCCAGCAGGTCCGGAGGCGGGTCGATGCCCGCCGGATACTGCACCAGCTGCAATGCCTGGTCGCGATCACTCTGCAGGATGAGAAGCTGGAAGTAGTCCTGCAGGAAGGTCTCCGGCGGCTTCGGACCACAGCCCGAGAGGAGGAGGGGGAGCGCAGCCATCAGCCAGAGGAGTTGTCGACGCCGCACCATCAATGATCCTCCAGGGCTGCCCAGCGTTCCTGAAACCTGGCTGCGGAGATGTCGAGTGCGAAGCGTTTCGCCCGACTCTTGTCACCCGCGACGAGAGCTACTTGCCAGGGCCGGATCCCGAACGCCGCCGCGATCGCCTTCATGACCGCCGCGTTCGCCTGCCCCTCGATGGCCCGTGCCGTGACTTCCACCCGCAAAGTGTCCCCTTCACGCAACACGCGGACCTGCCGACTGCCGGGCTTGACCCGGACGGTCAGGGTCACCGTCTCGCCGGAAGGGGCTGCTGCCATTACGCATCGACCTCTGGCGGCTCCGTGGTGCGACGCAGAGCATCATCGGTCCATCCCGGTTCGAGGAACGATCGAAGGAAGTCCGGAAAGGTGCCCGCCAGAATCGCCTCCCTGGCACGAACCACCATCTGGCGATAGAAGTAGAGGTTGTGGTGCGTGAGTAACGTGCTCGCCGACAGATGCTTCAGCTTCACCAGATGGCAGAGTAGCGCCCTGCTGGTGGTGGTGCAGGTCTCGCAGTCGCAGGCGGGATCCAGGGGACCGGTGTCGGTCCGATGCCTGGTATGACGGAGATTGATGCGTCCTTCGCTGGTGAGCGCGGTGGTGTTGCGCGCGACCCGGGTCGGGATGACGCAGTCGAACATGTCTATGCCCCGGGCGACTGCGCCCAGGAGGTCATCGGGGAATCCGACCCCCATCAGGTAGTGCGGCTTGTCGGCTGGCAGGTCTTCTTGCAGGGCTTCCAGGACCCGGAACATTTCGCGCTGGCTCTCGCCGACTGCCAGGCCGCCGATGGCGATGGCATCGACACCGCTCGCAGCGATCGCCGCCAGGGATTCCCGACGCAGATCTGGTTCAACTCCCCCCTGCACGATGCCGAAGAGGGACCAGGGAGACTCCGCGCCAGGGAGGAACTCCCCGGCCGCGGCATCACTGCCTGCCTGCCCTTCCTGAAAGAGCGTCACCTGCTCCGCAAGCCACCGGTGGGTGCGCTCCATCGCCTGTCCGATTTCAGCCCGGGAGGCGGTCGAGGGAGGACAGTGATCGAGGGGCATGATGAAGTCAGCGCCCAGTGTCCGCTGGATATCCATGATCAGTCCGGGTGTCAGGTTGTGACGGCTCCCATCGACCGGTGCCCGAAAGTGAACCCCGTCCTCATGCAGCGTAATGAACTCACGCAGAGAAAAAAGCTGGTACCCGCCGGAGTCGGTGAGCAGGTGGCGATCCCAGCCCATAAACCGATGGAGTCCTCCGACCGCATGGATGACTTCCAGCCCAGGTCGCAGGTAGAGGTGGAGGGCATTAGCCAGCAGCACCGGGTACCCAAACTTTGCCAGGGTCGGTCCGGCGATGGCCTTCACCGCACCGTAGGTGCCGACCGGCATAAAGCAGGGGGTCTGCAGGGCCCCTCGGGGTGTCGTGATGGTGGTGGCCCGGGCACCGGTGGTCGGGCAGACAGCATCGATGGTGACCGCGCAGGGCATGGGGGGATTACAGCACACTCGCCACTGCTGGGCGCGTCCTAGCCCTCCTGTGGATTGAGGAGCTGATGCAGCGCTCCGGGAGGCAGGGGCTGACGCTGCCGCTCGGGTCGTGCCAGGGTCGGGAAGACCAATGTGGGATCAAACACGGGATGCAGTTGGACACGGTAGTCAGGAAAGCGCTCAGCGTAGGCAGCTTCGAGCAAGCGCAGCAGTCCCGGCGCTGAGATCCCCGGAATCAGGTTGCCGCCATGGGCGAGCACCAGACGACAGTGGTTCCCCCAGTCGGGATGTCGGGGGACGGGACGCACCAGATTCCATGCGAGGTCCTCTGCCAGAGCACCCTGCTCGCGCAGGACCTGGGCTACCAGCAGGAAATGCGTCAGGCAGGCTAACGGGCGGGGGCCTTCACATTCGATTTCGAGAAGGAGGGACATGCCGTGTTCATTGTCCCACGACTACCGGCGCGCTGGCGGCAAGGGCTAGCGACTGGTGCTGGAGCGCATGGCGTTCAGGATCCGCTCGAGGACATCGGGAAGGGGCGCTTCGAACTGGAGGGGCTCGCCAGTGAGGGGATGGACGAATCCCAGTCGCCAGGCATGGAGGGAGTTGCCAGGATAGGGCTGCAGCAGTCCGGCGATTTCCTGGAGGGCACGACGTGCCTGCAGGGTGTCGCCACCCCATCCCTCCGCCCGGCCCGCCAGCCGGCTGATCAGGGCGGACTGGACCGCCCCGCCGTAGGTCTTGTCGCCCATCACCGGAGCGCCGCTATGCCGCAGGTGCACCCGCAACTGATGAGTGCGTCCGGTATGGAGCGCCAGTTCGACCCGATCACCGACCGGGGTCCGCTCGAGTACCTGATATGACGAGCGCGAGGCTTTGCCATCGCCGACTACGGCGAATCGCTTCCGATGGGCGGGGTCGCGACCGATGGGGGCATCGATGTCGCCTGACATCTGCGGAAGATGACCGGCAGTCAGGGCGAGGTACTGCTTGGTGAGGGTCCGCTGACGAAATGCCACCACGAGCTGGTGATAGGCGGCATCTGTTCGGGCCAGGACCATGACACCACTGGTCGTTTTGTCCAGCCGGTGGACTACCCCAGGCCGGAGATCACCGCCGGCGGGCGCGAGTGAGAGATCACGACCGAGGACCCCGGCGACCAGGGAGTCGGTGGGGTCTTCAGGGGTCGGGTGGACCCTCAGGCCAGCGGGCTTGTTCACGACCAGCAGGTGGTCATCACAATAGAGCAGATCGAAGTCATGCTCTTCGGGCACCAGTCTGGTCGCGGGCGGCGGCGGGAGCTGTACCTGAATGTGGGTCCGGGCCTGCACCTTGTGAGAGGGCTTCGTGACGACCCGCTTGCCGACCATCACGAGGCCATCCTCGATAAAGCTGGCGATCTGGCTCCGACTGCATTGCCGGTCCGGCAGCGGATGGGCCTGCAGCCAGGCGGTCACCACAACATCGAGACGTCCATCAGACGACGCCTGAAACGTCAGCAGATTCACGGGAGCTGGTGTTTCAGTCATGTCCAGCGACGCTGGCTGCCAGGGGGCGATCCGCATCATCAGCTTCGTCGGACTCCGCGACTGGCGCATCAGCCGGGGTCGCGTCGGAGATTTCAGCGGCAGGGCTGGGCTCCGGCGGTTCATCCGGTACGGGGCGCATCAGAGCAATGAGGAGCAAACAGGTTCCGACAACCACGGCGGAGTCGGCGATGTTGAAAATCGGGAAGTCATAGACCCCGTTGTAGATCTGTGTGGCGTAGAACTCCTGCAGCGCCGGGATGTGGGTCGTGTTCGCGAGCCATTCGACGAACGGACCGATGGGCAGGTAGCAGTGCAGGAAGTCGGTGACCTTTTGATGCAGCACCCGGTCGAGGAGATTGCCAAACGCGCCTCCCAGCATGAGGGACAGAGCAACCGAGAGGAGTCGTTCGTCGTTACGCGCCTGAATCAGCACCCAGCCCATCACCAGGATCATCACGGCTGACAGGGCTGCCAGATACTCCGTGTGGCCTGAGAACATCCCCCAGGCGGCTCCCGTGTTGTAGGTGAACTGCAACTGGAACCAGACCTGCCCTGAAGCCTGGTCCTGCCAGATGACGATCGGTGGTTTCCCCCGCAGGTGCTCGAGGACCCACGCTTTGGTGAGCTGGTCGATGAGGGTTGCGATCACGATGATGGCAACGTAGCGCGCTTTGTCCCACATACGGCTCAGCTCGCCCCTCCGGGTAGCGTCAATCGCGGGAAGCGTCGCTGGGCGTTCAGCGCCAGCTGCGCCGCGACCTCCGCGAGCGGTAGTTGTCGATAGTGGGCCAGGGCGGCTGCGGTGTGCGCCACATAGGCGGGTTCATTCGTGTGACCCCGATGCGGCATCGGTGCGAGCCAGGGGGCATCGGTTTCGACATGGAGCCGATCGAGCGGCAGGGTGGTCGCGGCAACGTGCAGAGCCTCGGCCTTTTTGAAGGTGAGGACCCCGCTGAAGGAGATATCGAAATTCAGATCGAGGAAGCGTTTTGCCCAGTCAGCATCGTAGGCATAGCAGTGCATGATGCCGCCCTGCGGCAAGGATGCCTTTTGCAGCATTGCGAAAGTATCGTCGGCAGCATCGCGACTATGAATCACGACTGGCAGTCCGGTCGTTTTTGCGATCTCCAGCTGGCGCTCGAACACTTCATGCTGCCGCGGGATGGCGGAGTACTCCTTGAAGTAATCCAGGCCCATCTCCCCCAGCGCAACGACCCGCGGGTCATCGGCATGGGTCGCGATCCACGCGAAAGTTTCCTCCGTGGCTTTAGCGGCCTCGTGGGGGTGGACGCCCTGCGTACAGAAGACACCTGGATGGGTGGCGGCTTCATCAAGCACTGCGCGATTTGTGGGGTCATCGAAGCCGACGTTGATCATGGTCGTGACCCCGGCTTCCCGTGCGCGAGACACGATGTCCGGGACCGCCTCTGGCCCATCAATGAGCCGGAGGTGGCAGTGGGTGTCAATGAGCGAGGGAGTAGTGGTCAAGGATTCAGTGCCCCTATGCTAAAGACCGAACGTTAGCCTGCTTGCGGCAACCGGCCCCGGCGCACTGACCGGGGCCTGCAGGTCACTGGCCGCTATCGCCAGGTAAGGATCGTCAGGCTATGAGTCGGTGCTGGTGTCGCCCCGGGATCCTCCCTCCGCATCTTCGGCTTCTTTTCTCGCCCGTTCTTCCTTTTCGGCGGCATCGGCGTCCTCTTCCCCTGATTCCGCCGCGTCCTTCGTTTCTTCTGCGATCTTGCCCGCGGCTCCACTGAGGAGTCCGGTCCCGCCACCAGGCGTTGAAACCACGCCAGCGTCGGTGCCCGAAGTGACAATGCCCCCTGAGAGAGGCGCGTTCGCGCCAGCGCCATGCTGCAGGGGAATCGAGACGTCCCAGATGACGTTCGGCACCCGGACGAGGAGCGTGACCGGCTCGGTGAGTCCCGCCCCGGAGACTGTGATTTCACGTCCCAGAAGCGGCGTGATCGCGAGGTTGGGAAGGCTGAAGAGACCGGTCAATTCGGCAGTCTGGGTGGAGGCTTCTCCGGATTTCAGATCCGCTTTCACCAGGGGAGCACCAGACTTCACGATGACGCCATCCACAGAAATCTGCCGGTCGATCCAGACACCGAAAGCTGTTCCATCCGGGAGGATGCCGGGCAGCAGGGTCGTGGGACGTCCTTCAGCAGCCGCCAGCTGACGATGCGTGGTGTCAAATGCGGGGAGCAGGCTTCGGACATCGCTCAGGGTGCCATCGAAGAGCCCGGCATACCGGACACTCATCGGTGATCCGGAGTCCTGGCCATAGGAGAGCTGCACCTCCGCCTCGTCTTTTGGCAACGCCAGTGAGACTTCAAGGAAGCGGTTGTACTCGTCCAGCAGGACTCGCTCCAGGCTCTGATTGAGCGCACGGGGCAGGAGATAATTCTTGTTGCTTTGCTCATAGACCCGGGCATCGCGATAGGCCTGCATGGCATCGCCGGAGTCGCGCAGGATTTCACCCAACTGCGCCCGCATCCCCTTGAGTGATTCCTTAGAGGATTCCGTCAAGGTGCCAAACGGAGCCGCCGGGTAGTATTCGGAGGGGGCCAGCAGCCCATCGGTGTCAGAGTCGGTGGCGGGGACGAGGAAATTCCACTGCCCGGCGGTGGTGTACTGGCTTCGGTAATCGAGGAGCCATTTGATGAGGCGCAGCTGCTGCCGGAGCATCTCGAAGTCGGGCTTTTCAAAAGCGATCTGATGGACTTCCGGCGAGTTTACGGTTCCCATCAGGATGGGGAGTTCCACATGGAAGTTGTCTTTGACATTCCCCTTGCTGCGCTCCAGGGCCGTCAGCAGACCATCAACACTGGCCCGGAGTTGGCTGAGCCGGGCGCTGCGACCTTCCCAGGTAAAGCTCAGGGCGGCCCGCTGAGTGAGGTAGGTCCGCATCTTGGGCAGGAGTTCGAGCCCCACCCGGTCGCGCTCGAAGTTCACGTACTTCGTCTGGCTCAAAACGGCTGCAGGCGATCCTGAAGCAGCGCCAGTCCCGCCGGTTGCTGCCGGATTCGATCCGGAACGGCCACCGGGGTTCGTCCCAGCCAGTGCATCATCTCCCGCTTTCGTGGGATCGCCGAGCCCTCGCTTCTCTTCCAGCGCTTGCTGACCTGATCGTGTGTCGGGTTCGCTGGCACTCCGGTTGCCGGTCCGGGCACCGTCATCCCCCCCCCGACTTCGTCCACCACGCGACTGATTCGCGTCGCCGGCTTCACCGCCAGTTTTTTCATCTTTCCCTGGCGCACCAGAACGGCCCCCGCTGGGGGAAAGATTCCCCTGCTTGAGTCGCTGCAGCACATCGGGATCGATCTGCGCGGGCTGCGGGCGGAGTCCGTCGCCCTTGGGGGCCTGAATCCCCGCCTCAGCCAGAAAATCCTGCAGCACTTTTTGGGGGTCCAGGCCAGGCTGGCTATCCGCGCTCAGCGCCAGAAGTCGCCAGAGATATCCATCTTCCTGCGCCAGGGGCTGCGGAAAGAGGGTCGGGACCAGCATCAGGGGTGTATTGAAAAACGTGAGGGGAAGCTGAGAGGCGGTGAAGGGAGCAAAGTGCTCGGCATCGCGCCAGAGGGTCGTGACCGCGAGACCGAAGGCGGCTTCCGGATCATCGGGCTTCAGTTCCACCAGCTTGACGTAGCCATTGGCCCCGGTCACCAGGTTACCGCCGATGAGGGCGACATGCGCCCGGTCCCGGAAATCCTCCGGGGTGCTTGCACCTTGCAGATTCGGGTCCTGATCCGCCGAAGGAGGCTGTCCCGGTGCGCCTGCCTGACCCTGTGCTGCCGTATTGGCACCAGGCTGCTGTGGCGTGCCGCGTCCGGGAAAATTAGGCTCAGATGGATTTCTGGCGACTCCGCCACAGCTGGCGAGGAGCAGCGATCCCAGGATGAACAGCGAGAGCCGCGATGCGCGCGTCACAGTCCGCCTCCTTCAGGCACGTCACCTCGTCCAGTCTCATCAGAAGACCGGGCGGGGATACAGTCCGATTATAGACACCGCGTGTGGCACAGACCGGGCCATCTGCGAGGAATGTGAGGCGCGACCTCTCCCCCTCACGCACTGGTAACCCTGAGAGTGTGCGGGACTTCCGGATGTTCAGCACCGATAGCCGGAATCAGACTTCCTGAAAGCCGTAGTAGTCGTCGCTTTTCAGGAGCTCATAGACATAGTGATGCTCGTCCTGCTGGACCTGGGGCCATTCGCGCTGGAGCCGGGCATAGACTTCTTTGGCGCGCAGCACGATGTCGCTGACCTTCAGCCCTCCCCGGGCGGAGAGCAGGACATGAAACATGACTTCCTTCAGGGGTGGGCGCTGCCCAAGTCCCCGTTCCGCCAGGATCTGCTTTTTCGAGATCTCGGTCCGCAACTCGAAGGTCCGGTCCGGAATCGGGAGATTGGTCTGTGTCGTGTCGACCTGTGTGGCCATCCCGAACACGCGAGCCCGTGAGAGGAGGTTCATGCCATCGGAGATGACATCCGCGACTCCGTGAATCCGGGGGGCATTCTTCGGTGGGCGATAAATCTCTTTCGGTTGCTCGACGATCACACGTCGGATCGGCGGCTTCCTGACCGGAGGCGCAGGGGCGGCTGTCTTTTTCGCCGGTGCGGCCTTTGCAGCAGTTTTGATGACCGGCGCTGCCGGTACTGCTGATGTCTTCGCCGGTGCTGTCTTTGTGGCGGCCTGCCTGACGGGCGCAGCAGCTGGCTTCACCGATTTCGCTGGTGCTGTTTTCACGGCTGCCTTGGTTGTCGTTTTCGCCACAGGCTTCGCTGGAGCAGCCTTTTTTGCTGCGACCGGCTTCGTAGCGGCTGACGGTTTCTTCACGGCGGGAACGGCTTTAGAAGGGACTGGCTTCTTTGCTACGGCTGGAGGAGTCGATTTGCGCGCCGATGCCTTAGCCGCCGGAGCGGGGGCTTGCTTAACAGCGGCCGCGCGGGCGCTCGTCGCTGGCTTTGTAGGGATCGTGGCTTTACGGGCTGGTGCTTTCGTGACTGGCGCGGCTTTTTTGGTCGCGGGCACAGCCTTTGCGGGAGTGGTCTTCTTTACTGGAACTGATGCCACTTTTCTCGGTGCAGGCGCAGACTTTGAGGTGGCCGGAGCCTTTGAGGTCTTTGCTGGAAGGGTCGCTGGCTTCTTTGCAGCGGCCGCTTTCGGGCTGACTGCTTTTTGTGCTACTTTCGGCGCGGTCTTCGGAGCGGCCTTCGACGAAGCCCTGGTTGCGCTCGCCGATGCAGCTTTGGTGCTCCGTCCATTTGAAGCTGGAGCAGCGCGCTTTGCAGCAGTACGTGAAGCAGCCGGTGCCTTAGCGGTCGCCGCTTTGGAGGTCGTCCGAGTAGCAGTGGCGCGGGCCATGGTTAGCCATCCCTGTACAGGCTCGCTGGAAAGACCGCGATCCTGGGGCTGAAGACTCGGAGCATGATACCAAATGGAATAGCGTGGTGTGGGTCGAGGGAGACGAAATGAAGCGACACTGCCTCTCCTCAAAACTGATTAAGTTCCCCGCCTGATCCGACTCCATTAGCGAAAGCACTAATGGTTCAGCTTTGGTAGTCTAAACTTGAGAGAAAAATGAGACAAGCGCCCGATAAGCCGGATTCTGTCACCCGCTCGGGGCGGGGAGGATGACATCTCTCTCGACCAGCGGTCGCCCGCTGGCTCCAGCATCTGCTGGGGGACGGGTCGGATCCGCCCTGGGTCCCCCTTCGACTTGCACCGGATGGGGTTTACCGTGCGTCGCCAGTTACCCGGCGACCGGTGCGCTCTTACCGCACCCTTTCACCCTTACCCCGACCGGAATCGGGGCGGTTTGCTTTCTGTGGCACTCTCCTGCCGCTTGCGCGGACCAGCGTTTCGCGTGGCATCCGATCCGAGGGTGTCCGGACTTTCCTCAGCTCCTGGCAGCGGGGCCGCTGGCGAGCTGCATCATCCTGGACGCTTGTCCCAGGGGCATTGTATCCGGTAGCGCGCCTCCCCAGCGGGTCGCGGTCTTCCTGAGTAATCTGCGGAAAAATCTTGCACTGCAGCCCCGGACCGGACATAATCAGCAGACCAGTTCTCTTCAGCCATATACCGACCTTGCAGCGTGCTTCCCGCACGTCTGGTGCATGGCATATGTCAGGACTGGCGGCAACGACTCCCTTGCAGCGGGTGGTTGCCGGGAAGTACCCGCGCAGGCGGCTCTCTCACCTCACTCCTTCGTCACGAGGCTCGACTTATGCGAACCCTCTGCTGGTGGTCCCTTGTGGGTGCGGCGACTGCGGCTCTCATGGGCTGCTCGTCCTCTTCCACGCCCACCGAGCCGGCGGCAGCCGCGCTCCCCTCTTCCAACGACAGCTTTGCCATTCACACTGAGCAGGGCATGGTTGTTTCCAACGCCGGCCACTTCCGGATGCGTGTGGATGTCACCACCATGACCGGCGAGATTGTCCCGGTGGTGGATCGCTCCGCGAGCGTCATTGGCGACCAGTACAACCTGCCGATCAATCAGTTCTTCACGGCCTTCGGCGGTGGGTTTGAGCTGACGACGGTAGGGCTTGATGGTGGCGGCAATGTGGTCGTGGGTTACACGATCCAGCATCCTTTCGCGGCTCCGTCGAACCTGGCGGGTCCCGCGACAGCGGCCAATCGTGCCGACCTGGCGGTCACTGGCCGTGTGGTCTTCCTTACACCCGCGCCTTCCGGGCTCGTGGATGATGAGGCCAGCGCTCTGAACCAGGATGACTACACCTTCACCTTCGGTGCCGAGACGATTGTCGCGAACACCAAAGTGGTCAAGGACGCCGATGGCTACTACGACCCGGTGGACATGGTGAACCTTGCCAACTTCCCGGCGCAGAACGGTGCCAACGCCTGGCCGTACAAGGTGCTGGTGAATGAGAGCCAGGATCCCCGCAAGGCGACTGCCGGCGGCGCAGCGATCAGCAACAGCGGCAACGAGGCCGGCAACTACAACGCCGGTGCCGGCGGCTGGCAGAACGCTACCATCGGCAGCAACAACGCCAGCTGGACCGGCTATGGTGCTCTGCATCACGGACAGATCGCGTCCAACTCCATCACCTTCGACCCCGATCTGGCTGAAGGTGGCTCCTTTGATCTCGACTTCGTCGCGATCGCGAAGTACATCGATCCCCGTGGTGGCACGACTTCCACAGAGAAGCGCGCCAATCGCCTCCCCTCTTCTGACCCCTCCAAGTTCGCGTATCGCATGCCCTGGGGCGCGCAGGACGTGGAGAACATCGGCATCCAGAGTCTGACCCTGACGGGTGCGACCCCGGGCGACCTGGTGGTCGGCGTGGTCGACTATGACTTTGGCGCGACCGAGGATGCGGGCTTCCCGGGAGCGGGTGGCACGAACCTCGACCAGATCCCGGTCGGGACCGCCGGACTGACCGCGATTGAAGTGGCCAGCAATGACCTCCTCAACGCAAATGTCACGGTCGCTGATCCCAACACCCCGAACTCCGGCGTGGGGACCTATGCTGACAAGCTGACCTACAACATCAGCATCAGCAACGAGACCAGCACGACCGGCGGTGTTGATGGTGGGGTCTGGGTCATGGTGCGGGTCGAGGATCCCGAAGCCTCTGCGACCATCACCCCTGGGCCACCGTATGCCTACCTCTACCTGAACGACCAGACTACTCCGGCTCCGGTCGCGAATCCGGCGAAGCCGGTGATCTACCAGGCGGCGTTTGTCGCGACGAACTAGTCGTCGTTGCCACAAGTGATCGCCAGCCCCCCGGTCTCGCCGGGGGGCTGTTGCTTTTGTAGCGATCCCGGTGTCGCTGCAGGCTGGTACTTCTGGGACCAGGCTTAGGGCTGCAAAACAGTTACTGTTCCAAGTCTGCATCGTGTTATGGTTGTGGCTCCCAAGCGTTTCTCCATGACGCTGCGTCTGCCTCAGCAGCGATCGCCGCACAGGACGTGTGGCGGCTATCAGCAGCGATCGCCGCACAGGACGTGTGGCGGCTATCAGCAGGCTCGCACGCCTCAGTCGTGGCAGGCGATTGCCAAAAGCGGAGAAACCGGGTTTTTCTCATCACAACCACAAGGCGCAAGACACATGAAAACGCTTACCGCAGCCGTTGGCTGCCTCGCGCTGCTCCCTCTCTTCGGATGATCCGGCGGCAGCCAGGTTCTCACTCCCGGACACGAATCGGCAACTTTCGTTCCCTCCGTCCGGGTAGATACCGGTTCGGGCCTCATGACGTCCATGGCCGGGGCTTTCCAGTTCGACATCGATGCCGCGTCCGAGACCGCGGATATCACGCCGCTGGTGCATCGGAGTGGCCAGGCGATCGGTGATCTCTACTTCCTGAATGTGGATAACTTCGGAGTGTCACTGAAGGTGACCGGTGTTGGCTATCAGCCGCTCACGGAGGAGGTGCTTTTCGACTATCAGGTGGCTCACGCGTTCCCGGCACCTTCGAACCCTGGTGGTACAGCCTCCGCGGGTAACCGCGCGGACCTGGGGATCAGTGGCCGGGTGGTCTTCCTGATCGACGCCCCGGCGACGGTCAATGATCCCAGTCAGCCGAACCATGTGGATGACTACACCTTCGATTTTGGCGATAGCACCATCACCATGAACGCCAAGGCGGCTCCTGGTGCGTATTGCTTCTACAACCCGGCAGGCATGCTTGATGGCTTCCACACCCCGACCAATGGCACGAATGCCTGGCCGGCCATGCCTCTGGTACAGGAATGGATGGGCACTCCGCGTATCGATTCCGTGACCAAGTCTCCCATCTCAAATGGAGGCAGCTCTCTCGGCAACTATGCCGCCACCAACAGCTGGAGCACGGTCGCGGCCTGGACCGGGACAACTCCCACGGGCTACGGGGTCCTGCATCAGGGGCAGACCGCGAACGGCTTTATCGCCTTCAAGCTGGAGACGGGCACCTCACTCAGTATGAAGGCGGTAGTGATCGCGACCTACAGCGATCCCCGTGGTGGCACCAGCGCGACTCAGAAACGTGCCAACCGCCTGCCCAAGGGCGACACCTCGCTCTTTGCATATCGGATGCCCCACGGCGCAACAGACCTGGAGGCCGTAGTGCTGCTCCCCGCGGGCAATATGGAGGTTGGTGCCACAGCTGGTTCAACCCTGCCTGTCACCTTCATCGCAGTCGATCAGGACCACAACGCCACTGTAGGCACAGGGCTGACAGAAATCCCGAACCCCTCGAACATCGACTCCATCACCATGGCTGCTGGGGAACTGGGAGCACAGAATGCTGTGACCGTGGGCCTCACCGGCGCGGGAACATGGGAAGACGTGCTGACGCAGTCAGGCATCGACATCACCAACACAGTCGGGACCACTGGTGGAGTGGACAACGGCGCCTGGGTCGCGGTCCGGGTCGTGGATGCCCAGGACAGTGCCAGCGCTGGCCTCGAGCAGGGGCTAACTCTGAACAACGCCGCCATCCCCGTGCCCGTCACTTCCGGCAACGAGCAGCACCCGGTGGTCTATCGGGCGCACTTTGTGACCATCATCCCGTAAGGGAACCTCGCTCACCCCCACCCTGGAGTGCGCTGCCTCCAGCGGAGGGGTTAAGCCTGATCAAGACCAACCGCCTCCCGGGCAACCGGGCGGCGGTTTTTTGATGCATGACTACGGGATACTGAGGGAATTCGCTCCCCGGGAACCGGATCATCTACCAGCCTGAGAAAATGCATCCCGACGGGGGAAATCATGTTTCAGGCGCGCAAAGAAAGGGCTGGCGGGTGCATCTAAGGGAAATGGTGGCTATAATGGCCTCTGTCCGTACCCCCAATCGACGTCGTGTTTGCAGCCACGGCGCATGCATATGCCCCCGGCAGCTTGTCGGAGGCAGGGGGGACGAGGCATGGAACGACTGCAGGGTGCAGTATTCCCAGGCGGGTCGCTCCTCTTTCCTCATCACGATCGTGACAGGATGCATAACTCATGCGAACTCTCACCGTGGCGCTCGTTGGCGCCGCCGTTCTCGCTCTGATGGGCTGCTCCGGCTCTTCCGCCGTTGCTCCGTCTGGCGCTGCGCTGTCGAACTTTGACAGCGATCTGAAAGTGGATCCCTCTGGCGCGCTCACCAGCATCGCCGGCGCGTTCCACTTCGACCTCGACGTTGCCGCTGGCACCGCCAAGGTCGAGGCCATCCCCGCCCGTGGTGGCGCGGCGATCGGCGACCTCTTCTTCCTGAACGTCGATAACTTCGGTGTGGTTGTGGCTCCGGCCGCCACCAACACGTTCACCAACCTCGACCTGGTGAACGACACCATCGACTTCAACTATCAGGTGGCCCACGCCTTCCCGTCCCCGTCCAACCCCGGTGGCACGGCTTCTGCCGGCAACCGCGCGGACCTCGGGATCTCCGGCCGTGTCGTTTTCCTCGTGGATGCCCCGGCAACGGTTGATGACCCGACCCAGAGCAATCACGTCGATGACTACACCTTCTCCATCGGTGGTGGCAACATCACCCTGAACCCGAAGGCGATCCTGAACGCGAATGGGTACTACAACCCCGCGGGCATGCTCGACGGCTTCCACACCGCTTCCAACGGCACCAACGCGTGGCCGTTCCGCGCTCTGGTGGATGAGGGACTGAACTCCCGCACCGCCAATGCCGGTGGCGCTGCGATCTCCAACGGTGGCAACTCCGCTGGTAACTACGCGACCTCCGGAAACTGGGGCAACGTCTCCGCCTGGACCGGCACCCCGAACGTGACTGGTTATGGTGTCCTGCACCAGGGCCAGACCGCGAGCAACTTCGTCACCCTGAACATCGCTCCTGGCAACACCATCTCCCTTGATGCCGTTGTCATCGCGAACTACACCGATCCCCGCGGTGGTGCGAACGCTGCTGAGAAGCGCGCGAATCGCCTGCCCAAGGACAACACCGCCCTCTTCGCGTACCGGATGCCCCACGGCGCCGTCGACCTGGAGAGCGTCGGCTTCAGCAACCTCTCCGGCACCCTCGGCGCGGCTGCGGCTTCCACCATCACGGCGGACATCTCCGTGGTGGACCAGGACTTCGCGACCACCGTCGGCACCGGCCTGGCTGAGATCCCGAATGCGTCCGGCATCGCCTCCATCGAGCTGGGTGCTGGCGAGCTGGGTGCTCAGGCTGCGGTCAGCGCGACTCCGACTGGTACCGGCTCTGTCGAAGATCCGGTGACCTATGCTGGCGTGACCATCACCAACGCCGATGGCGCTGATGGTGGTGTGGACGCTGGTGCGTACGTCGCGGTCCGCCTCGTCGACGAGCAGGACAGCGCTGCTGCTGGCCTTGAGCAGGGTCTGACCCTCAACAACGCGGCTGTCCCCGTTCCGGTCACCTCCGGCAACGAGCAGCACCCGATCGTCGTTCAGGTCGTCTTTGTTGACATCGCCTAATCCGCGAACCTGAGCGAAGTCTTCCGTTTCCGGACCCTGGTGCCTGCACCGGGGTCCGGTCTTTTGTACTGATCCAGCAGCGTTTGTCTGTCGATTTTTACCAGTGATTGCGGCACAATACTCACCGTTCCCCCCTCGTTCAGTATTGACTTCCGGAGGTCGAAATGACACCGACTGCACCTCCTGTCACCTCTGCCCTGCTCCTCCTGGGAGCGCTGCTGCTGCTGTGCTCCTGCCAACAGTCATCACAACCTCCGGTAATCCCGGTGGCTGATCCCGCTACCACACTGCAGCTTGACCAGCACACAAGCGTGGCGGTGCCGTTCGGAGTCTTCGACCTGCGGGTCGAGGAGCACGAAGGTGGGCTAACTGCGGGAGTTCAGGCGCTCTCGCTCCCGACAACGCGGGCAGGGCAGATCATCGGCGACCTCTTTGCCCTGGAGGTCGCGGAGTACTTTCAGGGGAGCCCGTGCGCCGACTGCTTTGGCATCAGGGGGATGGGGCGGACGAGCGGTGGGGACCTCTTTGTGGACCTCCGGATGCGACATCCCTTCCGGACGACCGACGCCCGGGAGGATCTGGATGTTTTTGATCCCCGGGTAATTGTGGTGACACCACAGCTCGTCACCAGCTATCCGGGACTCGGTCCGGTCCTGGGGGGCATCGATGGCACGCAGTCATCGCCTGTCGAAGTGGAAGGAGGGCTCATCCTCAACGCTGATGGCTATACCGGTCGCTACGACTGGCTGGCGGAGCACCCGGAGCTGGTGGGTACGCCCCGCAATTATGCCGGGACGATCAACCCCTACTTCGACTTCTTCACTGACATCGATCCGGACCCGGAAGTCCAGGGCATTGGGATCGCCAATCGGCGCATGAGCATGGCGTCACCGGACGATGTCCAGCGGGTCGTAATCTCCACCGATGCGATGGTGGTGCGGGGAAACAAATTCGAAGCACTGCTGCTGATCGAGGTTTCTTATGGCCAGCCAGCAGTCCGGGCCATCCCGACTGGACAACCGGGGTCCCGAAAGAATCCTGTCTACTTCCTGCCCGCGTTTAATCGCAAGGAAGCGGTGTTGCTGGAAGCTGCCCCGGTCCCTGCCTGGACACAGGGTGCGGTCGGGGTCGTGCAGAGCATCCAGGTCGCGATCAGCGACTGGCAGGCGGGCCTGGTGGGGGTCGGGCCGCAAAACTTCGCCCTGGCTCCGGACTATCTCAACCGGACTGATGTGCCGCACACGTCTACCCTGGAAGCGGTACACCTGAGCATCCCGGCACTGGATCCGGTGGTCAAGACGGTCACCTCATTCCCGTCGGGAGATGGTTCGCTGTCGCTTCCCTGGACCACATCCCTCAGCGTTGGGAATGTCAACAATCCGCTCCCCGGCACTTACTACGGCGTCCTCGCAGCGGTGGACACCTATCACGGAGCCCTGGCGCTGCCAGGCTTCGCCTATGGTGGTGTGCAGTCGTTCGTGCGGGACTTTACGACCTACCAGCTGGTGGAGGTGATGGTCGATCCTGCGACGCCGAATGACCCGCCGGTCGCCAGCCTGAAGGCGCGAAGGGTCGGGGATCCGACCTGGACTCCCGCCCCTGGACCTCTGGTGGTGAACACGGGCGAAAACGTCGAGTTCTCGCTGGCCGACTCCACCGATGATCTCAATGCCTGGGCCACGCCAGCCGTACATTTTGATCTCGACGGAAATCCTGGCACCGGGAGCAATGGCGGCTTTGAGACCACACTCCCGGCCATCAGCAATGTCGCGACGCTCTCTTACAGCAGTGCCGGAAGTCTGAACATCCGCGGGAAGGTGCAGGACTCCACGCTGCAGTTTTCGCTCCCCGTATCGCTGACACTCACCGTGAATCCGGCCCCAAACAATCCGCCGGTAGCGGTGTACAAGGCACGCAAGCAGGGAGATGTCGCCTGGACTCCCGCGCCTGGCCCGCTCGCTATCAGCGTGGGTGATACGGTGGAGTTCACCCTGGTCGATTCCACCGATGACCTGGGCCTCTGGTCGAACCCTGCCGGGCACTACGACCTTGACGGTAATGGGGGCAATGGTTTTGAAGTCACCGGCGCTACGATCGGGACGGTCGTTACCCGCACTTACTCGGCTGCTGGTTCCACAGTCACACGCGCCAAGGTCCGGGACAATCTGCCTCAGGACAGCGCGGAAGTGACGCTGACGGTCACCGCCACCGGGGGCACCCCAACGTGCTACTCGGTGACCCCTATCGCCGACTTCCCCATCCGGGTGTATGAGCATTCCGCCGACACCCTGAACGGAAAGATCTACATTGCTGGCGGCTGGAGTCCAGACTGGGCTTCAGCGAACCGGCGAGTCAACGCGATGTGGGAGTACGACCCGGCCACCAACAGCTACACCCAGCTACCCGGAACCTTTACGGGCTTCCAGGCAGGCGAGGGACGGTCCGGCCTGGAGGTGCTGGCGCTGAACAATCGCATCTATTGTCTCGGCGGCGAAGGGACCTATGTCTCGACCTGCAGTTTCCACTACAACCCTACCAGCTGGTTTGATCTGGGAACTAACGCTTTTGCGAACGGGTCAAATCTCAACCCGAGCCTTTGGCGCGCCGCTGGGGCGGTCTGGAACAACCGCCTCTGGCTGCCAGGGGGATTCCGGGAGTACAACGAATTCAGCTGTGGATCGATCGCCAACAGCGTCAACACCACTACCGTGTACAACCCTGCGACCAATACATGGACAAACCAGAATGATTTCGGCAACGCGATCCCGGCCTTCACGGATCGCAAGTGGGCGCATGGAGTCGCAGTGCTGAACAGCAAGATGTATGTCCTGCCGGGGCAGTATGAGACCGCCGGCGGTGCACAGAGCTATGCCAGGACGGTGGCCGAGTACGACCTGACCGCGACTAATCCGAGCTGGGTGGCCAAAGACCTGGCACCGGCCCATCGCTGGCTGTATGAAGTGGAAGTCGTGAACAACCGGGCGTACATCATCGGGGGCCTGAATGACAGTGCGGTGGCGCAGTCGACCATCTATCAGTTCGACCCGACGGCGGCGGCGGGGAGTCAGTGGACCACCCTGAGTACAGCCTCATGCAGCGGCTCGCCTCTGCCGAACCCCATTTATGGCTATGCGGCGGCAGTCCACAACGGGGAGATCTACGTCTTCGCGGGGACTCAGACGCTGTCGAATCCGATCAGAGCCTCGTACAAGGTGACGATCTTCTAAGCAGTCAGCTCGCTGTCAGGAATCGAGGGCCAGGTTGGCCAGGGCATCAGCTTCCTTGTTCTGCTCCCGCGGGACATGCCGATACGTCACCGTATCGAGGGAGCTTTCTGCCACTTTTGCCTGACGGTAGAGCCCCTGCAGAGTCTCGTCTTTGACGCGGTACTCCCCTTTCATCTGTTTCACCACCAGCTCCGAATCCATCATGACCTCCAGGCGCGAGGGCATCATGGCGCTGCCGATCTGGAGAGCGTAAATCAGCGCCCGGTACTCCGCGACATTGTTCGTCACTTCCCCGACTCGCTGTGATGCGGTGTGGATGACGCCACCTTCTGGGGTCTTCAGGATCACGCCTATGGAGGCAGGTCCAGGATTGCCGCGACTCGCGCCATCGGCCCAGACCTGAATGACCTTCCCCATGACGCTGGCAGGATTGATGGTCGCTTCCGGGATCGCGGTTTTGGACGCGCTGCTCTTTTTCGCGGCCGTTTTCTTACGCGCCTCTGTGGCATCGGCGGCGGTTTTCAACGCGGGCGGGACTGGCTTCTCTTCCTGTTCGAGCAGGACGACGACCTGTGCGCAGAGCCCCTCTCCCCGCCCCAGCGACCCCAGTTGCTCGGCGGTAGTGGCCTTCAGACCGACCGCTTCGGGCTCCACCTGGAGCAGGTCTGCCAGGCGGGCACGAATCGCGCTGCGGTACGGCATCAGCTTCGGCGCTTCCGCCACGATGCAGGCATCGATGTTGCACACGACGTAGCCCCGCTGCCGCATGGCGACCAGGGCATGTTCCAGGAAGCGCTGACTGTCGGCATTCTTCCAGCGCGGGTCTGTGTTCGGGAAGTACTCGCCGATGTCGCCGAGTCCCAGGGCACCAAGGATGGCGTCGGTCAGGGCGTGGAGCAGCGCGTCCGCATCCGAATGCCCCTCCAGCGCGAGGTCGCCGGGAATTTCCACGCCACCGAGCAGCAGCGGCCGTGACGGGTCGTGAATCAGGCGATGGAGGTCGATGCCGAGCCCGATGCGCATAGGGGACTCATGGTGCGTGAGGGGGGCAGGAATCACAAGGGGCGCTGTGAGCTGCTCATGAAATGCCGAAGCCGCTCCGGCCTCAGGTCTGACCAAAATAGCCAGGAGGGGGAGCGGCTACAGCTGGAAGTCGCGAAGTGGCGGGGCTACACGCTGACCGGCTTTTCGGCCTCGATGGTCCGCTGCCAGACCGGCAACAGCGCTTCGGCGATCTCGGTGTCAAAGGCGTAGGTCACCTTGAAGTTGAGGTCGTGCCCGTTGATGAGCTTCACCTGCATCCCGTTGGCGGTCGCTACGGTGGTGTCATCCGGAAGTTCCAGTCCCTTCAGATGCGCCTGTTCATGGGCCGTGAGGATTTTGGCGTAATCAAACGCCTGGGGTGTCTGGACCACCATCAGTTCATCCCGGTCCACGAGCTCGCCAGCGAAATCTTCCGGCAGCCGACGTCGCAGGGTGTACCGCGCCGGATTCGCCAGCGCGACCCCCTCCTCGCCCCCACGCAGATGCGTGATGAGCTCTTCGATCTTGCTGACCGTGAGGTACGGTCGGGCCCCATCGTGGATCAGCACGTGGGTGGTCTCTTCCGGACACTCTTCGAGCGCCTGAAAGACAGAAGCCTGGCGGGTATCGCCCCCCTGCACGACAGCGGTCACTTTGTGGAGATCGTGGTCAGCAACGAACTGTTCGAATCGCTTGTTGAATCCGGGAGGTGCAGTGAGCACGATGCGGTCAATGCTGGGAGCGAGACTGAAGGCTTTGACACTGTAGTAGAGGAGCGGTCGATCACCAATGGGAATCAGCGCTTTGGGCTCTCGGCGACCCATCCGGCGTCCAATGCCGGCGGCCACCACGATAGCGACTGTGTGCATAGCCGATTCCTCCTTACCCTGCGGGCTGGTCGAAGTGCGGGAGCTTCCAAACTATAACAGAGCGGAGTCAGGTCATCCCGGGAAAATCAAGCTGCTGGAGGGCGGCATAGGTCACGACCGCGACGGCGTTGGAAAGATTCAGGCTCCGCTGATCGGGCCGCATGGGGATCCGGATAACGGAGTCTGGCGCAGTCGCCAGCAGGTCGGCAGGCAGCCCCTTGGTTTCGGGTCCAAAGACGAGATGGTCGCCCCAGGCGTACGGGGCTTCATCGTGCCTCAGACTTCCCTTCGTGGAACAGTACCAGCGTCGCGCCTCTGCGGTGCCGGTGAGGTAAGCCTCCAGGGCGGGCCAGACCTGCACCCCCAGCGAGTCCCAGTAGTCAAGTCCGGCGCGTCGCAGCTCCCGATCTGTCAGCGTAAACCCGAGCGGTTCCACCAGGTGGAGTCGACAGCCGGTGACCGCGCAGGTGCGGGCGACGTTCCCGGTGTTGGGCGGGATTTCGGGAGTGATGAGCACCAGATGCAGCGGTGGGTCGGGAAGTGAGGGGAGGGGCATAGGCGTGAGACACAGAACAGGATATAATGCCCGGCCAGTCAACCACTCAGAGGAGGTCCGCATGCGGAAGCATCTGCCTTTGACTCTCGCCGCCCTTTGTGCCGGCGCATTCCTGTTCCCCTCGGCCGCGATGGCGCAAGGCACTGGCGAAATCGTCAATGGCGGTTTCGGCGTGGGCCTCGGCTATGCTGAGCCTGAAGAGGGCGAAGGTGATTTCCTGGCCCTGGTCCAGTACCGTGGCGAATCCTGGGAAGTCGAGTTCAACTACATCTTTGGGGATTCCGATGCCTGGATCCTCAGCGGCAACTACATCTTCAACTTCGACCGCGACCTGAACGATCCGGCCACCGGTGCCTACGCCGGGATCGGCTACAGCTACATCGGCTTTGATGGCGATGGCGGCGACACCGGCGATGGCGGCAGCGACAACGACAGCGGCTTCAACGTCATGCTGGGCTACGACATCGACCAGGACTGGGCGATCGAGGGCCGGTACATCTTCTCCGACCCAAACGTCCTGACCATCACGGTCACCTACAACTTCGGCGCTGAGACCGAGTAAAGCCCGGTCCTCACTACTGCAGAGAGAGCCGTCTGGTGTTCGCCAGACGGCTCTTGTTTTTGGCGGCACTTCCCTGCCTGGGGGATTTTCCCCTTGGAGGCTGCCGAGGCTGGCTCTGGCCAGCCCTGTGCTAGAATCCCTTAAAGCGAAACTTTCGCCTCTGGAGGCAACCTTGACGCGCGTTCGCAGCGTGAGTTCGTGGGCCCTGGCCCTGCTCCTGTGTCTCGCTCTGCTCCCCAACCCTGTGTGGTCACAGGGGCAGGAAGGCGGCGGTCGACGCCAGTTCCAGGTCGCGAGCACCGATGAGGCCGCGGTCAAGGAAGTGATCGCACGGAGTCGGGCGCGACGGCAGCCCTTTGATGCCTTCCGCGACACCAATGCGGATGGCATTTATGACACCGTCAGCATTCCGGAAGTCGGTGAGTTCTTCTGCGATATCAACTTCGCAGAAGCGCAGGGGTTCAGCTACTCCTCCACTGGCGACTCTACCCGGCGCGTGGTCTTCTACCCCGCCAGGGATGTCCGGATCCCGCGCGATAACGAATTCCTTTGCTTTGGCTGGGTCCACTACTTCGATGACCGCGAGCTCTCCAACTGGTTTGCCTGTGTCATCTACAAAGTGCCCGGCGATGAGAATGCCCCTGCCACGGCAAAGAAGGCTTCCCCTTACAAGGCGGACTTCATCGACCGCGCTGGCAACCGGGTCGGGACCCCGGCGCTCCTCCTGCTGAACACGAGCGCGGTCGCGTCCAACCCCGATTTCCAGCGCTGGCAGAAGGCGAACAACGAGGTCATCCTGGGGTACAACCCCATCGCGGAGAACCGGGAAATCTTCATTTTCCGAAAGCTACCCCAGATCCCGGACAAGGTCATGACGATCTTCTTCCGCTGGTTCTAATCGACCAGCCAGGAGCTACAAACGACAAGGGACCGGTCTTACGACCGGTCCCTTGTCGTTTTCACTGCTCTACAGATTGCTCTACAGTTACGCTCCCTTAAGGGTTCTGGACCGTAATGGCAAAGCTCTCGGAGTCAGAAGCGTTATCGGGATCAGTGACACGGACCGTAATCGTGGCGGCCCCGGTTTCCGTACCAACCCAGACAGCCTCCCCTGGACCCCGGCTGATGAAGGAACCCTTGGTGGCAGTCCAGTCCCAGGTCAGGTCGTCGCCATCATCATCGACCGCAGTCGCCTGGAGCGTAATGCTTTCGTTCACTACCGGATTAAAGCGGGTGACGCTGGTGGCGGTAATCCGGGGAGCGCGATTCGGCTGCTCCACCGTGAGGGTCACGCTCGAATCAGAGCAGGCGTTGAAGCGGTCGCAGATTTGCCC
Organism: bacterium; assembly: GCA_022072165.1. NCBI lineage: Bacteria > bacterium. The sequence goes on along the minus strand of JAJVIF010000001.1, from coordinate 148,969 downwards.
GGTGATGCGGTAGACCCCGGCCTCGGCAGGTGCGCGCCAGAACGCCGGGTTGTCGTCGTCCACCAGCAGCGACGCTGCCAGTCCTGGCGGCTGGGTGGGCACTCCCAGGGCCGCGATGCTCCAGGTAAAGCTGTAGCTCTCCGGGCGGGGGTCATTTTCGTCTTTGTCATCAAAGGCGATGGTCAGGGAGACCTGGGTATCAGGAGCAACGACTGGTCCGGCCGGCACCGCCGTAAGGCTCCGGATCACCGGGGCGAGATTGGTGTTTTCGCGGGTCTTGTCACAACTGGAGAGCAGCCCTGCCAGTGGCAGCAACCAGAGACCCGCAGTGCGAGGATGTCGTATGGCGTGGAGCATCATGGCCGCGCGTTCTCTTTCAACTGCTCGCTGTAGTCCAGACCCCGCAGGGACTGGAGAATGGTGTCATAGAGGCCACCGCGGGAGACGGACAGCAGATTCAGGTCACGCCAAGTTTCGGAGCTGAACCCGGTGTTGGGATCGTCCTGCCGGGAGGACGTGGGGATCAGGATTTCCCGCCCCGGCTGCAGGTCCGGGATGCGCAGATGGTTGCTCTCAATGATGTAGCCGATGAGGAAGCTCTCTGCGAGGCGACGGGCTTCGAAGGAGGTCCGGGGGCCGGGCCAGTCCCGGGGGAACTGAATGATCTCAGTGAGGCCCAAAGTCTTGGCAAGATTGAGCTCACGCACAATACCGGCGATGGTGAGAAAGACCGGGTCGTCAATTGCTCCCAGCGGCGGATCTTCGCTGTCGAAACTCAGGGGAGTCCTGCTGACCGGATCGATCCCCTTGATGTCGGGGATGCGGAGGATGTAGCTCCCCTGGAAGAGGAGGGAGTCGAGAGAGTGAAAGACTTCCGAGCCCTTGGGGAGGCTGCGCGGATCATCGATGGTGTAATCCGACACCCCCGGCTGGGTCCGTCCGCCTGCCTCTTCCATGATGTGCGGCGTGATGATGATCATCACCTCGGTTTTGTCCTCTTTACGACGGGTCCGCCTGAAGAGTCCGCCAATGAGCGGCAGATCCCCGAGGATGGGCGTCTTAAAGGTCCGCTCTTCGGTCTCGGTATCAATCAGGCCGCCGAGGACCAGCGACTTGTGATTCGGGACCCGGGCGAAGGTCGAGACCTCACGGGTGTTCAGGGTCGGCGCCGTGAGATTGAGACCCGACACAACGTTGTTGATGGTCTCCACATTAGAGACCACCGCATTGACCTGCAGCTGGACTTCGCTGTTGTTCTCGCCCACCCGGGGCTTGATGTTGAGCGTGATACCAGCCGGGATGTAGGAGATGTCGAAGGTCGACCGGTCATTGTTCGGATTCAGGGTCTCCTGAGCCACTGGCACCTGCCGCACGATGGAGATGATCGCCTGGCGGCCATCGACGGTCATGACCCGGGGGCGGGCACGGATAGAGGCTTTGCCCTGCAGAATCAGGGCGGCGAGTTGTGCCTGAAAAGAGCCCGCGGGCTGGGCTGCGTCGTCATATGTGAAAAAGCTTGAGGCATCGATGCCGCCGGTGGTGGCACTCCCCTCCCCTGGAAACTTCGTGACACTCCCGCCAGACACCAGATCATCGACGCCGGAGATCGCACGGAGACCGAGATCGGTCAGGCTGTCGACATTGATCTCCACAATCTGCGCTTCGATCATCATCTGTCGCGCCGGGACATCGATCAGGTCCACAAACGCCCGAACGCCGGCAATCTCTTCGTCGGTGCCATAGACAATCAGGCGATGGAGGTCAGAGGCAGCGACGGGCTTATCGAAGGTCAGCACCTTGAACTGACTCCGCTGGACCCCGCTGCCGCTGCCACTGAACGATGTGGAAACATCGGCGGTGGACTGGGCGATGCTTGGCGCGCTGTAAATGATGGGGCTGGCCCCCGACTGGATCTGCCCCAGCAGGGCTGCGTCAATCTGTCCGCTGATGTTGACAGCATTGAAGCCGGATGCCTTGAGCGCGTCGATGCAGGCTCCGATCTCCAGGTAGTTGACTTCCAGTACCTCATGCCGCTTCTGACCTGCCGGCTGGTCCAGGTTTTTCAGGATGCTCTTGAGGGTGGCAATCAGGTCTTTCTCTTTATCAGTTGCCCGCAGATGCACGAGGTAACCAGAGTAGCCCTGCCCCCGGCGCTCGAACTGTTCCATGACCTGCCCGGGATTGGGGATGTAGAAAGTGAGCCGGGACTCCGAGCCATCTCCCTGAGCGTAGACCACGAGATTCGCCATGCCCGGATCGAATCGCTTGAAGTCGAGGAAGGTAAACATCACCTGGTCCAGCGCGGTCCAGAGTTCTTCCGGATTCAGGTACTGAACTTTGACTTCCTCGAAGTACTCTGCAGCCTTTTCTTTCGGCGGCTGAGGCTTGGGAGCGGGGTCAATGTTTTGCAGCAGCTGTTTGACGATCTGGACCTGATCTTCCCGCCCCTGGACCGCCAGCTTGTCAGGTGCCATGCCGAGGACCGTGATCGTGACATCCCGCTCGGTAATCCCCAGATCCGCGAGTGTGGCGTAGAGCGAGTTGACAGCGTCCTGAGGCGCATTTTTGTACTTATAGAGCGGGAAAAACTCGAGGACCCGGGCATCCCGGGGTTTGGTCGTCTCTTCTGCGGGGGCGGTCAACGCCGGCGCTGCCACCAGCACCAGCAGGCACCAGACGCAAAAAAGTCGCCAGCCTGCTGTCAGCAGGATTGCAAAGGGGCGCATTCGTGACGGAAAGGGCACGCTTAAAGCACCTCCCCGGGTGCCAGGCAGCCCGGGCGTACTGGAAGATCCGACATGAGGACTGGTAACTCCCGGTCAGTTCCCCGCATCAGGGACAGCTGTCGCCTGATGGGAGCATCATAACAGCGGCAGCAATTCTGGTTCCATAACAAGCTGAAGCGGAGGCCGATTGGCCTCCGCTCCTCTTGCGGACGGATGGGGGATCCGTCCAGGCTGCTCACGTCCTATTGGAGTGTTAGTGGGCAGCGTGATGCAGGTCCTCCGCACCCCACGCGGGGCGGAAGTCCTTCCATTGATGTCGGGACTGCGCCTCGAAGTTCCCCTCGGCCGGACTGGAGGCTTCTTGCTTTTCCCAGGGGCACTTGACGGGTCGGGCCTCGATCATCAGCTGTCCGAAGACGCAGAAGAAGACCATGAGCCCCATGCTGACCCAGATGCTATAGACGTCGGCAGCCATCGTGTTGCTCCTTCCTGTCATGGCGCTGTGCGCTTGTGCTGCTTGCGCCTGACACTCCGTATTGTCGTCAGGACCGGCGGAGCTGCTGTGAGTGCTGTCACGGATTGGACACTGCTGGCCTGTGAGACGTGATGTGCCTCACGACTGGCGCTTCCGAAGCGGAGGTAGCGCCGACCAGGAGACCCCGGGAGCGAGCTCCCGGGGTCCGTCTGCGCCTGCTGCGGGCGACCTGCAAGGCAGGTCACACGCGTCTGTTGTTGGGGAATACGACTACTGTCGGAAGTAGAGGCGATTCGCGGGGGGTACGCCGAAGAGTGCGAAGTTCAGCGTCCAGAGGTCGTCGAACTTGAACTCGTCGTAGAGGACTCCGGGATTCGAGCCGAAGTTGTAGTTGAACTCCGACCCGCCATCAGGCCCTGTGCGGACATAGTCCGGATAGAAGCCATCTCCCATCAGGCCGCCACCCATGCCGGGGAAGCTCCCGCCGTAGCCATACGGCGCGGCGATCGGGCGGGGGCGGACAGGGGTCAGGCTGCCACCGAAACCGCGGTGGATGCCGCTGTAGGTGTTGTCAAAGTACCCTGCCGGGAACTGGAAGTTCATCAGCATGGAGCGGCGGACCGCCTGGTCATATTCCCAGGCATCATTCCGCTGTTCCCGCTGGGTGAGGAGCACGCGCAGGACGTTGTCGCTCACACCGGCGGTCTTCAGTTCGATCACCTGCTGCGGAGTGAGGACCGGCAGTGTGTCGCTTCCCTGAATCAGCGTGATGATGAGGTCATCGCCGACACCGGCCCGGCCCAGGTCTGCGATCTCCTGTGTCGTGATAGCGAAGCTGGGGACCGCGAAAAGGGCCGTAAGGCACAGGGTCACCAGGGTCGTAAGCATCCGTCGGGTCATGGTTCTTCGCTCCTTCCGGGCTTGGCCCATCGTTGGGGCTGTGCCCCCTGCCGACATTGGGCAGGTGTGATACACCAGTTACAGTCACCGTGCCAGTTCGAGTCAGAAGTCGCTGCCGGAACGGAAAATCTGGTGCGACTGGGGGGTGAACCGCGATTCACCCGTAAGTATGCCTGAAAATCGCCAGCGGAAAGATCCCCAGGTGCCGGTCTCTGTCATTTTGACAGGCACCAGCCTCCCCAGCACTGTCAGTCTGACAGTGAGCGCAGGACTTTTCGGCTGACACGCCACTGCTATTCACAGCCAGTGCCGAAATCAGGGCGTTGCTGATGGTGCTGGCACAAACCAGCGGTCCCGATCCCACCAGCTCCCCCCTTCGCGATCCATGCCGACCCCGAAGTTCGACCACCCAAAGCGGGGCGAGTCCGCCGATGGGATGAGCCACTCATGCTGGCTCTGCATCGGCAGGGGCTGGGCGGTCCCGAGTTCCCCCATCGGCTGATACCGATCATCGCCACCAAAGTCGCAGAAGAAGCCGAAGCTCGCTGCCTCACTCATGTAGGGCGACATCGGGTGGGGCACCGCGTAGTCATCACGCCAGTCGACAGCGCCGAATCCGAGCAACCCTGGCTGGTACTCGTAGAGATCGTTGCCTCCTAGCTCAAGGAAGAAGGCGTTGCTCCGGATCTGCGCGCAGCCATAGCTGATGAGTTTCGCCGAGTAGACATCATCGCCGCCGCCATCCACAAACAGCGCATTGGTGAAGTCCCAGCCGAAACCGAGTGCTGCGCCGGCGGTGCTGTTGAGGCGATGAACATCCTGCCCTTTGCCTTCATCGATCAGCACACCGATGCAAAAATGCGCCCCGGACCCCTGCGTGAAATAGACCGATTCATAGACATCATTGCCGCTGCCATCCCAGGCGACGCCGATGCCGTACCAATACCCGGTTCCGAGGGACCAATTGCCCGAGATGTAGTGATCATCGCCGGCGAGGTCGAGGATAGCCCCGAGTCCGCCAGCCCAGGCGTGTCCGTCGGAGCCATCGCCGCGACGGCCCGCCCCGACTCCCTGAGCATTCGACACAGTGATCGCGAACTCTGAGTGGTAATCGGCACGTCCGGGCGCTTTCGACGCTTCAGGCTCGGCATAGTACCGGTCGTTCCCTGCGCGGTCGATGCAGACACCGATGCCACCGACTCCACCAAAACCCTGTCCTTCACCGCCGCTTAAGGTGTACTGGTCATCTCCGCCGCCATCGATGCAGAAACCAAGTCCGAGGAACCCTGCTCCCTGCGATGACGCCTCCGCCGTGCGGATATCGTGACCGTCCCCCTCGTCATAGAGCAGCCCACATCCCAGTTGCCCTGCGCCCAAGGAGAGGAAGTGTCCGACATACTGGTCATCCCCGGCGGCATCCCAGAGGAGTCCGCAACCGAGGATGCCCGCGCCATAGGCGACATCCAGGGGAGCCCCAGCGCCGTAATGGTCATTTCCGCCTAAGTCGACTGCCAACGACACCGGCATTTGCAGGGAAGCGGTCGCACCGACTGATGTGAGATAGCGGTCATCCCCTCCCAGATCGAGTAACAGGAAGACGGGATCATCCGTGATGGTCTGGCTACCAGGTCCCAGGATGAGGATGCGACCAAATGGCGTCTGGACTTCAAGATGCACCCTCGCCGCTTCCCGCGGATGCGCGGCGACCCAGGTTGCGGCCGCCTGTCGCAGTTCCCCGGCAGCAGCAGCGACTTTGAGCCAGGCATACGCCATCGACTGCCAGTCCATCTGTTCAGCAACATCCTGCACGGCGGGGTAGTACACCTGCCCATCCCCCTGGGTGGTCCCCAGGTCGCGAATGGCACAGACCTGTGCGAGATCCCGGCCATCACAGTTTCGTAGCGCGAGGTCGCGCCAGTGAGCGGCCTCCAGCAAGTGACTGATGGTGTTCGCGACGATCTGCTGTAGGTCCGTGGGGACCGTCAGGAGCGCAGCTTCATCAGGGGACGCTGGTGCAGGCCAGGGAGAGCGCTGCCCGAAGGTGGGGGAATCGAGGTGCCGTCCGCCGGCGGCAAAGACTCGTCCCAGCGCATCCCGGAGTGGCTCCGTAGATGCTGGAGCCGGACTCAGATTTGCGCTGTAGTTCCGAAAGCCCCCGACAAACCGATCCACCCCAAGGGTGTAGACCAGGTGGTAGAGCGCGTCCTCGCGGCGCTCTCCCTGTCCAGTCCCGAAAGCGGGATCGAGATACCGGCCGGCAGCATTCGCCATCGTGCGACTGTAATCGTAGGACTTCAGCGGCTCGCTGAAGAGATCATCGAAGGCCCGCAGCTTAAAGGTCGCGGCGTCGGGATCCGGAAAGCGATTCCAGTACCCCTTGGGGCGGTAACCCAGATCGGCCCGGGTCATCCCGACTTGCGCCAGCGCTTCATCGACGACATCAGGAGGGGGAAGCGTAGGATGCGCCGCTGAGGCAAGGAGGGTAAGGGCAAAAAGTACAAGGGTGAGGTGGAGGACTCGCATACGCGATTGTAGGACGACCTGCGCTCCTGGCAGCTACTAGGGCAACGCGAGGAGGGTCGCTGGCAGGGCACGAATGACATCGCGGGCCATCAGGCTGATCTCCCCCACGCGGAGTGCGGCCTGATCCGCCGCTTTCCCATGTAGCCAGGCGCCGACCCAGGCCGCCTCGAAGGGCGAGAGACCCTGCGCCAGGAGCCCCCCGATGATGCCGGTCAGGACATCGCCGGTGCCGGCAGAGGCGAGTCCTGGATTGCCGACAGTCGAGATCACCGCCTCGCCTGTCGGTGCCGCGATAACTGTCCGGTAGCCCTTGAGGAGTAACACGATCTGATGCCGCTCTGCCGCTTCCAGCGCGGTATCCAGACGCCGGGTGCTGATGGCGTCCTGCGCGATGCCCAGCAATGCTGCAGCTTCTGCCAGATGGGGTGTACAGATAGCAGGGACATCGCGACCCGCCAGGCGCTCCAGGTGTTGACCTGCAATCTTCAGGGCATCGGCATCCAGCACGAGAGGGCCCGCCCAATGATCCAGCACGGCCCCCACCAGGGACCGAGCGGCAGGCTGGGTTGTGAGTCCGGGACCAAAAGCCAGGGTGGTAGCCCAGTCGAGCCAGGGGAGGAGGGTCGGAAGAGCGAGGGGGCTGATCACGCCTTCTGGTGTCTCGGGCAGGGCAATGGTCATCATTTCCCGGAGATGTCCCGCCACAATCGGCTGTGCACTGACGGCGGTCGCGACCGCCACCATACCGGCCCCCGACCGGAACGCCGCTTCTGCGGCCAGGGCGACACTGCCACTCATCCCCCGACTGCCCCCCAAAATGAGCAGGCGTCCATAGGATCCTTTGTGACTATCGGGTCGACGCGCCACCAGATGAGCTGCGATGCTCGCCGGGTCCGGAATCTGGAGCGATGCGGGATAGTCCGCCAGCAGCGGTGCGGGGTAGTCCAGGGGAATGACATCAATGGGGCCGGTGTGCACCGCTGCCGGTTCCAGATAGAGTCCCACTTTGGGAAAACCGATGGACAGCGTCCAGTGCGCGGTGATGCAGGGGTCGGTGATTTGCCCGTTGTCCTCCCCCACTCCGGTCGGGACATCGATGGCGATCACCTGCGCAGGTGTCCCCTGCAGCGCGAGCACCAGTTCCCGGTAGGGCGACTCCAGCGGACTGCGGATACCGACACCCAGCAGGGCATCGATCACCAGATCCCGGGGACCCAGGAGGCTGGCGAAGTCCGGGAGCTCACGATTCTGCGCCAGGGGAACTACCAGGACATCGGCCAGGAGTCGCTCCCAATTCGTGCGGCAGTCTTCGGAACATGCCGCAGGATCATGGGTGGCATAGACCCGTACCCGGACCCCCTCTGCCGCCAGGTACCGGGCAATGACAAAGCCATCGCCACCGTTGTTGCCTCGTCCGCACAGGACATGGACATCCCGTCGTCCGATGTCCGGGTACCGCTGGAGGATTGCCTCGACACAACCCCGACCCGCCCGCTCCATGAGTTCCAGCGAGGGAATCCCGTACTCCCCGATGGTTCGGGCGTCCAGCTCGCGCATGGTGGCGGTGCGAATGACCTGCATCGGAATCAGGCCAGTTGGCCCTGCACCTCCAGCCATGACCGGAGCGCTGCCGCCGCCTGTTCGGCATAGCGGGTCGCGCAATCCGGCGTCCGGCTCTCGGCCATCACCCGAATCAGGGGCTGGGTCCCCGAAGGACGCACCAGCAGACGTCCCCCATCCTCCTGCAGGAGGTCCGCGCTGAGGGCTTCCAGACTGCCAGTGAGAGTCGCATCGTGCTTCCAACTGTTGCGATCCCTGGTCGGGACATTGAGGGCGACCTGGGGAAACGGCTCCATTTGATGCGCCAGTTCCGACAGGCGCTGCCCAGTCTTCACCACGAGTTCAGCGACTTTCAGGCTCGTGAGGATGCCATCGCCGGTCGTGGCATGGTCACCAAAAATGAGGTGTCCGGACTGTTCTCCGCCGAGACATGCCCCCAGTTCCTGCATCCGCCAGGCAATGTACTTGTCGCCGACATCCACGCGCTCCAGGCGAGCGCCTCGAGGAGCGAGTGCCGCTTCCAGCCCCTGATTGGTGAGGATGGTGCCGACCACGCAGTTCCCCGGCAGATGTCCCTGGCGCAGACGTTCGAGGGCCCACATACAGAGGATGTGATCGCCATCGACCACAGCGCCGGTTTCGTCCACCAGAATCGCGCGATCAGCATCGCCGTCATACGCGATCCCCAGGTCCGCACCGATGCCAGTGACAATTCGCATGACATCTTCGGGATGCTCCGAGCCGCAGTCGACATTAATGCGGGCACCGTCCGGAGAGCAATTAATCGCGACGACATTCGCGCCCAGACTCTCCAGAACTTCCGGGGCTGCGGTGGCAGCGGACCCGAAGCCGCAATCGATGACCACTTTCAGTCCCGTTAGTGGCATCGCCGGAATGCTGCGGAGGTACTGGCGATACTCAACATCGCCATGCTGACGGCGGCGGAAATGTCCGGTGGTGTAGCCATTGGCCTGCCGCAGAGTCGCGGGGTCTGCGAGACACGCCTCGATGGCCGCCTCCTGGCTCAGCCGAAGCTTGTAGCCATCACCGGCAAAGAGCTTGATGCCATTGTCCTGCACAGGATTGTGCGAGGCAGAAATCATGGCTCCTGCCACCGCCTGATGAGTCCGGGTGACGTAGGCGACCCCGGGCGTCGGGATCCGCCCCAGCGGCTCGACATCGCAGCCAGCCGCCATGAGGCCGGCGGCAAAAGCAGCGGCGAGCATGTCGCTGGAAAGGCGGGGGTCTTCCCCCAGGACGAAGAGATCACCGGGCTGTCCAAGGACGGTCGCGGTGGCCTGCCCAATGCGAAGCGCGAGATCCGCCGTCAGCCAGGTCCCAGCTTCGCCCCGTATGCCATCCGTTCCGAAGTAGTGCACGATCCCTCCTGGCGTCGGCGAACGGCGTCGCAACGCTACCAGTTCGGGAGTGTACAACGGCCCATTTATGGAAGGGAGATCAGGGGGTGCCTGGGACTGAATCGGGATTACCCTGGGCGACGACTGACAATTGCAGCATCTCCGGGGAACGATTCAGAATCGCAATCCCCGGTGGCAGGGCCAGCACCAGTGCATCCGCCCGTACCTGATGCTCTCCTGCGGGGAATGACGCCACCCTTAATTGGGCCCGGAGGCTGCCATCCAGCATCGCTTCCAGAACATCCAGGTCCCCCTGGACCGTAATCTGAAACTCAGCGGGCGCGATCGAGTAGCGCATCCCCTGCGCCTGATCAATGAGTGCGATGGGAATCCCACCGAACGTCCGCCGGCCAGAGAGTCGCTCCAGTAAGAGCCGGACCGTGACCGTGGTTGGAGTCACGTTGTAACCGCCGCTCTTGGGGATCGCGACTTTCGCGGTGTAGGTCTGATCGGTGGAGATCCCATCTATCGCGATGGGGTCTGTGAGGAGTCGCTGAAGTCGCGCGAGTTCCTTGCCGGGGCCGGAGACTTCCACGGTGTTGGGCTCGACCCGCATCTCCTTGAGCAGCCAGCCTGGTGCGGGTCCACCGGTAAGCTGGGGCAGCACCGGAATCCGGACCGACTCCTCTTTGCGGGAGACAAAGAAGCGGACGTCAGCATCCGCTGGCGTGATCTGGAGAAAGGGGACTTTGACGCCCACGGCGTCGATGGGTTGAAAGTTCACTTTTTGCTGCGTGACACCCTCGAACTTGCTAAGGTCGACCCGGAAGACGACTTCTGCGAGTTCCTGCATCCGCTTGTCAGGACCGGACACCATGACCTGCTGCGGCAATCCTTCCAGTTCATCCGCCATGACCAGCCCTTCGCGCAGGTCACCAATGGTACGGAGTTGGGGCCGGTACTGCCGGGTGGTGCGTCGCTCCAGGTCCACAAGGAAGACCTGGGGTGTCAGGGTCACCTTCACCTGCCCCAGGGTCGGCTCCGGGCGGATGGCGAACCGGAGTTCCTGCCCCGGCCCTTCGGTGGCATTCGTCAGAATGAGCTCGGCTTTCGGCTCGGAGTCGAGATACGCCTTGATGGCTTCTTTGGGTCCTTCGACCCGCATGTTGACTTCAGTCGGAAGGGCGGAAGCCACCGCGACTGCCGGGCTCTGGACGACGATCAAATCAACCGCCCGCGAGTGGACTTCGATGGGCTCGGTCTGGCTGACGAAGTAGTACAACCCGATGGCGATAACGAGCGCCAGGATCCAGGTCGGCCAGTCGTCGCGAAATCCGCTGAGTCCCATGAGATTCATGGATTAGTCCCGGACCTCCGACACCGCAAGCAGCGCTTTACCCGCTCGCTCTTCATCCTCACGTTCGGGACGGGCATCGACCGGTGACGCCACATTGGCACTGGGCGAGAGAATGCTCTGCATCTGGTACTTCAGCGCGACCGCGGTCAGCCCTTCGGCGACCCGCCCCAGATGCACAATGCTCATCCGCCCGGTCTCTTCGCTGACCACGAGGATCATGGCGTCGGTGAGTTCGCTCAGTCCCACAGCTGCCCGGTGCCGTGTTCCGAAGTAAGCCGGTAACTCCGTGTTTTCAGTCAGTGGGAGATAGCACCGTGCGGCAACCAGGCGTCCGCCACGAATGATGACAGCCCCATCGTGCAGTGGGGACGTGTGAAGGAAGATGCTCTCGAGCAAATCGGGCGAGAGGCGGGCATCGATGGACTCCCCCGTCTCGATGTAGCTGTCGAGAGGTGTGCCGATTTCGATCACCATGAGCGCACCAATGCGCCGCTCCGAAAACTCCTCGGCTGCCCGGACCAGGATATCGATGATCCGCTTCGCCTCTTCCGTGCGTCCGCGCAGCCCGGTCGCCAGGACCGCTCCCATGTTGCCGCTTCGCTCCAGTGCCTTGCGAATCTCCGGCTGGAAGACGATTACGAGCACGATACCGAGAATCGGGGCGAGTTCCCGGAAGATCCAGACCACCACCCGCATCTGGAGCAGGCTGGCGGCGAAGAAGATCAGGCCGAGGAACACGAGGGTGAAGAGAATCCCGGTCGCGCGCCCGGATCGGAAGATCAGAATGACCCGGTGGACGATGACGGTGAGGACGAATAGCTCGACCAGGAGTCGCACAAGGGCCAGCGGGGATGTCAGCGGTAGCATGCCCGAAACCCTCCTGTGCTGAGACTGGTCGAAGCGTCGGGATGTTCAGCCGCCCCTGACGCTGGCATCCTCGTGAGTGCCAACGTACATACTATCGCGATTCGATGGAGCATCGTCCATCTTCCTCATTTTTAGAGGCATTGACGATCTCGCACCTGCCATTTTGCCTGTCAGCTTCCGGAAAACGGGCGTCCCCCGGCAACAACCGGGGGACGCGACAGGAGGTCTGTGATCCAGCCGATAGCGTCTTAGCGCTTGCTGAACTGGAACTGCTTGCGGGCGCGCTTCTGCCCGTACTTCTTCCGTTCCTTCTCGCGCGGATCGCGAGTCAGGCAATGATTGGACTTCAGGACCTGGCGCATGGCGGGATCCATCCGCTCCAGGGCCCGGGCGATGCCGAGCTTGATCGCGTCCGCCTGCCCCACCACGCCACCGCCACGGGCGGTCACCAGGACATCGTACTGATTCAGGGTCCCGGTCACCTCGAAGGGCTGGAGGATCGCCTCGAAGTGTCGGGCGCGGGTAAAGTAGTCATGGCTATCCTTGCCATTGACCACAATATTGCCGCTCCCGGGGCGGAGGAAGACACGCACGGTTGCGGTCTTGCGCCGGCCGAGGCCATGCCACTGAGTGAGCTTAGGTGCAGTTGCGGTTGCCATCTGTTGGAACGTCTCCTTGGCGTGTCAGGCGAACAAAGGGCGGTTAGCGAGAGCGGACCGGGCGGGCGCGACGTGGCCCGACCAGGACATGCTCGGGGAACGGCTGCGGCTGCTGGGCACTGTGACGAGTGGCCCCTTCCGCATCCTTGTAGATTTTGACCTTCTGCAGGAGCTGATTGCCGAGCTTCGACTTCGGCAGCATCCGGCGCACGGCCAGTTCCACGACATAGCGCGGGTCCTGATCCATCAGCTGGTTCAGGGACCGGGTTCGCATGTGGCCCGGATAGCGGCTATGCCAGTGGTAGAACTTGTCGGTCCCCTTGGCACCGGTCACCTGGACCTGCGCTGCGTTCAGGACCACCACGAAGTCGCCGGTGTCAACGTTGTAGTTGAAGTCCGGCTTGTGCTTGCCCAGGACCACCGACGCAATCGCGCTGGCGGCGCGCCCCAACGGCATACCGGCGACATCAATGATGTACCAGCGACGGTCAGCGGTCGCCGAGTTGGTGCTAATGGTCTGCTTCACAGCGCCTTCACCTCGATGGTCCGGGAGTCCGGCCACCAGCCCGCAAGTGCGGTGTCCGGCAGCTGGCCCAGGGACCCTGCGTCGTAGTGTACTGCCACCAGCACCAGACCCTGCGGCGGTGCTGGCTGCTCCTGCGCGTTCCATCGGGGCCGTTGCAGCAGGGCTGCGAAGGCCGATGGTGCGAGGGCTCCAGTGGCGACGCCTGCGACCGCGTGGGCGATCCGGCGGACCTGCTGGAAGTGGAAACCCGGTCCCTGGATCACCATCCGGGCACGTCCCGGCTGATGAGCAAACCAGAGACCCGAGAGGACCCGTCGGGGCGGCGCGGACTCGCTCGTGAAGCTGGTCCAGTCGTCCTGGGACCGTAACTGGCGCAGCGCCTGCTCCAGTCGGTCCGGGTCCGGGACCGCTTTCAGGTGCCAGGGCGTGAGCCCGCTGCTCCCTGCGGTCCGGAGGAGTTGGGCGGCAGCCCCCCAGCTCCAGTCATACGCGTACGTTTTTCCGGCGGCCTGGTGCCTCGCGTGGAAGTCCCAGGGCGCTTCCTGCCAGTCGAGCACCCGTAACTCCGGCGGGAGGATCCCGTGGAGCCGGGGGAGCCACCAGTGGACGGGATGCCAGCATCCGGTGGTGGCGTGGATCGTCTGCCCGAAAGCATGGACCCCCGTATCGGTACGACTGGCACCTACAGTCGGGACGGGATGCTGGCAGAGGAGACTTAAGGCCTCTTCCAGGGCTCCCTGGACTGTCGGTTGTCCGGCGGGCTGACGTTGCCAGCCCTGAAAGGGTGTGCCGTTATAGGCGAGGAGTCCGCGCCAGCGGAAGAGGAGACCCTCCCCGGCGTCGCTCCTCATCGGTCACTACCCGGCGTCTTCCGTCTCCTCCACCGTCACCGCCTGCGGCAGATTTATCTGCAGCAGACTGCGGGGAGTGCCATCACCGCGACGGGGGGCCATCTTGATGATGGAGGTGTACCCACCAGGCCGCCCGGCCAGATGGGGCACCACGTTGGTGGTGACATCGAAGAGGAGCTGGCGGTCGTTGATTTCGGCTTCCACCAGGCGGAGGTTGTGCTGTCCGCCGGCGATGAGTTTGGTCAGGAGTGGCTCCAGGAACGCCTGGACTTCCTTGGCTTTGGCGTCGGTGGTCACGATGTGTCTATGCTGCAGGACCTGTCGCGCCTGGGTCCGGATCAGGGCCATCCGGCTCTTCCAAGGGCGATTCAGCATGCGATGCGATTTGCGGTGTCGCATGATGTCCTCCTAGTCGTTCCGCCGGCCGCCCCGGATACTCAGGCCCAGGGGATCCAGCTTCTCTTTGATTTCCATCAGCGACTTCTCGCCGAAGTTGCGGAGCTTGAGGAGTTCCGCTTCGGAGCACTCGATGAGTTCCCCGATGGTCTTGACCCCGATCTGCTTGAGGCAGTTGTACGGGCGGACCGGGAGTTCCAGGTCTTCGATGGGACGTCCCAGGAGTTCTTCCTCCGGTGAGGGTCCCCGATGCGCGACTTCCAGGTCCGCGAGTTCCAGCTGGCTCTTGGAGAAGAGGCTGAAGTACGCCTGCAGGATGTTTGCAGCCTCGGTGAGGGCTTCCTCACAGGAAAGCGCGCCGTTGGTCCGGAGCTCCAGCGCCAGTTCATCGAACTCGGTGTGCTGGGCGACACGGGTATGCCGGACGGTGTAGTTCACCTTCTGGATCGGCGAAAACTTCGAGTCGAGGGTGATCACGCCGTGCGGGAACTCTTCGCCATCCCAGTTGGGATTGAGTTCCTTCGGCGTCTGATCCTCGGCCGCGATGAAGCCGATACCCCGGCTCACACCGATTTCCACCTTGAGCGCAGCAGCATCGGAGGTGAGGGTTGCCAGATGCGCTCCGGGATTCAGGACGACACAGTCGGGATGCGGCTGGATGTCACCTGCCACCGCCTGACCGACCCCTGAGACATCGAGGCGCAGGACTGCATGCTTGGCATCGCCCTGCAGGGCGACCTGGAGCCCCTTGAAGTTCATCAGGAGCTCGATGCCATCTTCTTTCACACCCGGAATGGCGCTGTACTCGTGAAGGGGTTCCTTCTCGAAGCGAAGGTAGCCCACAGCGCTGCCGGCGATGCTGGAAATCAGCACCCGGCGGAGCGCGTTGCCGAGGGTGGTCCCGAAACCGGGGGCGAGGGGGCCGATGATGAAGCGGGCCTGCCGCCCATCTTCCGAGCTCCACTCGGTACGGATATGCGGGAGTTCGATGTTGAGGCGGGTCAGCAGTTCGCCGGCCCGGTACACCTTCGTTGTGGTCTCGACCATCCTGGCCTCCTGCAGGGGATTGGGGCAAAAGAGAGCGACATAGGCGCTTAGCGGGAGTAAAACTCCACGATGAGGTGCGCCTGAATCTGCTGATCCAGATCCTCCTGCCGGGGGATTTCACGGAACGTGCCCCGGAGATTCTTGAAGTCCACTTCCAGCCAGGGGTAATGGACCTCTTCCGGTGACAGGTTCCGGATTTCCTGGAACGGCCCCTTCTTGGAGCGTCCCTCCCGGACTTCCACCTGCATGCCAGGACGCAACTGGTAACTGGGGATATCGACCTTCTTCCCGTTCACCAGGAAGTGGCCGTGCCGTACCAGCTGACGAGCATGGGAGCGACTGGTGGCGAAACCCATGCGATAGACCACGTTGTCCATCCGGCGCTCAAGGGACTGGAGCAGCAGTTCACCTGTGACCCCAACCTTCTGGTTCGCCTTGGCAAAGTAGTTGGAGAACTGGCGCTCGGAGATGCCGTAGATGCGCTTGGCTTTCTGCTTCTCGCGCAACTGCACTTTGTAGTCCGAGGCCGACTTGCGCCCGAAGTGCTTCTCGCCAGGAGGATCGGGGCGTCGCCCCTCTTCCATGGCGCACTTGGGGCTAAAACAGCGATTCCCCTTGAGGTAGAGCTTGGTGCCCTCGCGGCGACAGAACCGGCAGACCGGTCCGAGATAACGTCCCATGGCTGGTCGCTCCTAGACCCGGCGCCGCTTCTTGGGGCGGCAACCGTTGTGGGGGATGGCGGTGACATCGCGGATGATGGTGAGGTCGAGTCCGGAGGCCATGAGGCCCCGGATCGCTGACTCGCGGCCCGAGCCCGGTCCGCGGGTATAAACCTCCACCGTCTTCATCCCCATATCGAGGACCTTGCGCGCACAGGACTGAGCCGACAGGGTCGCGGCGAAGGGGGTCGACTTTTTGGACCCCTTGAACCCCTGGACCCCGCCCGACGACCACGCCAGGACATTGCCTTCCGGGTCGCTGATGCTCACGATGGTGTTATTGAAGGTGGACTTCACCGTGGCAACACCACGGGGAATATTGCGCTTGACGCGCCGCTTGGCGGCGCCGCCCTTCTTGCTGCTGGCGCCAGAAGCGCCGGCTTTCCCTCGAGGGGGCATGCTGCTCTCCTTCGACCGCGTATGTAGGTGTCGTGCACCTGACATCGGCGCCCTGTCGCCGGTACTCGCATTCGAACCACCAGGGTTCCAGGGAATGGATCTGCACCGGCCCCACAGGGCAGGTCCGACACCGGGCGGTCACCGGTGGCGTCAGATCCGGGTCGATTACTTCTTGCCGACCTTCTTCTTGCCAGCCACCGGTCGGGAGGGCCCTTTGCGGGTGCGGGCGTTGGTGTGGGTGCGCTGGCCGCGCACCGGCAGACCCCGGCGATGGCGGAGTCCGCGGTAGCAGCCGATTTCTATCAGCCGCTTGATGTTTTCGGTGACTTCGCGCTTGAGGTCCCCCTCGACGCGGAAGACTTCGCGGGTGCCATCGGCGAGGGGAATGCCCTTGTCGATGATGGTACGCAGCGAGGAGACCTGCTCTTCCGAGAGGTCCTGCACCTTCATGGTCTCCGGGACTTTCGCGGCATCACAGATCCGCTTCGCCCGGGTGCGACCGACGCCATAGATGTACTGGAGACCGATCCATACCTGCTTGGTACGGGGGAGGTCCACCCCCGAGATGCGTGCCATCCGCTGGCTCCTTTACCCCTGGCGCTGCTTATGATTCGGGTCTTTGCAAATGACCCGGATAACCCCGTGGCGCTTGATGACCTTGCAGAGGCTGCAGATCTTCTTGACGCTGGCCCGGACTTTCATGGGACACCTCCAGCCCCCGCCTGAGCAGGGGCAGCAAAGAGGGGATTATACGACTCTGAGGCAGTGATGCAAGCGGTATTTTCCACAAATTTCCAGCGCGCGAACTCACTCTCCCCGGCTCCAGCCAGCCCCCTACTTATACCGGTACACAATCCGGCCCCGCTCCAGGTCATAGGGGCTCAGCTCCACTTTCACCCGGTCGCCCGGCAGGATGCGGATAAAGTGCATCCGGATCTTGCCCGAAACATACGCCAGGATCTTGTGGCCGTTATCGAGCGTCACCCGGAACATGGCGTTCGGCAGCGCTTCGTCGACCTTGCCTTCGATTTCTATGGCATCTTCTTTAGCCATGCTCAGACCGCTCCGTTCGACCAGCCGAGAGCGGTTTCCACCGCGGCGGTCACGAGTCCGATTTCCTGCATGGCGTCCACAGTCACCAGGACGCCGCGCTGGGTGTAAAAGTCGATCAGGGGTTGGGTTTCGTTCTGGTAGACCTGGAGTCGGTTGCGAATCACATCCGGCTCGTCGTCTTTGCGACGGGTGAGGCCGAGATGGCCGCACTCGGTGCAGACATCGGGTTGGGCAGGCGGATTGAACTGGAGATTGAACACGGTGGCGCACTGCGGGCAGATGAGCCGTCCGGAGAGTCGTTCCACCAGCGCTTCGGGATCCGCGTGGAAGTTCACCACGACAAAGCGTCCCTGATGCGTCGGCTCCTGCAGCCAGGCTTCCAGTGCCTCTGCCTGCTGAATCGACCGGGGGAAGCCATCGAGGATCCAGGATCCCTGGAACTCGGGCTGGCTCAGCCGCTCCAGAGCCATCTCAATGACGATCTCCGGCGGTACCAGTGCGCCCCGCTCCACGAACTCTTTGGCTTTCTCACCCGCCGGCGTGCCCTCTTTAATGGCTTTGCGGATGGTCGCGCCCATGTCCATGACCGGGAGCTGGTGACGCGCGGTGATCAGGTTCGCCTGGGTCCCCTTCCCCGCTCCGGGAGGACCGAAGAAGACAGTCCGGGTCGGACCACCGGTTTCGGCAGTGGAAGGGACGGGGGCTGGCGATGGAGTCGACATTGGCAGCGCTGGGGTCTCCCGGGGGACTTACCGCAACTCCGTGCGGTACTTGAGCATGGTGATGCGGGCATCCAGCTCACGGACGGTATCGATGGCGACACCGACCACGATCAGGATACTGGTCCCGGAGAGGGACTGCAGGGAGGTCACGTTGGGCAGCGCATTCGTGAAGAACGCACTTGGAACCACGGAGACCATCGCCAGGTAGATGCCACCAATGAGTGTCAGGCGCTCCAGGATGCGGGCCAGATAGTCAGCGGTCGGTTTGCCCGGGCGGACGCCTGGCAGGAATCCGCCGTTCTTCTTCAGGTTTTCCGCGACATCCTTCGGGTTAAAGATGACCGCCGTGTAGAAGAACGTGAAGACCACGATCAGGAGAAAGTCGAGCAGGTAGTAATACCAGCTCCCATAGAAGGTCGTGGACCAGATGTAGTACGGCGAATCTGGTGGAAAGAAGGAGCCGATTGTGGTCGGGAAGAGCAACAGGGAGACTGAGAAGATGATCGGAATCACCCCGGCCATGTTGACCTTCATGGGGAGATAGTGCATGTAGCTCCCCGCGCCGCCGCCCGCCTGGCTGCGGGCATAGCGAATCTGGATCCGCCGTTCCGCCAGGTGGACGTAGGTGATGCCGAAGACAATCACGGCGGTCAGCGCCAGGAAGGTCCCGAAGAGCTTGACCCGGTCGAAGTTAGTCGACTGGCTGATGAGGTCCGACCCAAGGTACGTCGGCAGGGCCGCGACGATGCCGATGAAGATGATCAGCGACACGCCATTGCCAATGCCCCGCTCCGTGATCAGCTCGCCGAGGAACATCAGGAAGCTGGTCCCGGCAATGAGACAGAGGATAACGAAGACGTAGTTGTACCAGGCGTCATTCAGCAGCAGCGGCGGGCTGGCGTTGCGGAAGGTCATGAGGAGCGCGAAGCCCTGGATGGCCGCCAGCACTACGGTCGCGTACCGCGTGTACTGGGCGATTACGCGTCGCCCGGACTCGCCTTCCTTCTGTAGCGCTTCGAGCGCCGGGAAGACCACCACCAGCAGGTTGAAGATAATGCTGGCGTTGATGTAGGGCATGATGCCCAGGGCGAAGATGGAAATGCGGGCGAAGTTCCCGCCAGAGAAGATGTCGAGGAGCCCGAGGGCTCCACCACCGTGCTGTCCCAGGAAGTTCTGGATCGCCTCGGGGTTCACCCCGGGGATCGGGATGTGACTCCCAATGACGTAGAGCCCGAACATCGCCAGCACAAAGAGGAAGCGTTCCCGGAGTTCCGGGATGCTCCACGCGATGGCGTACGTTTCGAGGTAGTTGACTTTCTGGGTGGGGGCGTTGGCACTCATGAGGGCTCCTTGCAGCGCTGCCCAACCGGGGGCCGTACGCCAGCTGGCGGACGGGGTCCGGTGAAGGAGGACGGGCCGGCATCCAGCATGGACTTAGGCTGCCCGTCCGGGTCGCTCAATGACTTTCCCCTTGAAATGCCAGGGGGCCAGCTCGATTGAGCCCCCGACTTTCTCGATGGCTTCTTTCGCCGAAGCCGAGACTGCGTGGACTGTGATTTTCAGACCGCGCTGCAGTTCCCCGGAACCGAGGAGCTTCACCGGCAGTTTGGTGGTGCGAATGAGGCCGAGCTGGACGAGGGCATCCGGGGTCACCGGCGTCCCTTCGGGGAGCTTGTCCAGGTCCTGGAGATTGATGACCTGATACTGATCAACCCAGTTGCGGCGGAAGCCCCGATGCTTCGGCAGCCGGCGGTACAGGGGAATCGCACCGGAGTTGAACTTCGGTCCTTTCCCACGACCGGAGCGCTGCTTCTGACCATTCGCGCCCTTGGTGGAGTAGCGGCCATGGCTCCCCGCGCCCCGTCCGAGGCGCTTCCTCTCCTGATGTGTGCCCGGGTCCTTGGGCAGACTGCCAAGGGAGAATCCGGTCTCGGGGGTGCTGCTCATCTGTCGCTGCTCCTTCGCCAGGGATCGCTGGCGGGATCTGCCAGGTTAGGCGTAGTTCTCAGGCGTCCGCTTCCGGGCGGCCATGTACGCGGCCGGATCCTTGAGGGACTGCAGGGCTTTCATGGTCGCCTTGGCGACGTTGATCTGATTCTTGGTCCCCATCGACTTGGCGACCACGTTATGGTAGCCGGCGATTTCGAGAATCGCGCGCATGGGTCCACCAGCAATGACGCCGGTACCGTCCTTGGCGGGCTTGATCAGAACATCAGCCGCGCCAAAGCTCGCTTCGATCTGGTGGGGAATCGTCCGGGCGCCATCCCGGATCGGCACCTTCTTCAGATTCTTGCGGGCCTGGTCGACGCCTTTCTTGATGGCGCCAGCGACTTCATTCGCCTTGCCGTAGCCGAGCCCGACATTGCCATGCTTGTCGCCCACGCAGACCAGCGCGGTGAAGCCGAAGCGACGACCACCCTTGACCACTTTTGCCACGCGGTTGATGTGGATGATCTTTTCCTCGAACTCCCGGGGTCCTGTGGCTTCATCGGGGAATTCCGAAGGGGCGTCCGAGGACCAGACCGTCGGGGCTGCCACCGCGCCAACTTCCGCCACTTCGGGCGCTTCGGGGGCGACGGTGTCATCCGGATGGCGATGGATGGTAAGCATCTGTGCGTAGGTCTCCTGAGTCGGACTTAGAAGTCGAGTCCCGCGGCGCGGGCAGCATCGGCGAAGGCTTTGATCTTGCCACGGTAGCCAAAGCCGCCGTGATCGAAGACGACTTTGCTGACCCCGGCACCCTTAGCGGCTTCAGCGAGCTGCTGGGCGACCGCGACTGCGGCGGACGTGTTGCCGCTGTGGGCGAGGGTGGGGCGCAGGGCGGTGGCCAGCGTACTCGCGCTTGCCAGGGTCCGGCCCGACTCGTCGTCGATCACCTGCGCATAGAAGTGCAGGTTGCTCTTGAAGACCGCCAGCCGGGGTCGTTCCGGGGTGCCATGCACCTTCTTCCGGAGACGGAAGTGGCGGCGCTGTCGGAGTTCGGTTTTGTTGCGTCCAGGCATCGTGTGTGTCCTGCTCCTCAGGTAGCGCGGGCTTATTTGCCCTTGCCACCAGCCTTCCCGGCCTTCCGGCGGATGGTCTCTTCGCGATACTTAATGCCCTTCCCCTTGTAGGGCTCCGGTGGCCGGAAGGCCCGGATGTGGGCGGCGAACTGGCCGAGGACCTGCTTGTCAGGTCCTTCCAGTGTCAGGATGGTGTTTTTCTCAACGCTGGCTTTGACGCCGGGAGGGAGGGTGAGGTACTTCGGCATCGAGTACCCCACCTCCAGCTTGAGTTGGTTGCCCTCGACGGAGCAGCGATACCCGACCCCGATGAAGTCCAGGATCCGGGTAAACCCGGTGGAGACTCCATGCACGTTGTTCGCCAGGAGAGACCGATAGAGTCCCCGGTAGGCGGATCCACCCTTGTTGCTTTCGACAGCATCCTCGACCAGGAGCTGATTCTCCTCCTGGCGGATGGTCACCGCAGGCAGGATATCGGAGAGGGTGAGGTCTCCCTTGGGGCCCTTGGTCGTGACGCTCGACCCGTCAATGGTGACGGTGACGCCAGCGGGGATCGTGATGGGCTGCTTACCGATGCGCGACATGGCTCGTGCTCCCTGGCGGGCGGACTAGGCCGACGAACTAGTAGAGAGTAAAGAGGACTTCCCCGCCGAGACCGGCTTTGCGGGCTTCGGTGAGGGACATGACACCCCGGGAGGTGGAGATCACACCGGAGCCCAGGCCCGACAGGACGTAAGGCAGTTCCTGCTTCTTGACGTACTTACGACGGCCCGGTTTCGACACCCGCGTGAGGTTACTCAGCAGCGGGGTCTTGGGGTCGATGTACTTCAGATAGATGCGGATCATGAGCTCATCGCCCACGTAGCGCTGATCGTAGCCGTTGATGTAGCCATCGGTGTACATCACGTGGGCGATGTTCCACTTGAGCTTGCTGTACGGCACATCCACCGTCGGCTTGAGGCTGCGGGCCCCATTGCGCAGGCGGGTGATCATGTCCGCGATCGGGTCTGTCATGACCATCGGCGTGTGTCTCTCCTCGCGTCGGTTACCGTGACGCTGTTACTTACCAGGAAGCCTTCTTGAGTCCGGGGACCTGACCGGCGTGGGCCAGTTCCCGCAGGCAGATACGGCAGAGCTTGAACTTGCGGAAAACCCCGTGGGGCCGTCCGCACAGCTGGCAGCGATTCCGGTACTGCACGGCGTACTTTTTGTGTCCCGGGCGGTTCCGCATGATGACGCTGGTCTTGGCCATACTGGTGTCCTGTTCCTCTTGTTCCAGGCTATACGAGAACGTGGTTAGGCGGCTTTCGCGGCCCGGGGTTTGCGCAGCGGCAGTCCCAGGAGTTCCAGGAGGCGTCGGGCTGCAACGTCATCCCTGGCGGAAGTCACGATCGTGATGTCCATCCCGCGGACGCGGGTGATCTTGTCGTAGTCGATCTCGGGGAACACGATCTGTTCGCGCAGCCCCATGGTGTAGTTCCCGCGCGTATCGAACGCGTTCGGGTTCAGCCCCTGGAAGTCGCGCACCCGGGGGAGCGCGATGTTGAAGAGCTTGTCGAGGAAGTCGTACATCCCACCACCGCGCAGGGTGACCATCGTGCCGATCGGCATCCCCTCGCGAATCTTGTAGGCCGCCACCGACTTCCGGGCGCGGGTGATGACGGGGCGCTGACCGGTGATGGCCGCCAGCTCCTCCATGGCGCTTTCGATTTGTTTGATGTCCTTGGAGCCCTCGCCGATCCCGATGTTCACCACGACTTTGAGGATCTTCGGCACCTGATGGACATTGGTCCAGCCGAACTCCTGCTTCATGGTGGGGATGACGATTTCCTGCATCCGCTGGCGCATCCGGAGGCCGGCCTGGCTGGGGGCATACTGCGGGCCTTCGCCTTCAATCTTGGCGCCGCTCTTGACCTTCGCCTTGGAGGGAGCGCCCATGGGGCCACCGCCGCCCCCCTTGGGTGCTGGCTTGCCGCCGCCCTTCTTTGCTGCTGGTGCTTTTGCCATGGTTCGTCAGTCTCCTCCTGGAGCCGGTCTAAACGACCGCCTCGCACTTCCGGCACATACGGACCTTTTTCTCGCCCTCGAAGCCCGCCTTGGTGCGGGTGGTCGCGCCGCAATGGGGGCAGACCAGCATGACGTTGGACGCATGCACGGGAAGGGGCTGTTCCACGATCTCGCCCTGGCCCCGGGTGGGGCCTTTGCGGAACCGCTTATGGACGTTGACGCCCTCCACGACCACGCGCCGACGCTCCCGGTCGACGGTCAGGATTTTGCCGGTCTTATCCCGGTCCTTCCCCGCCAGGATCCGGACGGTGTCGCCGGTCTTGACGTGAAGCTTCATCTGATGCAGGGCCTTCAGTGTCGGCCCCATCGTGCGCGCCATAGCGGGCACTCCTTCCTGACGGTCTCGCCGTCGCTACTACAGAACCTCGGGGGAGAGCGAGACGATCTTCATGAACCGCTTCTCGCGGAGCTCCCGGCCCACGGGGCCGAAGACGCGGGTTCCCACCGGGTTCTCATCGGTCTTGCCGATGATCACGGCGGCGTTGTCATCGAACCGGATCTTGCTGCCATCCGGACGGCTGACTTCTTTGCGGGTGCGGACGATGACCGCCCGGACCACGTCACCTTTTTTCACGGTCCCCTCGGGGATCGCCTTTTTGACGGCGGCTTTGACGATGTCTCCAATGGAGCCATAGCGTCGCCGCGTGCCGCCCATCACCTGGATCACCAGGAGTTCTTTGGCACCGGAGTTATCCGCGACCTTAAGCCGGCTTTCGGTCTGAATCATCGGTCAGGGTCTCCTTAGCGGGCACGCTCGAGAATCTTGTGGAGGGCCCAGCGCTTGTGCCGGGACAGGGGCCGGTGCTCGATGATCTCGACGAAGTCCCCTTCATGGGCGGTCTCTTCGGGATCGTGGGCCATGTAGTGCTTATGCTCGCGCAGCACCTTTTCGTAGAGCCGATGGCGCTTGGTGCGCTCGACCACGACCACGATGGTCTTCTGCATCTTGGTGCTCTTGACCCGGCCGCGCAGGACGCGCTTGACGGGAGTACCGGTCTCAGTTCCCATGCTGGTGACTTCCTCGGCTCCTTTAGGAGATACGCAGGCCGCGTTCGCGGGCAATGGTCAGGAGTTGGGCGACAGTGCGCCGCGTACGGCGGATTTCCGAGGAGGGCAGGCCCTGGATCCGCATCCGGGCGTCATACAGCTTTCGCTTGAGCTCGCTGTACTTCTTGCCCAGTTCCTGATCCGGCAGGTTCCGCAGATCCGCCAGGCTGGCATCGGACTTCATGGGCGGGCCTCCTTTACTGCTTCACCACGAACTGGGTGCGGCAGGGCAGTTTGTACTTCGCCAGGCGCATGGCGGCTTTGGCCAGGTCGACCGGGACGCCACTCATCTCGAACATCATGGTGCCGGGGCGGACCAGCGCGACGTAGTGGTCGGGCGAGCCCTTCCCTTTCCCCATGCGAGTCTCCAGTGGCTTGGAGGTGATGACCTGGTGGGGGAAGATCCGGATCCAGATCTTGCCACCGCGCTTGATCTTGCGGGTCATGGCGATACGGGCGGCTTCGATCTGCCGGGCCGTGATCCGGGCGCCCGAGGTCGCCTGGAGGCCATATTCCCCGAAGCTGATCTGATTTCCCTTCCAGGCGTAGCCGGTCGGGTAGATCCGGTGCGGGCGGCGCCATTTCAGGCGCTTGGGCTGCAGCATCGGTGGCTCCTAATTCCCCTTGAAGGCGTGGGCGACATCACCGCGGTAGATCCAGACGGTGACGCCAACGACGCCATAGGTGGTCTTGGCCGGCTCCTGGCCGTAGTCGATATCCGCCCGCAGGGTATGCAGGGGGACGCGTCCTTCGCGCACGGTCTCCTGGCGGCTCATTTCGTTGCCATCCAGGCGTCCCTTGACGCGAATCTTGCAGCCCTTGGCCCCCGCCTTCATGACCCGCTGCAGCGCCTGCTTGACGGTACGGCGGAACCGGCGGCGGTCTTCGAGCTGACGCGCGATGTTCTGCGCCACGAGATTGGACGAGAGGTCCGGCTTCTGGATCGACTGGATGTTGACCAGAATCTCGCTCTTCACCTGCGACTGCAGGAACTGGCGCAGCTTCTCGATGTTCTGCCCTCCGGAGCCGATGATGATGCCCGGCTTGGAGGAGTAGATGATGATTTTGACCCGGCCGTGGTCGCGTTCTGTCTCAATCCGGTCAATACCGGCGTTCTTGAAGCGACCCTGGACCAGCCGACGGATTTTCACGTCTTCCAGCAGGTTACGGCTGTAGGTCGGGCCTTCGGCGAACCAGGTGGCGCGCCAGGGCTTGGAGATGCCGACCCGAAACCCTAGGGGGCTGACTTTCTGGCCCATGGCTAGTTACTCTCCTTCACAGGCTTCGGACCGAGTTCCAGCGTGATGTGGCTGGTGCGCTTCAAAATCGGGAACGCGCGGCCGCGGGCCCGGGGCTGGAAGCGCTTGAGGCGCGGCCCTTCGTTGACCCAGATCTGGGAGATCACCAGATCGGCAGCATCCTGCTGGAAGTTGTTCTCCGCATTAGCCCGGGCCTGCTGGACGACCTTCCAGACCTTCCGGGCGTTCGGGGAGGGCATGACGCTCAGCAGATCGAGCGCTTCCTCCACGGGCCGACCGGAAATCAGGCGGGCGTACCGGCGCAGCTTGAAGGGGCTGCCAGGAACCCGGCTGGCCCGTGCCACGATGCGATATGCGCTTTGTTCAGCCACGTTTGGCTCCTTGCTCCTTGCCGCTGACAGGGGCGGCGAAACTTATCGCTTGCCGCTTTTCTTGTCGCCTTTGCCACCGGGGTGGCCACGGAACTGCCGGGTCGGTGCGAACTCCCCCAGCTTGTGCCCGATCATGTTTTCCTCGATGTACACCGGCAGGTGCCGACGCCCATCATGGACCGCGATCGTGTGCCGGACGAACTCCGGCACGATGGTGCAGTCCCGGGCCCAGGTCTTGAGTACCCGCCGGTCACCGGACTCATTCATGGTCCGGATCTTCTTGAGCAGGGACAGTTCAACGTACGGTCCCTTTTTGCTGCTGCGGCTCATACAGGCAGAGGCCTCCTGGTCCTGGGACTACTTCTTCTTCGAATCGCGGCGCTTGTTGACGCGCTTGACGATGTACATGTCGGACGGCTTGTTTTTGCGGCGGGTCTTGGCCCCCTTCGCCTGCAGGCCCCAGGGGCTGGTCGGCGGACGTCCGGAGTTCGACTTGCCCTCGCCCCCACCGTGCGGGTGATCCACAGGGTTCATGACGGTGCCGCGGTTGTGCGGGCGGCGCCCCAGCCAGCGGCTGCGACCCGCCTTTCCGATCTTGACGTTTTCTTTCTCCAGGTTCCCGACCTGGCCAACAGTCGCGCGGCAGGTGGGCTGGAAGTTCCGGACTTCCCCGGAGGGGAGGCGGAGCTGGACGTACTTACCCTCTTTGGCCATGACCTGGGCGGCCGCACCGGCTCCACGGGCCAACTGTGCGCCACGTCCGGGCTGCAGTTCCACACAGTGGACCAGCGTCCCAAGGGGGATGTTCGCCAGGGGGAGCGCATTGCCAACGCGGATCGGGGCATCGGGGCTCGCCATGACGGTGTCGCCGGCTTTCAGGCCATGGGGAGCGACGATGTACGCCTTGACACCATCTTCGTAGTGGAGCAACGCCAGGTTCGCGGTCCGGTTGGGGTCGTACTCCAGCTGCTTCACGCGGGCGACGACGCCGAGCTTGTTGCGCTTGAAGTCGACATCCCGGAGGAGCTGCTTGTGTCCCCCGCCCCGGAACCGCGCGGTGGTGCGTCCGGTGTTGTTCCGGCCCGCCTTTTCGCGACGCCCGGTGGTCAGGGCCTTCACCGGCCGGTCCTTCGAGAGTTCCGGCACCACGAGCGTGGACATGCCACGACGTGACGGGGTATATGGCTTGTACTTTTTAATGGGCATGGTCTGGTGTCCTCGTCTGTTCCCGCGACCGCACTAGGCGGCCTCGAAGAGCTCCTCGATGACATCCCCTTCCTTCAGGGTGACGACAGCCTTTTTCCAGTCAGGACGGCTGCCCTTGCGACGCCAGGAGCCCTTCACCTTGCCCATGAAGCTGGCGGTATTGACGTCTGTCACCGAGACGCCGTAGAGCGCCTCGATCGCATGCTTGATCTGGATCTTGTTCGCCCGGGGGTGCACCTTGAAGGAGTACTTCGCCCCGACGGTCTGGATGTGGGCCTTTTCCGTGAGGATCGGGGCCTGAATCACGTCGTACAGATGCATCGAAGCCTCCTTTACGCCTGCTTGAACCAGGTGGACTGGATGGCATCCCAGGCCCCGGTGGTGCACACCATATGGTTGTGCCCCACGAGCAGCATGGCGTTAATACGGGCGGCCGGGAGGACTGTCACCCGGTCGAGGTTGCGGAAGGACTTCACGATCGCGTCGTGGGCTTCAGCAGTCTCGGGAGTCGGGTTATCGACCACCACGAGAATCTTGCCGGTGAGGCCGAGGCTCGCCAGGACGGCTGCCGCATCTTTCGTGCGGGGCTTCGCGATGGCGAGGCCATCCAGCAGAACCATGGAACCCCGGAGGGCGTGGTCCTGGATGGCGACGCGAATCGCGCGCTGGCGCTCCTTCTTGTTCAGGCCCTTGGACCAGACCCGCGTATTGCGGGGACCCCAAGTCACACCACCGTGCCGCCAGAGGGGGCTTCGGGAAGACCCGGCACGGGCGCGGCCGGTCCCCTTCTGCCGCCAGGGCTTTTTACCACCACCGGACACTTCGGCCCGAGTTTTGGTGTGCGCCCAGGGCTGGCGGGCGTTAGCCCGCTGGCGCTCGATGGAGCGCGCCACGATGGCGTAGTCGTTGGCCGTTAACGCCGCCGGGGCGGGAACTTCGACGTTCCCGGTCGCTTTGCCGGCGGTGTCTTTTTTGGCAACCTGGACCATGGCCGTGTTCGACCCTTCCTTCGGATTGCGACCCCGTCAGGGGGATCGCGCCAGAGCGACTCATCGGCCCGGGGCCGAAACTTGCCACTCCGCAGCACTTGCGATGGTGGGGATACTCCGGGGGAGCCACCCGCACCGTACCCTGGCAAACGGCGGGTCCCCAACGGGGACACGCGGACGGACTACTTCTTTTTCTTCTGCTTCTGCTGACCAACGCGAGCGCCGGTGTAGATCGCCTTCTTTTCGCGGAACTCGCCCTGATAGGAGAGCTTCACGAGGGAGCCGGTCGGTCCGGGGACCGCCCCAGCGACGGCGATCAGATTGAGCTCGTCATCCCGGTGGACAATCCGCAGGTTGCGGACCGTCACGGTCTCGTGGCCCATATGTCCGGGGCGCTTGGAGCCCGGCATGGTCCGGGCAGCGTCGGTCGCGCCACCGGTCATCGGCTTGCGGTGCACCTGGCTGACGCCGTGGGTGCGGTCCTGGCCGTGAAAGTGATAGCGCTTCACGACACCCGCGAATCCCTTGCCCTTGCTGGTGGCCTGCACATTGATCAGGTGCCCGGCGGCAAACTGCTCGGTGGGGATGACCTCCCCGACGGGGGTGACGGTCTCCGGATCCCGCAGCTCTTTGAGCAGGCGGAAGGCCGGGAGACTGGCCGCGGCATCCCGTTGAAGGTGCCCCAGTTCCGCCTTGGAGAGACGATGGGGGGCCGTGGGCTCCAGGCCAATCTGCAACGCAGAATAGCCATCGGTGGCGGCAGTTTTCACCTGGGTGACGGTCATGGGAGTCAGCTCAATGAGCGTTACGCCCAGCGCGGTGCCATCCTCATTGAGGATGGTGGTCATCCCGCGCTTGTAGCCAAACGCCTGGGCGCGAGACCCTTTGTAGCGACGATGTCCGTAGGCCATATATGGCTCCCTTCGGCCTTACCGACCTGATGGCCGGCAGCGGGTCCAGACGCATCCGCGTCCGGGAACGTCAGTTAGTGACTTTAGTCTTGATCTCGGCATCGACACCCGCGGGCAGCTCCAGCTGCGTCAGGGCATCGACCGTTTCCTGGGTCGGCCGGTGGATGTCGATGAGCCGCTTGTGCGTGCGGATCTCGAAGTGCTCCCGGCTTTCCTTATCGACGTGAGGTCCGCGAATGACGCAATAAACCTCGTGCTTGATCGGCAGCGGCACTGGCCCCGACACCTCAGCGCCCGACTTGCGGGCGGTCTCCACGATCTTCCGGGCGGACTGATCGAGGAGGTTGGTGTCGTACGCCTTGAGCTTGATGCGGATCTTCTGCTTCGCCATCGCGCGCTCCCAGACTGCCTACTTGGTCTCTTTATGCAGGGTATGGCTGCGGCAGAAGGGGCAGAACTTCTTCAACTCGAGCTTGGCCGCCGTATTCCGGCGATTCTTCTCGGTGTGGTAGTTCCGACGCTTACAGGTCTCGCACGCCAGGTGGATCACAGGGCGGACATCGCTCTTAGCCATGCTGGGGTGATCCCCTTTCCCTTGGCTGCGGGCACTAGGCCCTCAGACAACGCAAGATCCGCGGGGGGCAGGTGGGGGGATCCAGGAGACCTGGCCTTGACCCACTTTACCCGCGGGTGAGTGTGCCTGTTACGGGCACGGACTGAGGAGGATAACGCGCCTCTACAAGAGATGCAAGTCCCCATTCTGAAAAATTTAAGAGTCGCCCGGACAGTCGTGCTCGTGAACCCTGGGGCAACGGGCAGGCTCCTACTCTGCATCACTAATCGAGGCATCAGAAGAGCCGCGAAAGACTTCGAAGGATGAATCGATCGTGATCCCAAAGCCTGGAGCGTCTTCCCCCTATGCGAGAGCAGCGAGGCCCAGCGGCCTCGCTGCTCGCCACTTTCGGGTGGAACAAAGCGACTGTCAGGACAGCGGCTCTGCCAGGAGGATCTCCAGTTTCACCAGTGAGCTGCTCCAGCCGAGATCCGCCATGTACTTCATGGCGATGGCGATGTCGGTCGATGCTGTGAGGGTGATCCGAGTGGACTGTTCGGAGAGTTCCTCGAAGTCCACTGTCATCAGATTTTCCGACGGATAGTCCGGCATGCCGAATGCCTCTGGCG
Source organism: bacterium (assembly GCA_022072165.1). Lineage (NCBI taxonomy): Bacteria > bacterium. The sequence continues at coordinate 118,797 of JAJVIF010000001.1, read as the reverse complement.
AGACGATCTCACCTGCTTCGTTGGAGAAAAAGTCTCGGTACACCAACTGTGATGGCGCTTCGATGCGGCGATACTCCCCGCCGCACCAGAAGATGTTGCCATCCGGGGCCTGCATCGCCAGATGCCATTTCCCCCCCACCCGCAGGTCGACTGTACAGTGCGGGACCGAGAAGGCTTCCGGCCCGAACCAGCGCGCCAGCATGCCAGCTTCAGTCCAGGCGCGCCAGACGAGGTCTCTGGGAGCCGCAAGAGTCCGGGTCATGATGAGGAAGCCTGCCTTGGTGCTGACTTCCCGATCGATGAGCACGGGGACGAATCGCTCCAGCCGGAGCATGGTCCCCCGGTGCCCTTCGATGGCGCCGGCACTCTCGATGATCTGTTGTGCTGTCTCTGGGCTGGCAAAGGCGAGACACATCGTGACCCGGGTCCCTCCTTCGCTGAGTTCGATGAAGTCCACGGTTACATCGAAGGCATGGAGATCCTCATCGCCTCCTTCATCGTGGCGGTACGCGATCCGCTCATGCGGCGTGATGGTGGTGTACCGCAACCGGTTCGGGTAGTCGGTGCCATCCGGTCCGTGCATGATCAGCTTCCAGACGCCCCCTTCCCGGAAGTCGAACTCTTCGGTGGTGTTGCGGAATCCCAGGGGTCCCCACCAGTGGTCCAGGTGGGCGGAATCGGTCCAGGCCTGATAGACCAGGGCGCGGGGGAAGGCGAAGTCGCGGTGAAAGATCAGGCAGTTGCCCTGGACTTCGTAGCAGTGGACCGGGGCATCAGGACTCGGGGTCATCGAAAGGCTCCTTCAAAAGCGGCGCTGTGAGCTGTTGTAGTTCGGTGAGGTAAGCATCCAAGCGATCCAGGCTCCCCTCCCAGAATTCGCGATAAGTTCCGACCCACTCCGCTGCGGCTTTGAGCGGGGCGGCATCCAGGGTGCAGGGACGCGACTGCGCCTGCCGACTTCGGCGGATCAGCCCGGCTCGTTCCAGCACCCGCAGATGTTTCGAAACGGCAGGAAGGGACATCGCGAAGGGACGTGCGATCTCGCTCACCGAGGCATCGCCCTGGCTGAGGCGACGGAGGATGGCGCGTCGGGTGGGATCAGCGAGCGCGCCGAAGACCGCGCTTAGGGCGTCGGGATCGGGAGTCGCTGCTGAACTGTCTGGTTTAGTAACCACTCGGTTAAATATAGAGGGAGCGCACTGCGGAGTCAAGCGAGAAACGCAAAGCCCCAGCGAGAGCCGCTGGGGCACGAGTGTTCGATTGCGGCGCAGCGTTGGGGCACGAGGAGCTAATGTAGCATCGCAACCAGGAGGGGCTCGAACTGCGACCCCTCTGCCGCAGACATAGCGGCTTCTGCACGCTCCAGTCCCTCGCCATCCAGGCTTAGCCGGTAGCGCAGATAGACGGTGTCGACTGCGGGAACTGCAGGTTTTCGGCGCAGTCGGACGGTGAGGTCAGACTTATCCACACTCAGCAGTACTCCCCGGGTTTCAGTCGTGAGCGGCGCAGCCAGCTCGCGCTGGTTCTGGTAACCGAGCGGCTCCTCCTGAGTCAGGGCCAGGACTTCCTCCCAGGTCGCTGGCATGCGCCCGCGACACTGGATGAAGGTGGTCAGACGGGTCCGCAGTGCGACATCCAGCAGCCGGATTTGCGCATCCTCCCAGGAACTGGAGGCGAAGAGGTAGCCGTTCGCGGCCTTTTCTGCTGACTGCTGCACTTCTCCATCGCTGGGCAACGGATGCTGCGCCCAGAGGCTGGCATAGTCGGCCTGCAAACTCGATGCGCTTCGGACCGGGGTGTTGGTCAGTTCTTTCCCGACCATCGAGATCAGATTATCCAGACGCACTTCCAGGACAATCGGAGCGGCGTCGCCCGAGGTCCGGACGATCTCCCAGACTGTTGGAATGACCCGGATACCGGTTCGCCCATCAGCCGGCAACTCATCTGGCCCCAACGTCACGAAAGGAGACTCCCCTTCCGGCACACCGGCAGGGACATGAAAGAGTGCGCCGCGCTCGAACAGTGCTGCAGGATCCGTGGGGAAACTCCCTTCAATCCGGTAGTAGTGGCGCAGGGCCTCGGCGAGGTCTGCCTTCGTGTGCATGGCCTGCCAGAAGATCTGGGCGTCCGCCTCCCCTGCTGCCAGGGGGGCAAATCCAGTCGACGGCTTCCAGCCGGCCACGGCGGTCGGGGGAGTGGTCTGCTCCCTGCCAGCCACCGGGGCGTGCTCTGTTGCAACCTTCGCCGCGTTGCAGGCGGTCAGCGCGAGGATGGCAGCCAAGCCGAGGCGCAGGACTGTCGTATTGAGCTTCTTCATCAGGGGAGACTCCTTTTTGCTAACAGCAAGGATTGGGCGTGTCGCACTTGAGGATGTAATGCATGTCCCAGTGGCATGGCGGATCACCGTCGATGCACTGAGTGAGAGTTGGAGGGCAGGAGTTGCGATCAAAAGTCTGATCGCATTCGCAACTGGTCAAAAAGTAGGACCCGTTGCACTCGATGTACTGCCCAGCACAGGACAGGATGCCGCTTGCGCATCCACTTCCGATCACGTCCTGGCCCTGGCAGTTCTCATAGACTATACAGTTCGGATAACTGCCGTCACAGTAGATCTCACACTCGTACCAGCCCGTCGCGCAGTCTTCCAAAAACCAGCAGCATCCAGCGACTGCGTTGACCTGAAGGAGCGGGCTAAGCAGAAAGCAGAGTACCAACAACGGGGTCCAACCCAGTGCTGGCAGAGACTTACCTAACATGCCTTGCCTCCGCTCCCACCTGCCATGGCAGGGAGATAGGGAGATAGGGAGATAGGGAGATAGGGAGAAAATAACACCTCCCCAATACCATGTCAACTCCAGCGATAACACAGGCTTCAATATGTCATCGCTGCAATCTCCCAGCAAGCACCACAAACAACACGGCGCAGCCGAGGCTGCGCCGTCTGTTGCTTCGTACCGTGGCGAACCCTGACAGCTTTACAGCTACACGGTTGCCAGTTCCGCCGCCAGGTGCGACGGCACGGTGTCGTAGTGGCTGAACTCCATGATGGAGCTGGCGCGTCCCTGGGACTTCGACCGCAGGTCGGTCGTGTACCCAAACATCTCGCTCAAGGGGACGTAGCCAACGATGGTCATCATGCCATCGCCCTTGGCCTCGGTTCGCTCTACCATGCCGCGACGGCTGGAGAGGTCGCCGATGACATCCCCCATGAACTCTTCCGGGGTCTCGATCTCGACCTTCATGATCGGCTCTTTGAGGACCGGACGCGCTTTCTTGACGGCTTCCTTGATGGCCTTGGACCCGCAGATCTCAAAGGCCATTTCGGAGGAGTCCACATCGTGGAAGGAGCCGAACACCAGGCGGACCCGGGTATTGATGAGCGGATAGGGGCTGTGCGCACCGCCAGCAGCGGCGGCCCGGATCCCACGTTCCACCGGCGGGATGAACTGCTTGGGAATGACACCACCGGTGATCTTGTCAATGAAGACAATCCCGGCGTCGTCGGCCTTGCCCTCCGTGAGCTCCGCCAGCTCGTGCTCTTCCACGGGCTCGACCTCGATCACGACATGGGCATACTGGCCCTTGCCGCCGGACTGCCGGACGTGCTTCTCTTCGATTTTCACCGACTGGGTGATGGCTTCGCGATAGGCCACCTGCGGCTTGCCGACTTTCGCGCCGACATTGAACTCGCGTTTGATGCGGTCCACGATGATGTCGAGGTGGAGCTCACCCATCCCCCGGATGATGGTCTGCCCGGTCTCGGGATCGACCTGGGTCCGGAAGGTGGGGTCTTCCTCAGCGAGGCGATGCAGCGCGGTCGAGAGTTTGTCCTGATCCTGGGCAGTGAAGGGCTCGATGGCAACCCCCATCACCGGCTCCGGGACGTGAATGCTCTCCAGGACGTAATCGATATCCTCGGCCATGAGGGTATCGCCGGTGGTGGTGAACTTCAGGCCCCCCACGGCGCAGATCTCCCCGGCCTGCATGGCGGCCATTTCTTCCTTGTGGTTCGCGTGCATCCGGAGGAGCTTGGAGATGCGCTCCTTCTTTCCCTCGCGGGTGTTGAAGACCATTGCGCCCTGGCTCAGGGTCCCCTGGTACACCCGGATGTAGGTCAGCTTCCCCAGGTAGGGGTCGGTCATAATCTTGAACGCCAGCCCCGCGAACGGCTTCTCGGGATCGGGTTCGATCAGCATTTCGTCCCCATCGCCATCCTTTTCGGTGGCGGTCATGGTGGGGATGTCGAGGGGCGAGGGCAGGTAATCGAGGACGGCATCGAGCATGAGCTGGACGCCCTTTTTCTTGTACGCCGAGCCGCACAGGACCGGCGTCACCTGCATGGCGATCGTAGCTTTGCGCAGGGTCGCCTTCATGAGTTCGAGGTCCAGATCGCCCTCGAGGTACTTCTCCATGATGGCTTCGTCGTAGTCGGTTAGGGCCGAGACCAGGTCTTCGGTGGCCTCGTCGAGATCCGCCTGCAACTCCGCCGGAATCTCCCGGTTCTCGATGAGATTTCCTTCCTCATCGAAGGTGTAGAGGATCCGGGAGAGGACATCCACGATGCCGTTGAACTTGTCTTCCGCACCCCAGGGGATGTGGATCGGCACGGCCCGGGTGCGGAGGCGCTTGCGGATCTGCTCCACGACGCGCTTAAAGTCAGCGCCGGTGCGGTCCATCTTGTTGATGAACACGACCCGCGGCACACGATAGCGGTCGGCCTGTCGCCAGACTGTTTCGGACTGGCTCTGGACGCCGCCGACGGCGCAGAAGACCGCCACGACCCCATCCATCACCCGCAGGGAGCGCTCGACTTCCATGGTGAAGTCGACGTGCCCCGGAGTGTCGATGATGTTGATCTGGTGGTCTTTCCACTGGCAATAGGTGGCGGCGGAGGTGATGGTGATCCCCCGCTCCCGCTCCTGTGCCATCCAGTCCATGGTGGCGGTCCCTTCGTGGACCTCTCCCATTTTGTGGCTGCGGCCGGTGTAGTACAGGATGCGCTCCGTGGTAGTGGTTTTACCCGCGTCCACGTGTGCGGCGATCCCGATATTCCGGATGAGCCCCAGGGGCGACTTCACGGCGGTCATGGTGCGTTGCGTCTCCTTGCGGGGGGAACCCGCGATCTGCCCGATAAATCCCCGGCTTTGCCATCGCTGCTCGATGGTCGGGTGCTGGAGGCTACCCGCGTGATCCCCGGTGGACCGGCCAGCGCCAGCCATGGCACTGACACACAGTGTGGCCCAGGCGCGTAACGGCAGCATTCCATCCACTCAGGACGTTGCCGGGTTGTTACGCCCCTGGGCCACGGCGTGACCAGTTCTATTTTCACCTGATTAAGGGCGATTTAGAACCGGTAGTGAGCGTAGGCGCGGTTCGCCTCCGCCATCTTGTGGGTATCTTCCTTCTTTTTCACGGCAGAACCCGTGTTGTTGAAGGCGTCAATCAGCTCCTGGCCGAGCTTGTCTGCCATCGGCTTGCCCTTGCGCTGCCGGGCGTAGTTGATCAGCCAGCGCATGGCCATGGCTTCCTGCTTTTCGGGCCGGACCTCGACGGGCACCTGGTAGGTGGACCCGCCGACGCGCTTGGAGCGGATCTCGAGGTTCGGGCGGACATTGTCCAGGGCCTTCTCGAAAGCCCGGACGGCGTTACCCTCGCCGGTCTTCTTGATCAGCCGGTCCAGGGCGCCGTAGACAATTTTCTCGGCGGTCCCCTTCTTCCCGTTCCACATCACGCGGTTGATCATGCGGGCCACCAGCTCCGAGTGATACACGGAGTCCGGATGGGTGACTCGACGCTTCGGGGCGCCACCACGCATAGCCTACTGCCTCCTTGGCTTCTGACAGACAACTGGCGCGGCAAGACACCGCGCCAGGACGCATCCCCAGGGGATGCTGGTTACTTCTTCTTCCCGGGCGCTGCGGCGGCCTGACCCGGCTTGGGTCGCTTGGCACCGTACTTGGAACGCGCCTTCTTGCGATTCGCGACACCGGCGGTGTCCAAGGTGCCTCGGAGGATGTGATAACGCACCCCACCAAGGTCCTTGACACGGCCACCGCGGATCAGCACAACGGAGTGCTCCTGCAGGTTATGCCCGATGCCCGGAATGTAGGCCGTGACCTCGATCTGGTTGGTCAGGCGGACACGAGCCACCTTCCGCAACGCCGAGTTCGGCTTCTTGGGGCTGACGGTCCAGACGCGGGTGCAGACACCACGCTTCTGCGGACACGCCTGCAGCGCGGGGACCTTGTTCTTCTTTTTGACTGCTTCGCGGCCCTTGCGGACCAGCTGGTTGATCGTGGGCATCCTGGCTGGTAGCACTCCTTGGCTGAAGAGACAGACGGATAATCTACCGCGCTCGGCAGAGAATGTCAACCGGGGGCGCTGTACGCGCCCCCGGTGAGTGGGTCAATGTTCGGGCAGGTCTATCGGCGTTTGGGATCCCGTCGCCCCTTGAACTCCGGCGGCCGGTTCCCGAGCAGCGAGTACCGGTACTCTTCACCGTTGATCAGGGCAATCACGGTAGACGTGCCATCAAAGGTCAGTTGGACCGAGTGGACCAGACTGGCGCCTTCGTAGATGCTGGTGGAAGCGGTGCCGGTCGGCCAGGAGCGAGTGACGCCCGCATCGGACCGTCCCCAGGACCAGCGGAGGTCCGAGGCAGTCTCGATTCGGCGCTCCGGAGTCGTGGTGGTGGTCGCCCCCTGGCGGCGGATTCCCCGGACCCCATCGAGCCCCAGGGAACGGGTCCAGGTGGCGGTCCCGACGATCGTAGTGGTCGCGCCATCATGCGCCCGCGTAAAGGTCAGGTCCCGGGTGGAAGTCCAGCTCGTCGGCGGCTCGAACATCCAGGAGGTCGTGCCCGACAGCGTCCCCCGGGGGGTTACGCAACTGTTGTACGTGATGGACCCATTGAGCGGGGTGCCGGAGAGGGTCGCGCAGTCATCGAGATCCCGCAGATTCGGGCGATCGCGCTCCAGACCGATCATCGGCGCGATTTCGTTCTCGGCGGTCAGTTCTGCGGCGACCGCATCGCCCGCCTGAGCCACGGCACCGACCCGGGCTTCTGCGTCCGGACCAGTTGGGGCAGGCGCGGTGGTCGACGAGCCACCGGAACCACAGGACGCCAGCAGCGTCACAGTCGTCAGGGTCAGTGTGAGAAGCAAAGTCCGCATGGGGAGGTCACCACCTGGGGCAATGAGTCTGGGGAAGGGCTAACAAGAGCTTACACGATTTGACGCCTGCTGGAGGCAAAATGTTTCAATCAACAGCGCAAAGACCGGGTGCGCCCGGTCTTTGCCGCTGCTGGTAACGATGCTTAGCGCTCGTCGGATGTCAGTTGGACAGTGCCGGCTTCGGCGTCCTGGCGGACTGCGCCAGCGTCTTTCGCCTTACGCTGCCGGAACTTCTCCCGGCCTTCGCTGTTCCGCTCGCCCCGCTCACCTTTGCGCTCCCCCATGCGTTCCTTCATCCGGTCACGCATCTGGGAGAGATCGATGGTCTTACTGTTTCCATCCACCGCCAGGGTGACATCGCTCGGCGCATTCCAGGTGACGACGATATTCCGCACCTGGGTGGTGCCGTCATACATAAGGATGGTGGTGGTACCAGTCCGCTGGAAGGAGTCGCGGTTACCTTTGCTGCCCCGCATCTGGATGCTGGAGCTGATTTCCGCCCGGTCCCAGGACTCGGGCAGCAGTTGCATCCCCTCCGCCTCGGCCCACATCCTGGCGGGACCGAGTTCCGGCACCATGGCGCGGTCAGCTGTTTTGATGAAGGTCAGTTGTTTCGTGGTGGATTTGCTGAAGGCGTCATCTGCCGGGTCCTGGTCCGGAGACCAGGTGACCGTTCCGGTCAGGGTGCCGCCCCGGACTTCGCACTGGCTGAAAGTGGCGGAGCCCCCAGCTTTGGGGTCGCCAGTTTTCTGGACACAGGGGTCATCGAGCAGTTGCCCGAAACGGTCACCCATGTGCCCGCCACCTGGCCGACCACCGCGCATCCCCCGGCCTTCAGCCCCACGGGAGCCTTCGCCGCGCTGCTTTGCCTCACCGCGATGTTCGCCATCGCGATTCCAGCGCTTCGTACGGGTCTCCCCGTCGGCTCCTTCGGTCGCGGAAACCAGGGAAGCAGGGGCGACGGAATCGCCGATGGCCTGGAGGGTGGGGTTGTGGTCCATCAGTCCGGAGAGGACCGGAGTCGCTCCAGCACCTGAAGAGCAACCCAGCAGGAGTGCTGAAGTGGCCAGAAGTCCAAGAATGATGATCTGTCGCATCGTGTGTAGTCGTCCTTTCGGAGGTTCCGCTACCGGCCTACAGATGATACGACGCTTCGCGGACCAAAAGGTTCCCGTCGGGCAACTACTCCCCCCGAGCGCCGAGCTTCGCCATCGCTGCCAGCCAGCGTTCCCGTTGCGGCGCGCTGCTTTCGACGGTCCCAATCAGACTTTCCCGAATCGTACTGATGCCACAAAAGCGGAGCACGCTCTGCTCGAAGCTCTTCAACCCATGTGCCCCGAAGTACCAGCGGAACAACGGCACGGGCATCCCCATAGTGACCACGATGCGCGCACTCTTTCCCTTCAGTTGCTGCACCAGCGACATGGGGTCGTTGGGATCCGGGGGACGGAGCACCTGCTCCAGGAAGCCCTTGAGAATGGCTGGCATCGTGCCGAGCCACAGAGGGAAAAAGAAGACCAGATGGTCAGCCGCGAAGATGTCTGTCTGCGGCTGCTGGAGGCATCCGGGGAGCGGCGCTTCGTCAAACTCCTGCTTGTTCCGCAGCAACGGAAAATCAAGCTTCGCCACTTCAATCAGCGTGACGTTATGGCCAGCCACTTCGGCGGCCTGGCTGTAGGCTTCCGCCAGCGCGTGATTGAAGTGGACCGGATTCGGGTCGGGGTGTCCCTGGACTACGACGATTTGGCGGCTCAACGATCTTGCCTCCCTCTGATGGCCTGGTGACGGTGAGCGTACCTAACCTGCTTCACGTTGGCGTGACATGTCTCACTCCACGCGGGTCCCGGATGACTGGACTCAAAATGAAAAGCCCGGTGGCCAGGCCACCGGGCGGATGAGTCGTTGCGACGTGGGGAACTGGCGCTGCCAGCGATGCCTTCCCTACTCTGCGGTCGGCAGGGGAAGCTCCGGCATCTCGTAGGGATAGGCTTCGCCGAGCTCCGGCTCGTCGTCGTAGTCCTCCGGCGTCTCGAACCCCTGGCCGATTCCGTGGGAGGGTCCGGGGACCGGCGGCGCGAGAATCCGAAGCCGTCGCAGGTCGTGGCGTCCGGTACCGACCGGCACCAGGCGTCCGATGATCACGTTCTCTTTCAGACCGCGGAGGTAGTCGGTCTTGCCCTCGACTGCGGCATTCGTGAGGACCTTGGTGGTCTCCTGGAACGATGCGGTTGAGAGGAACGAGTCTGTGGAGAGAGAGGCCTTGGAGATGCCGAGGAGCACGGGCTCCGCTTCCGGCACCCGCATTCCCCGCTCGGCGAGAACTTCCACGATCTCGCGGAACTTGTAGTGCTCGATGAGGTCGCCCTTCAGCAGATCGGAGTCGCCGGTCTCGGTGATCCGGACGTACTTCATCATCTGGCGGACGATGACCTCGATGTGCTTGTCGTTGGTATCGACGCCCTGCTCCTTGTAGATGGACTGCACTTCATCGACGAGGAACTTCTGGCACTCGCGAACGCCGCGGAGGCGCAGGACATCCCGGGGATTCATCTTCCCTTCGGTGAGTTCCTGCCCCTTCTTCACCTCGTCGCCATGCTCGACCAGGATCTTGGACCCTTCCAGGTCCACACCCATCCAGGTCGATTCCTTGGCGAGGGCGCGCTCAGCGGCGGTGACCCGGACCACCGGTGCCTTGGTGCTCTTGCGAGCCGTCGGCTTGGCATTGGCTGCAGCGGCGTCGGCATCTTCCTTCGCCTTTTGGCGACGGGCGGCGTCCTCTTTCGAGATGACGCTCATCAGGACAATCTGTCCGGTGTTCTCGTCCCTCTCGATGCTGATGGTGCCGTTCCAGGGTGCCATGACGGCCCCCCGCTTTTCGTAGCCGGCCTGGAACAGCTCGAACAGCAGCTCGACGTCGGGCAGACCCTTGGTGATGTCCGCACCACCCGCGACACCACCGATGTGGAACGTCCGCATGGTCAGCTGGGTGCCAGGCTCACCGATGGACTGCGCCGCGATAATGCCGGCCGGTACGCCAGGCTCCGCGAGCTTGCCGGTCCCCAGGTCGCGACCGTAGCAGAGCTGGCAGATGCCGCGGCGGGCCTCGCAGGTCAGGGGCGAGCGCACGCGCATCGATTTGATGCCGAGTCCGGCAATCTTCTCGACGTCTTCCTCGATGATTTCCTGATTGCGGAGGACCACCGCTTCGCCTGTTTCGGTGTCGATGATGTCCTGCGCCGCCACACGACCGAGGATGCGGTCGCCGAGGGACTGCATCAGGCGGCGACCCAGGCGCTGCTCGCTGAGCTCCAGCGACTCTGTCGTCCCGCAGTCGTATTCCTGCACGGTGACATCCTGCGCAACATCCACGAGGCGGCGGGTGAGGTATCCGGAGTCGGCGGTTCGGAGCGCGGTGTCCGCGAGACCCTTACGGGCACCGTGGGTGGTCACGAAGTACTGCAGGACCGTGAGGCCCTCACGCAGGTTGCGGTCGGTGATAACCGGGATGACGTGTCCGGTCGGGTCGGCCATCAGGCCGCGCAGGGCGCCCAGCTGGCGGACCTGCTGGATGTTCCCGCGTGCCCCGGAGGTTGCCATCATCCAGGTCGGGTTGGTCGGGAAGTTCTTCTCGTAGTTCTCCGTCATCGCCTGCGTCACTTCACTGGTGGCGCGGGAGTAGGCCTCGATGACAGCGTCATAGGAGGCGCACTTCAGATCGAAGAGTTCGAGGCGGAGGCTCCGCTCTTCCTCGTTCTTGCCACGGGCGAGGCTGTCACGGACATCGCGACGCCGGGCGCGGCGATGGTCGAGGTTCTCGTAGATCTGCTCGACCTGGGCGCGGGTAAAGCGCCTGTGCTTCTTCGCGATCTCGGTCAGGTCGGCGTCCTCGTTCTTGCGGATCTCCGCCACCCGGGCATGGGTCTCTTTGAGGATTTCCTCTTTGGAATCCGGGATGAGGACGTCGAAGATGGAGACGGTCATCCCCGCCCGGGTCGCGGCGGCGAAGGCCTCGTTCTTCAGGCGGTCGAGGCACTCGACGGTGACCGCGTTGCCGAAGAACCGATGGATTTCGGCAACAATGATGCCCATGACCTTCTTGGACATGGTCTGGTTGTAGAAGGGCAGCTTTTCGGGCAGCAGACTGTTGAAGATGACACGACCGACCGTGGTCTCGAGCACTTTGCCAGGAATCAGTTGCGGACGGGAAACCGGTCCACCGCCGCCGGGTTCCACCACCATATCCCGCTTGACCCGAACGAGGATCGGCTCGTGGATGTTGATCCGGCCGAGCTCGTAGTACAGGACCGCCTCTTCCTCGGTGGCGAAGATCTTGCGCCGGACTTCCTGCCCCTTCTTCGGCTTCTCCGCCAGGTCCTTCAGGAGCCGGACTGGCGTGTCTTTCTGGACCAGCGTGAGCCAGTAGATGCCCATGATCATGTCCTGGGTCGGCCCGACAATCGGCTTGCCATCGGCGGGCTTGAGCAGGTTGTTGGACGAGAGCATCAGGAGTCGCGCTTCCGCCTGGGCCTGGAGGCTTAAGGGGAGGTGGACCGCCATCTGGTCGCCGTCGAAGTCGGCGTTGAAGGCCGTACAGACCAGCGGATGGATCTGGATCGCCTTGCCTTCGATGAGCACCGGCTCGAACGCCTGGATGCCGAGGCGGTGGAGGGTCGGGGCGCGGTTAAGCATCACCGGGTTCCCCTGAATGACTTCTTCCAGCACTTCCCAGACCCGGCGGTCGAGCTGCTCGACCAGCATCTTGGCGTTCTTGATCTGCGGGGCATAGCCCCGGTCGACGATCTTCTTGAGCACAAACGGCTTGAAGAATTCCAGGGCCATGATCTTGGGCAAACCGCACTGATGGAGCTGCAGTTCAGGGCCTACCACGATGACCGACCGGCCAGAGTAGTCGACACGCTTCCCGAGCAGGTTTTGACGGAAGCGCCCCTGCTTGCCTTTGAGGAGGTCTGACAGACTCTTCAGGGCGCGGTTGTTGGTCCCGGTCACCAGCTTGCCGCGACGTCCGTTGTCGATCAGCGCATCGACGGCTTCCTGGAGCATCCGCTTCTCGTTGCGGATCAGGCTCTCGGGTGCCTTGATGTCGATAAGTCGCTTCAGACGGCTGTTGCGATTGATCACCCGGCGGTAGAGGTCGTTGAGGTCGGACGCCGCGAAGCGGCCACCCTCCAGCTGCACCATCGGCCGGAGCTCCGGCGGAATGACCGGCAGGACTTCCAGGATCATCCACTCGGGCTTGTTGCCGGAGCGGAGGAACGCACGAATGATGCTGAGGCGCTTGGTGTACTTCAGCCGCTTCGCTTTGGAGTTGGTCTGTTCGAGGGCGATCCGCAGGCGGGTCGCTTCCTCTTCCATCGAGACCTGACCGAGCAGCGTCTTGACCGCTTCCGCGCCCATCATGGCGCGGAAGAAGGACTCGATTTCGAGGCCCAGCCGCTTTTCGATGACTTCGCCAAGCAACTGCAGGCGGCGGTGCTCCGCCTCACTGAGGAGCTGCTTGACTTCGAGCTCCGGCAGGAGTTCGAGGGCCGCCTCGATTTCCTCCAGACGCTTGTGCTCTTCTTTTTCCTTTGTTTTGAGGAACGAGAGCATCCCCTCATCGAGGTAGTGGAACTCCATGATGCCGGCTTCGAGCGCCGCCTGGAGGCCTTCCCGGGTGAGGGCCTGCTTGGCCTGCGCCAGGACTTCGCCCGACGCGGGGTCGACCACCGCTTCGGTCAGGGGCTGACCGACGATGTAGTCGGCGGCCATATCGAGGAGACTGGAAGTCTCGCCCTTGCCGTCGGGACCATCAACCTCCACCTCGAATCGCCCCTCTTTGAGCAGCGCTTCGATCATCTTGGCGGAGAGCTTGTCGCCCTTTTTGTACAGGGCCTTTTTGCCGCCCTTGGGGATGTACCCTTTGGAGGCCGTGAACTCGTCCATGAGTTCCGACACGATTTCCGGGATGTTGAGCTTGGTCACCGCATCCGCGGAGTAATCGATGTCCTTGTACTCTTCAATCTCGAGCGCGACCGCATCCTTCATCAGCGGCAGGAGGTCGAGGATCCGCTCCTTTTCGACCTGCGTGATGATGAAGTTGATGTAGTAGACGACCTTCTCCAGGTCCTTGCTCTTGATGTTGAGCAGCGCCGAGATGCGCCCCGGCACGCCCTTGACGTACCAGATGTGGCAGACCGGGCTCGCCAGTTCAATACGCCCCATCCGCTCGCGGCGCACCTTGGAGTGGGTCACTTCCACGCCGCAGCGGTCGCAGATGATCCCCTTGTAGCGGGACTTCTTGTACTTCCCGCAGTAGCACTCCCAGTCTTTGGTCGGGCCAAAGATCTTCTCGCAGAAGAGCCCGTCCTTCTCCGGCTTCAGGGTCCGGTAGTTGATGGTCTCGGGCTTCTTGACTTCCCCCCAGGACCAGGAGCGAATCCGCTCCGGCGAGGCGAGGCGAATCTGGACTCGGTTGACATCGCTCAGGTACATGCTGTTGCCTCCTTCGGCTTCCACCATCCCCGGGGACCCGAACCGGCAGGACTGGGGAAGTCGGCTGCCGGGCGACACCAGCGCATGGTGTCAGGGTCACGCTGCCTGCCGGATCGACTAGTCGTCGTCCTCATCGTCGGAGTAGTCGCTGTCGTCGTCCATCCCACCCAGGTCGATGTCATCGCCCGGCTGGCTGCTGGCGATCGCCCGCTGCTCATCCGGGAGGGGAGTGAAGCCCGGGGTGTTGATGTACTCGCTGATGAGTTCCGGTTCGCCTTCCTCGGCTGAGGTGGTGATGTCGAGGCAGAGCCCCTGGAGTTCCTTCATCAACACGTTGAAGGATTCCGGAATCCCGGGCTCTTCCAGGACATCGCCCTTGACGATGGCCTCGTAGGTGCGATTGCGCCCCTCGACATCGTCGGACTTGATGGTCAGCATTTCCTGCAGGGTATGGGCGGCACCATAGGCTTCCAGCGCCCAGACTTCCATTTCCCCGAAGCGCTGTCCGCCGAACTGGGCCTTCCCACCGAGCGGCTGCTGCGTCACCAGAGCGTAGGAGCCGACCGACCGGGCGTGGATCTTGTCCTCTACCAGGTGGCTCAGCTTCATCATGTAGATCATGCCGACGGTCACCCGCTGCTGGAACGGCTCACCGGTCCGGCCATCAAAGAGCCGGACCTTGCCATCCGCCGGGAGTCCGGCGGCTTCCAGGGCATCTATGATGTCTCCTTCGGTGGCAGAGTCGAACACGGGGGTCACGGCGGTGAAGCCGAGCTGATGCGCCGCCCACCCGAGGTGCGTCTCCAGGATCTGCCCGAGGTTCATACGGCTCGGCACACCCAGCGGATTGAGCACGATGTCCACCGAGGTCCCGTCTTCCAGGAACGGCATGTCCTCGATGGGGACGATTTTTGAGACGACACCCTTGTTGCCATGCCGTCCTGCCATCTTGTCGCCTTCCATCACCTTGCGGCGCTGGGCGACGAAGACCCGGACGAGCTTGTTGACACCAGGGCTCAGCTCATCGCCGGATTCCCGGGAGAACTGCCGGACTTCGATGACTTTGCCCCGGGTACCGTGCGGCACCTTGAGGGAGGTGTTCCGGACGTCCAGGCTCTTCTCGCCGAAGATGGCGCGGAGGAGCTTCTCTTCCGGGGTCGGCTCGGTTTCACCCTTGGGGGTCACTTTCCCCACCAGGATGTCGTCGGAGTTCACGGAGGTCGAGACGATGATCACGCCGTCCTCGTCGAGATTCCGCAAGAGACTCTCGCCCAGGTGCGGGATATCGCGGGTGATCTCTTCGGGGCCGAGCTTGGTATCGCGGGCCTCGCACTCGAACTTCTCGATGTGAATCGAGGTGTAGACGTCATCTTCGACGCAGCGGCGGCTCAGGAGGATGGCGTCCTCGAAGTTGTATCCGCGCCAGGGCATGAACGCGACCAGGACGTTCTTGCCGAGGGCCAGGTCGCCGTTCATCGTGGCGCAGCCATCGGCCAGGACAGTTCCGGCCTCAACGGTGTCGAACAGATTCACCAGAATCCGCTGGTTCATGCAGGTGCCCTGGTTCGAGCGGCGGAACTTCTGCAGTTCGTACGTCTTCAGGGTGCCGTCCTTTTCGCGGACCACCACCTTCGACGCGTCGAGTTCCACCACCTGTCCCGGGGCATCAGCCATCAGCAGCGCTCCGGAATCGCGGGCGATTTTGCTCTCCATGCCCGTGGAGACCAGGGGCGACTCCGGCAGGATGAGCGGTACCGCCTGGCGCTGCATGTTGGACCCCATGAGCGCACGGTTGGCGTCGTCATGCTCCAGGAACGGAATCAGGGCGGTGGTGGGGCTCACCACCTGCATGGGGGAGACATCCATGTATTCGATGTCTTTGGGGTCCTGCAGGGAGATCTTGTCGCGGAAGCGGACCGACACCGCGTCTTCCACGATCTTCCCGTTCTTGTCGAGCTTCACATCGGCTTCGCAGATGTAGTGCTCGTCCTCTTCGTCGGCGGTCATGTAGACGATGTCGTCGGAGACCACCCCTTTGACGACCTTGCGATAGGGGGTTTCGATGAACCCGTAGTGGTTCACCCGGGCGTAGCTCGCGAGCGACCCGATGAGGCCGATGTTCGGACCTTCCGGCGACTCGATCGGGCAGATGCGGCCGTAGTGCGAGTGGTGGACGTCGCGAACCTCAAACCCGGCGCGCTCGCGGGAGAGACCGCCCGGTCCCAGGGCTGAGAGACGTCGCTTATGGGTCAGTTCGGACAGCGGGTTGGTTTGGTCCATGAACTGGGAGAGCTGAGAGGAGCCGAAGAACTCCTTCAGCACCGCCATCACCGACCGGGTGTTGATCAGCGCCTGCGGCGTGACCTTTTCCGGGTCGAGGGTCGACATCCGCTCTTTGGCCACCCGCTCCATGCGCATGAGGCCCTTGCGGAAGTGGTTCTGGATCAGCTCGCCAACGCTGCGGATACGGCGATTCCCCAGGTGGTCGATGTCATCGGGACCGCGATCCGGCACGGTATAGAGGGCGCGGATCGTCTCCACGATATCGATCTTGGTCAGGTGTCGGACTGCCATAGGCAGGACCTGCTTCAGGCGCTTATTGAGCTTGAAGCGTCCGACCGGCGAGAGGTCGTACTTCTTTTCATCGAAGAACCGGCCCTCAATCATGTTGCGGGCGGTTTCCAGATTCGGCGGGTCCCCGGGGCGCAGCTTTTTGTAGATGTCGATGAGGGCATCTTTTTCGGTGGTGATCTGCGCTTCGTCGTAGGTCCGCTTGAGGCTGTCGTTCATCGCGAGGTCGGGGACCTCGTAGGTCAGCTGGATGGGCTGACTCCCGTAGGCGTCGCGGATGGCGATCGCGACATCCTCAGAGATGACGGTCCCGGCTTTGGCGACCACCTTTTTGCCATCCGGCACAGTGATGTCTTCCAGGAGCTGGATGCCGATGAGGTCATCGAGGCGGGTCTCGACCTTGACGGTGATCGGCTCGTGGCGGATCACCTCGTTTTCACGGTCGATGGTGAAGCCCAGGGCCAGCAGGAGCGTGGTGACCGGGATTTTCTTCACTTTGTCGAGGCGGGCGATGGTGATGCTGCCCTGCTCGAACTCGACTTCGATCCAGGCGCCGCGATTGGGGATGACCCGGGCGAAGTACCCGATGCGTCCGCGAGTGCCGGCTTTCTCCATGAAGTACACGCCAGGCGAGCGGACGAGCTGAGAGACCACCGCCCGCTCAGCGCCATTGATCACAAAGGTACCGTTAGGGGTCATCAGGGGCAGGTCGCCCAGGAAGACATCGGACTCCAGTTCTTCCCCAGTCAGGCGCTTGACCAGCTTCAGGCGCAGCTTCAGGGGCGCCTGGTAGGTCATGTCCTTTTTCTTGCACTCTTCGATATCCGGTGCGTTGTCCATCTCGAGGTAGTGTTCGAGGAAGTGGAGCTCGTAGTTATCCGAGTATCCCCGGATCGGGAAGGTCCGGCTAAAGAGGTCGCGCAGGCCCTCCCGCTTGAACCACTTAAAGGACTCCACCTGGATGTCGATCAGGTGTGGCAGATCCAGGGGGACGGGGATCTTGCGGTAGGACTTCCGCTCCGTCGTGATCTGTCGGGGCTTAACCTCAAACGTTCCCTGCGGGGAAGCGGTTGCCATCGTATTGGCCACAGGTGCACCTCGCCTTCGTTGCACAGGACAGACTGCCTGTCACATGGGGCCACTGGGTGACCGGCCAGGCCGGTCGGGGTTCTGCCGTCGTGCGTGGCCACACGCCGGCTCTGCCCCCAATTGCACACAAAAGCCCCCCGCTCGCCCCAACGGGGGAGCGGGGGAAGTATTCATGTCGGTCAGCTCGGACGAATCGGCCGGATGATGCTGCCTCCCCTAAAACGCGTCGGACTACCTGGGTATCAGGGCAGGACGGAGGTCCTGCGAGCCGGAGGCGCTATTTGAGGGAGACGACACCGCCCGCTTCTTCGACCTTCTTCTTGATGTCGTCGGCCTCGTCCTTGCTCACATTTTCCTTGAGCGGCTTCGGCGCGGAGTCCACGATGTCCTTGGCTTCTTTCAGCCCCAGGCCCGTGATTTCGCGGACGACCTTGATGACCTGGATCTTGGCATCCCCGGCACCTTCGAGCACGACGGTGAAGGAGGTCTTCTCTTCCACCACGGCCTCGCCGCCACCCGCTCCAGCGGCCGCAACAGCCACGGGGGCGAAGGCCGCCGGATTGATGTCCCACTTCTCCTGGAGAGTCTTGTTGAGCGCGTTCAGCTCAACGATGGTCATGCCCTCGAGGGCTTCGATGATCTGCTCCTGAGTGATGCTCACAGCTTACGTACCTCGTCGCGTTAGATGGAAAGACAGGATGTTGGAAGCGGTCTGCCACGCTGCCAGCCCGATTGCGGGGCTGGTCGCACCACCGGGGCAGCCGGCACGGACTGGGTAAATGTTGCGGGTGAGTCCAGGACTTACGCCTGGTCCCCCTTGGCGCTGAGGGTCTGCAGGAACTCCTTCGGCACCGCCTCGAGGGTAGTGAGGAAGTTCGTCTGCACGCCCTGCAGGATGCGCAGGAACTGTGCCCGGAGCTCAGGCTTCCCGGCCATGGTGGCCAGTTCTTTCACGCCGTTGGCATCGAGGCGCGTCCCCTCGGTGTAGCCACCCCGCACCTTGAGCTTGGGGTGCTTGCGGGCGAACTCCAGCATCACCTTGGGGCCGACGTTGACTTCCTCGTAGGAGAGGATGAACGCCAGCGGGCCAGTGAGTTCCGGCGTGAGAACGTCCATGCCGGTCTCCTGGCAGGCGCGTCGGGCCAGGGTGTTCTTCACGATCTTCATTTCGGCCCCGGACGCCTTGAGCGACTTCCGGAGGACCTGGAGCTGCTTGTGGGTCAGCCCCTGATACTCCGCCACCACGGCAGACTTGCTCTGCCCCAGCATGGTGGTGAATTCCTCGACGATCGGGAACTTGTTGCCTGCAACCATCGTCGGCCTCCTCGTTACGCGGCGCTCTCGGCCGGGATGGACTTCATATCGATGCGCAGGCCAGGGCCCATGGTGCTGGAGACGTACACCTTCTTGATGTAGATCCCCTTGGAACCGGTCGGCTTCGCCCGCAGAATGGCGCTGTAAAACGTCTCGAAGTTCTCGGCGAGCTGGTCCACCGAGAAGGACAGCTTGCCGATCAGGCCATGCACGACGCCGCCTGACTCGGCCCGGTAGTTGACCTTCCCGGACTTGTACTCTTCCACGGTCCGGCCGATGTCGTTGGTGACGGTCCCGGTCTTCGGGTTCGGCATCAGGCCACGGGGGCCGAGGATGCGGCCGAGGCCACCGACCACACGCATCATGTCCGGGGTCGCAAGCACGACCTCGAAGTCCATGAAGCCGCCCTTGATCTTCTCGCCAAGCTCATCGCCACCGACGATATCCGCGCCCGCCTGCTCGGCTTCGTTGATCTTCTCGCCGGAGGCGAAGACCAGGACGCGGACCGTTTTGCCGGTACCCTGCGGCAGGGAGACCGCGCCGCGGATCTGCTGGTCCGCATGACGGACATCAAGTCCCGTGCAGATGGCGATGTCGACTGTCTGGTCAAACTTGGTGTAGTTGGCGGACTTCAGCAGTTCCAGTGCCTGCTTGTAGTCGTAGATCTGCTTCCGGTCCAGGGGTTCAACCTTGGCCCGGTAGTTCTTCCCGTGTTTGGGCATGATTCGCGCTCCTTGGAGGCGCTCCTACGCGAACGGCCAGATTGCCGGGCGTAGTGCGAATGAAAAAAGCTGTCTGGTGACGGGGAATTGGCGGGTCGCTATTCGACCGCGATGCCCATGCTGCGGGCTGTCCCCTCGACAATGCGCATGGCCATGTTGATGTCCTCGGTGTTGAGGTCGGCCAGCTTGATTTCTGCGATTTCGCGGACAGTGGCCCGGCTGAGCTTTCCAACCTTCGCTTTGCCGGCGGTCCCGGACCCCTTGGGGATGTTGCCCAGCTTCTTGATGAGGAAGGGGACCGGGGGGGTCTTGGTGACGAACGTGAAGGTGCGATCTTCATAGATCGTGATCTCCACCGGGATGACATCCCCCATGCGATCGCGGGTCGCTTCGTTGTAGGCCAGGGTGAACTGGCCCAGATTGATACCGTGCTGACCCAGCGCCGGACCAACCGGGGGGGCCGGGGTGGCTTGCCCAGCCTTGAGCTGGAGTTTGACGATCGCTTTGATGTCCTTCGGTGCCATCGCGCTGCTGCTCCCTTGGCAACCTCACACCCGGTGGATGCGAGGAAAGTCGTTTGGGCGGACTGCTAGTCCTTCCCCACTTTTTCGATCCCGACGAATTCGAACTCCACGGGCGTCTCGCGGCCGAAGACCGAGAGCATGACCTTGGCTTTCTGCTTCTCCAGATCGATGTCCTGCACGGTTCCCTCGAAATCGGCGAAGGGGCCCTGCAGCACGCGGACGGTTTCTCCCACTTCCAGATCGATCTGGGGCAGGGCCGTCATCTCGCCCATCCGCTTGAGGATGAGCTGAATCTCTTCCTGCTTCACCGGAAGAGGCTCTTTCCCACTGGCGCCGCCGACGAAGTGTGTGACCCCGTCGATGTCCTTGATGAGCGCCTGAGTCTCGTTCGTGAGCTCCATCTCGATGAAGACGTAGCCCGGGTAGATTTTGTGCTTTACGGCGCGGGGCTTCTCATTCGCCCGAACCCGTTCGATCTTTTCCTCTTCCGGTACCAGGACGCGGAATATCTTGGCTTCCAGCTTTTTGAGCCGGCGCTGGCTTTCAATAGCCCGCTTGACTTTGCTCTCGAAGCCGGACTTCGTGTGCGCGATGTACCAGGCCATGCCAGCCTCCTTTCTGTTCCGCCGTCCCGAGGCTACCCGAACAGGAGCCCGGCGATCTGGTTGAAGATCGCGTTGTACACCGCCATCAGCGCGCTGAGTGCGACGATGGTGAGGAGTGTGATCACCGACGAGTTGACCCAGTGGTCCTGCTCAGGCCAGGTAATCCGCTTCACCTCAGCCTTGGTCTCCAGGAGGTAATCGCGGAATGCCGGCCATCCACCAGCCCCCCCCCCGGCAGCAGCCGGTGGTGGCGCAGACCCACGGGGGTCATCCTGCATCGTTGCGGTGGTGGTGTCGGCCATTCCTGACTCCCTTGGCACGACCTGCCGCCACTGGCGGCAGGGACAGGCTCAGGGGGACCTGCTGGCGGACCAGCGGGCCCCCCTGAAGAAACCGGGACATCCATCATACCGGATGTCGGGCGGCTTATTCCGAGATCTTGCCCACCACGCCGGCGCCGACCGTGCGGCCACCTTCGCGGATGGCGAAGCGGAGTCCCTCTTCCATGGCGATGGGAGTGATGAGCTCAACATCCACTGTGATGTTGTCGCCCGGCATCACCATCTCGACGCCAGCGGGGAGGATCACCGCGCCGGTCACGTCCGTGGTGCGGAAGTAGAACTGTGGCCGGTACCCCTTAAAGAACGGGGTGTGGCGACCACCTTCTTCCTTGCTCAGGACGTAGACATTGGCGGAGAACTTGGTGTGGACCTTGGTGGAGCCGGGGGCCGCGATGACCTGGCCGCGCTCGATCTGGTCCCGCTCCACCCCGCGCAGGAGGAGGCCGACATTGTCGCCTGCCTCACCGTAGTCGAGGATCTTGCGGAACATTTCCACACCCGTGACGGTGGTGTCCTTTTTCTCGCGACCCATACCGAGGATTTCGACCTTCTCGCCGGTCTTCACCTGGCCCCGCTCGATGCGCCCGGTGGCGACCGTACCGCGGCCCGTGATGGTGAAGACGTCCTCCACCGGCATCAGGAAGGGCTTGTCCTTCTGGCGCTCGGGGAGCGGGATGTAGCTGTCGACCGCTTCCATCAGCTTCTCGACATTGGGAGTCCAGGCGGGATCCCCCTCGAGGGCCTTGAGACCGGAGACCGGGACGATCGGGATGTCATCGCCGGGGAACTCATACTTGGTCAGGAGCTCCCGGATTTCCATCTCGACGAGCTCGATGAGCTCGGGGTCTTCCACCATGTCGACCTTGTTCAGGGCGACGACGATGTAGGGAACGCCGACCTGGCGGGCCAGGAGGATGTGCTCGCGGGTCTGCGGCATGGGGCCGTCAGTCGCGGCGACCACCAGAATCGCGCCGTCCATCTGCGCGGCCCCGGTGATCATGTTCTTGATGTAGTCGGCGTGACCCGGGCAGTCCACGTGAGCGTAGTGCCGATTTTCGGTCTGGTACTCGACGTGGGCGGTGTTGATGGTGATCCCGCGGGCTTTTTCTTCCGGCGCCTTATCGATATCATCGAACGCCATGAACTTGGCGCCGCCCTTTTCCGCCAGCACCTTGGTGATAGCGGCAGTCAGCGTCGTCTTGCCATGGTCGATGTGCCCGATGGTACCGATGTTGACATGCGGTTTTGAGCGATCGAACTTCTCTTTAGCCATGTGGCTCAGGACCTCTGCGTGCGTCCGCGCTCTCGCCCAGCTGGTCAGCCAGAGAAGCCACGCGGGTAGTTGAAGCGAAGGCCCGGGACCGTCAGGCCATCATGGCCGCCGGGTTCCGGAAGGGCGAAATCCCATGCCCCGGGGATGTCGCGACGAGCAAAAGAAACTGGAGCCCACGACCGGACTTGAACCGGTGACCTCTTCCTTACCAAGGAAGTGCTCTACCGACTGAGCTACATGGGCCCACTGCAGGCCAGACTGTCGTCCTCCGTGGGGCCACGAGGGGCGGGTCCAGGCTGGGGTGAGTGGTGGAGCGGGAGACGAGATTCGAACTCGCGACAACCAGCTTGGAAGGCTGGTGTTCTACCACTGAACTACTCCCGCACGTCACCGCCGGGACCCGCCCCACCCGCGCCAGGCTGCCTGGAGGCAGCGTGGTGCGAGGCCGGGGAAGTGGTGGTGGTGGGAGTAGGATTCGAACCTACGTAGGCGGTCGCCAGCAGATTTACAGTCTGCCTCCTTTAGCCACTCGGACATCCCACCAAACTGGGGATCCCCGGCATGACCTGTTCGCTTGTGAAGGTACCGTCGCTGCCAAAAACAGCGGCGCGTCGAGGGTCCGTCCTGCGGAGCCGCAGGGCCGAGCCGGCGATCCGATTCGAACGGACGACCTGCTGATTACAAGTCAGCTGCTCTACCAGCTGAGCTACACCGGCGGGCCTCTCTGACACGCGGTTGCCCGCCAGCAACGCTGGCAGGCGAAGGGGAAACCTATCACACGCGGTGAACCGGGTCAAGGGCTTTGACCCGACTGGCGCACAACTCGGCCCAACCGAGAGCCGAAAGGGACTATTCAGGACGTCGGGCGGTGATCAGCAGCCGGGGAGCGACACTGGTTGCCGGGGTCCGGGCGGTGGCTTCCGGGTAGAGGGTGATGTCGCAGAACCCGTGCTGAGACAGATAGCCCTCCAGCTCTGGCCAGGACAAACCCCGCAGTTCGGCGGCGTAATGCCGATGCTCCTGCCGATCATGCCGGGCAACCAAAATGAACTCGGAGTGCAGAATCGTGGCTTTGACAGTATCAAGTCGTCGGGTAATGTGCCGGTGGATGTACCCCTCGTCCGTGGGGATCCAGGTGTCTTCCTGCGGCATGAAGTGGTCCATGATCCAGAAGTAGTTGATGGTCTCCAGGACCAGCAGCCCTCCGGGTCGCAGCATGGCGTAGAGACTCTTCAGGGTCGCAAACAGCTCCGCATTGGTGACCATGTGCCCGATGGCAGTCAGCCACATCGTCACTGCGTCGTAAGGTCCCTTTTCCACGGGCAGCGACTGCATGTCGGCTTCGAACAGGGGCATCGGGAAGCCCTCGGACTCCAGCTTGCTGTGAGCGAGGCCAATCATGTCGGGCGAGAGATCGCAGCCTTCCGCCTGCCGATACCCACGTCGATGCAGCTCCAGCAGATGGCGTCCGGTGCCGCAGGCGACATCCAGAATGCGCACCTCGGGGGGCTGGTGCTCTCCCAGCGCCCATTGCAGGAAGCTGACTTCCTGATCCGTTTTGCCCCCGGGGGCGTTGAAGTTGTAGAAGTGGTCGTAGTACGGCGCGAGTTGCGCATAGAAGCTCTGGACATCCATGTCTGGCATTGTAGCGACTTAGCACACGCCTCCCTGCATCTAGCGTTGACGTCGCGGGACCCGGCGCCAGGCCGTACGCAACCGGTCACGCCAGGTGAGTCGCTCAGCGGGAGCAGCATAGTGAAACCCATGAAATGGCTCATGAAGTTCAACCAGCGCTGTTGCCAACTCAGGCGCTTCCGGACGGAGCAAGTCCCCGGCTTCCCGCAAGGTCAGGCCATCAGGCAAGTCAGGACGTTGTCGCTGGAGTCGACGCCAGAGGAGTTCGTAGCGTCGCAGGCTCCACGCATGGGTCTGGCGGTACCGGAGGGTCCGCCAGTCTCCCAGCGGCACGCGATATCGCATAAAGGGAGCCAGGTACCCCACACTCCCTGCGATCCCCCCTGCCAGCAACATCCACCAGAGTCCCTGCGGGAGCCCCCCGGTTCCCGGTTCCCGGCTTTCGCGGAGGGCTTGTCGCAGGGCTCGTGAAGTCGAGCGGGCCAGGGTCCGCAGATGATTCGGGACATCCCGGGTCCAGAAGCTGCGGGGGTCATAGATGAAGTACTGCTCGAGACTGCGGGAAATGCGGCTGGTGACTTCCGACATGGTGTCAGTGACATCCTCCCCCCAGCTGGCGGGGGTGGGGTCAAAGGGGACCCAGCCGCGACCAGAAACATAGATTTCCGCCCAGGCGTGAGCATCTTTGCCCCGGATAATCCAGACGCCCTTGTTGAGCGAGTAGGTGCCCGGCGCGAAGCCGGTCACGGTGCGGCTCGGGACGCCAGCTGCCCGCAGCAGGACAACTGCGGATGTCGCGAAAAGTTCGCAGTGACCTCCCTCCTCGCTTTGATCCAGCCAGTACGACACCACGTCTTTCACTTCGGTCCCCATCACCGGGGGCCGGAGGGAATACCGCTTACTGCTCCGGAGATACGACTGCACCGCGAGGGCGGTCGCCCAGGGGTCCCCGGCGGGATCCCGGAGTTGCTGCCCCCGTTCCCGGATGCTGGCCGGTACGCTCTCCGGCAGCTGCAGATAACGCTCCAGCGCTGCCTGCTCCAAAGGCGGGGCGGGTACGAGGGGAGTGCGGCGCAGGCTCACCGGCTCGAAGGTCGCGAAGTACTGATCTCCCTTGCTCAGGGTGTACCGGTCGGTGTCTGGGGGATAGCCTTCAGGCTGATCGGTCAGCAGCTTCCAGGTTTCGAGGTCATCAACTGACAGGCTCTCGAAATTGCCTTCTACCTGCAATGGATGCCATGGCAGGAAGAGGAAGCCCTGCCCGGTGTTGGTGGAACCCACAAGTTTGATCTCCGCCCGCTGAAGCGCCCGGGTTTCCAGCTGCTGCGCGAGACTCGTGGAGTCGTGGGGCGGGAGAGTGTAGATGTCGCGCTTTTCGTTGCCATAGTCCCCCGGCTGCAGCTTGCCGTGCAGGGCGGTCCGCCTGAGCGCCTGCTCGCTCCGGAGCCAGGAGCGTCCGTTGTAGATATCCCAGGCCAGGGCCCGCATGTAGGGCTGCCCACTGGCGCGTACTTCGAGAATCGGCCGGACATCCTCCTGGATCGCGCCGGAGCGTCCGGTAGTGATATCGAAGCTCTCGGAAAATCCGCTATACGCGCTGCCGCCACCGATGCCTGCCGCCTGTTCCAGATCCTCGGCACTCAGCGCTCCTTTGGTCTCTGCCGAGAGTGTCCCGACCCCAAAGACTGCACGGACTCGTCCCCGATCCTGCTCAGCGCTTCCTCCCCGCTGGGGGAGTCCGGCGAAGAGACCCGCCGCCACCACAAAGATGGACAGACTCAGCACCAGCATCCGTCCTGCGTGACCACCCCACTCTGGCGTGGTCAGAATTGGCTCTTCCTCCCGATGGTCGCCCTCGGCGGGATAGAGATTGAGGGCCACCAGGGCGAACGCGAGGAGCAGCAGAAACAGGAAAATGCTGTAAATGAAGCTGGCGGCGTAGATAGGAATAGAGCAAAGGAGCATGATGACGATAGCGATGACCATCAGCCAGCTGAAGTCGCTGTGTCGGTAAGTCCGGAAGCTAAAGAGCACCAAAAAGATGCAGACCATCTGCCCCAGGTAGTTCCCGAACCGGCTGAACTCATCCGGGTCGGACATGGCATTGATGAACCAGACGAGGGTCAGCACACTCCCCAGGTCGATGAGTCGATGAAAGGCTATCCGCCAGGTGCGCGGCAGGTTCCACGACAGGACAAATCCAGCAGCGAGTCCCGCCCAGAGCCAGAAACGGCGTTCTTCCTGCTCGAAGACGAGATAGAAGGTGTTGATCGCGAGGACGCCCAGCAGAAAGAAGAGGACATAGGCCAGCCCCGGGGGGCGGGGTGCCTCCAGCACCTGCTGCTGATAGTCCCGGGCGACGGCGGCAGTCGCGATGGCAGAAAGCCTCCCCTCAGGCCCTGCTGGCCCTTAGACGTATTGTGCCCTACAGAGTCCTCCGCTGGCGGAGCGGGTTCAGTACACTCCCGTGCACCACGTCACGGAGGTCGTCCCTGGTATGCGTTCCCGACTCCCCCTGCTCCTCTGTTCGTTGTTGCTGCTGGTCCCTGCCTGGGCCGCACCTTCCGAGGGACCGACCCCACTCTTGCAGCAGACGCTGGAGTCCTTGGGACGTCAGCTGGACAGCGATGTGGCGCGGATCCGGGATCTGGGGAGTGAACTGACCATTCACCACCACGATCTCAACGTCACCCTCGATCCGGATACGGGCGTACTCGCCGCCACCACCACCGAAACACTGGAAATCCGGATGGAGACTCGCCGGATTCACCTCCTCCTCTTCCGGGACTTCGTGGTGGAGTCGGTGACCGTTCAGCAAGGCGACCGGGAACTCTCGACCACTTTCACCACTGAGATGCTGCGAAGTGATCAGCTCATCGATCAGTACATCAGCGATGCCGCCGCCGGACAGTTCGCGACAGACGACGTGCCGGATGCCATCAAGCCAGAGACGATCCGTTCGCAGGGCCTGAACGTGCAGATTGTCGCGATGCAGCTCCCCAGCTTCACGAAAGTCGGCGATGAGCTCACCGTCACCATGACCTACCGAGGCCCCTATGGGGATCTCGATATGTCGCCCTTTAGTGGCGAGGCGGTCTACCTCAACGGCGCGAAGTTCTGGTTCCCGGATGTTCTGGGACCACTCTCCACGTTTGATCTCACCTGCAGCTTCCCCTCGACCTGGCAGGCCTGGTCTCAGGGACGGCTGCTCCAGGACAGCGTAGATGGCGCGACTCGTCAGGTGCGGTATCGCTCCGATGTCCGGCAGGGGCAGATTGTCCTGGTCGCGGGGGACTACACGGTGGAGCGGGACACCCTTGATGGGATCGAGTTCGCGAGCTTTCTCTTCCCGGAAACCCGGGGCAAAGTGGCTGATGCTCCGCTGATGAAAAAGTCCGAGGAGTACGTGCAGTTTTTTGCCGAACGGGTCGGCCCGTACCCCTTCGAATCCTTCGCGGTCATCGAGACTCACGCCTCTGTGGGCGAAGGCTATCCGAGCTTCACGTTGCTCGGTGGACATGTGATCAACGCGCATTTCCTGGACCCCTACGCCCTGGGGCACGAAATCCTGCACTGCTGGTTTGGGAACCATGTGATCTGGAGTGGCGAAGGGGGCAACTGGACCGAAGGCATCACGTTCTACCTGGCGAATCTCCTCTATGACGAAGTCCACCAGGGACCCGAGTTTGCGGCTCAGCAGCGGAAGCTCCACCTGGAGGATTTGTCATACGCCCTGCGTTGGGATGAGGTCCCTGCGATCAACGAGTTCGTCTCCACCAACGACGAGCGGTACAGCCCCGATGCCAATCAGAACGCTGGCTATCACAAGCTCGGACTACTGATTCACGGCTGGCGGATCTGGCTGGGGGATGAGGCGTTTTTCGCGATGCTCCAGCGGTTCGTCCGGGAGTTTGGCGGCAAGACTGCCAGTCTGACGGACTTGACGGGGCTTCTCTTCGACAGACTGAAAGCGCAAGGGAAGGCGAGCGGGAATCGCGATGCCTGGGTGCAGGCCTATGCCGCGACCTGGTATGACCAGCGCGGCATGCCGCTACTGGTGCTGGACAAAGTCACACAAAAGAGTCACTCAGCTGGCGCGCTGAATCAGATCACGCTGGATGTCCAGATTTCCGATTTCCGCGCCAGCCACCTGCCCCCGACGCGAGTGGTCGCCTACTCCGGTGCCACAGCCTGGGATGGCGAGCTGGTCCTGGACCTGCAGGCCGACTGGAACACGGAGGCGGAGCTGGTGACCAGCTTCAGTGTGCCGTCGACCACCACCTGGCTGGAGATCGATCCGGGGTACGACATGCTGCGCTGGGTGCCCGATGCCGAAAAAACCGCATCGCTGGAGTTCCTGCGACGGACTGGTCCGACCTCTTTAGTGATGACCGAAGCGGACCTCCAGTTTTTGGCGAATCAGCAGTTTGATCTGCCGCGCCTCTTTGTCGGCCCCAGCGCCATCACCCTGATGCCCCCGGAGGCGGCGGAGCCTGACCGGATCGCGCTGACCAACATCTTCGCCATCGGGACCCTCGACGATGAGGCCTGGATCTACGACCTGATCACCGTGCCCTATGGCGTGGAGTTCAATAGCAAGACCGTCGCGACCCGTGATTTGTTGGTGCTGGGCGAGTACGACGCGGTCTTCCGGCTGGTGAAGCAGCCGGGACATCCGGAGTTTTGCGTCGGGGTCGTATACGGCAGGACACAGGAAGCGGTGCTCGCCCTGCTCCGCAAGCTGCCGTTCTATCCTATGGATTCCTGGATCGCGCTCAAAGAGGGGAAGGTGGTGGATCACGGGCGTGACCCGGTGGACTACCGACTCCTGCGCCAGGCGCTGGGGCAATAGCGCAGGACGGCGAACTGGACTTTCGGGGCGGGAGTGGTCACAACGGACACCACTTAGTCGATATTAATCTGTCTGAAGCAGCCTTTTGGCAGCCTCGCTGCTGCCAGATGTTGCCCACCGCAGCCTGCCAGCTTTGGTGTGGAAGCTTCCGAACTGGACCGGGGAACCCCAGCTCGTGGAGCGTGTTGACGCATGTTTGGACAGTCTAGCCTCGCCGCCTGGATCGCCCGTCCGTTGGGCGTCCTCTTCCTCGCAACCTGCCTTTTGCCTCTGGTCAATGGTCCGACCCCGGCGCAAGCCCGGGATGGGCAGGTGCTGGTGGGCAAAAAGCCGCTGCCACTCGCCTATCGATTCAAGGGGGGCTTGCGGTATTTGCCAGTCGCGGCCAGTGCGAAAGCGCTGGACCTGACACTGATCGAAGCCCCCAAAGAGGCTACGCTGACCATTCAGTCCTCCTGGCAGGGGACCGTCCACTTCCTGTTCGGCAAGCAGGAAGTGCAGATTGCCGGACGGGTGGAGAAGCTCTCCCCTGTCGCCATCGAACGGGATCGGCAGTGGTTCCTCACGATCCCCCAGATGGAGCGCTACCTCGGGCTCACCGCCACGATGACCAGGCAGCAGGACCTGCAGCTGGGAGCGTTGACGCGCCTGGAGCAGACCGGTGCGGGGTACCAGCTCCGGAGCGGCGCGCCACTCACACCGACCGGCTTCTTCCTCGACAACCCTCCCCGTTATGTCGTCAATCTCCCCGGGGCAGTCCTGGATCAGAAGCACCCGACCTCGTATCCGGCCACGGAAGCGGGCTACTCCGCCATCCGCCTCGGTCAGTTCGAAGCGACCCCGCCGGTCGCAAGGATCGTGTACGACCTGACTGACAGCCGCTGGCGCTCGCCCCTGGTGGGACAGCAGAAGCTCACGACCCTCCCCCTCGGACAGTTCCAGGCACCGCAATTGCTGCCGAGCACCAACATCAGGATCGGACTGGCACAGGATGGCAGCGGGCTGGTGCTGGACGGACTCCATGCGAAATCTGCGACGCTGGAGCAGGTCTCGCCCCTTCTGCTACGGGTGACATTCACGGCTGCGGAGATGGCGGGGTCTCCAACCCCATATCAGCATCGTCCGGAACTGACCGACACTGGCATCCGCCGGGTGTCATTGGTACCCGGGGACAATCAGACGGTCGTGATGACAGTCGAACTGACGAAATCTGCACCTCAGGCGACGCTGTCATTTGATCAGGCGAGCAGTCGGACATTGCTGCAGCTCAAACCGCGACTCGCTGTCACCCCTAAAGGCCTCGAAGGCCTGCGGGGCAAGACAGTCGTGATTGATCCCGGTCACGGTGGTCGCTGGCCAGGAGCAGCCATGGAGCCCGGCATGATGGGGCCGGTACGCCTGCTGGAGAAAGACCTCAATTTGCGGATGTCCCTCGACCTGGCGGAGCGGCTGCAGGCCCTCGGGATTCGCGTCATCCTGACACGCAAGGCCGACACCACCCTGAGCGAGGATCTCAAAGTCGATCTGGCGGCTCGGGTGAATCTCGCAACCGAGCATAAAGCCGATCTCTTCGTGTCAGTGCACTGCAACAGCTTCCGGAAAATCCCCTCGGATGCCCTCTCAGGAACGGAAGTCTATTTCAATAAGGCAAGCGACAAAGCCATCGCCCATACGCTCTTTGAGCACATGGCCTCGGAGACCAAACGGGGCGGTCGTGGTGCCCTCTTCGGCGAGTTGCGAGTCACCAAGCATCCCAGCATTCCCAGCGTCCTGGTGGAATGTGGCTACATGTCCAATCCGGAGGAGTACGCCCTCTTTATTGACCCGTCGCGCGCCTTTGAGAAGCAACTGATGACCGGACTCACCAACGGCATCGTCGCAGTTCTTACCGGACGAACCTCCCTGCCGCAGGGAGTGCAGTCGCACCCCATGCCCGATCTTCCCGGCTGGCTGGATTCGCTCAGCGAGCACATGCTGCTGGAAGTCGCGCTGGGCACTACTCCCACCGCACCAGTTACGACCCCGGCGTCCGCGCCGGGTGAGGGAACCCATGATCTTTTCAGGCTGGGCGATGGACCGTCAGCAGCTCCTAAGCTGCCGATGCCCATGATCCCCCCACCCCGTCGCGACTATCTCCCGGATCGTCAGCTCCCCTCACCGACCGGTCGCGACCCGGAGATCGACTTTGGCTCTCCCACCGGACTCCGTCCGCCGCCGCCACTCCCCGTGGTTCCCAGCTTCAGCAGTCCCAACACGACAACAGATCCGCCTGCCACTGAAGCAGATGAGACCGGGATTCCGGGGAGCACCCCGCAGGAGCGCCGCTGGTCGATCTTCTCGCTCGGCTAACCGGAGCCACCGCAACACTGTCGCAAGTCTGCGCTTGCGCGAAACGACCAGACCCCGGGAAGCCCCGGGGTCTGTGTCATCTTCAGGCAATCACTGGCTCAGGCGTTCGCGAGAACTGGTGCTTCCGTCGCGCCTTCCTGGGAAGCAATCCACTCCTGTACCCGCACCGACAAAATCTGCGAGTGCCCGCCTTTGCGCAGGGTGACGCCGTAGAGTAGCGGCGCATGTTCCATCGTCAGCTTGTTGTGCGTAATGACCACGAACTGGAAGTGATGCTTGTAGAGGTCCACCAGCCGGAGGAACTTCTCGACATTTGCATCATCCAGAGCGGCCTCGACCTCATCAAGGATGACGAACGTCGGGGGCTTCGCCTGCAGCACGGCGAAGAGAAACGCGATGGCGATGAGCGTCCGCTCGCCACCGGAAAACTGCATGAGGTGGCGTCCCCCTTTGCCGGGGAAGTGAACCGAGATCTCCAGTCCGGATTCCAGAATATGATCAGGATCGCTCCACTCCAGACGGGCCTCGCCACCAGGGAAGAGTTCCCCAAAGACTTCCTGAAAATTCGCACGGGTCCGGTCGTAGACATCCTCCAGCGCTTGACGTGACTTCGATTCAATTTCCCGCAAGGATGCTTCCAGATCGGCGATGGCATCCAGCAGGTCCTGCCGCTGGTCACGGAGGGTGCCGTGACGTTCCTCCTGATGGGCATAGTCCCGGGCGGCGAGGGTGTTGACCTCCCCGAGGTCCGCGAGTTGCGTCTCGATCTCCGCCAGCTCCCGCTTCAGCTGCGCTGCCGGCGCGAGGGGATCTAAGAAGGCCTTCCATGATGGATCGGCGAACAGTGTCTCCAGTCCTTCAGCCAGCGATGGGAACCGCTCCTGAAACCAGGGATGGCCCGTGACCTGGGTGCCGAGAAGATCGACATCCGCCTCTGCTCTCGCCAGCCGAATCTGCAGCGATTCTTTTTCGCCCAGCGCTTGCGCCAGGTCACCTTCGAGTCCCGCCAGATCGCTCCGTCCTTCAGCCAGCGCACTCTGCGATTCCTGCAGTTCGCCCCGAAGCCGGTGCTCTTCCGCCCGGGAAGCTTCCAGGGCCGCGCCCGCTTCGGATGCGAACAACTCCAGCTGCGGGAGGTCGCCTTCCAGCGCCTGGAGGGCGGCTTCGGTGGTTGCAAGTTCCTCCGCCAGCGGTACGGACTCGGCTTGCAGCCGCTCTTGCTCCGCCAGCGCTTCGCGACTCTGCTGCTCGAGGGCTGCGATCCGGGAGATGAGTTCCTGCGACCGGAGTTCCGCCTCATGCGCGGTGGACTGGGTCCGCTGGACATCCTCACGCAGTCGTGTGACCTGTTGCTCCAGGGCAGCGGCATTAGCTGTCCCTTCCAGCTGGGCATCGACCTGCCCGAGCAGCGCCTCCTGCTGCTCCAGCTGGTGAGTCCCTTCGGCGATCGTCCGGGTCAACTGCTGCTGTCGCTGCTCCAGTTCCTGTTGGGTCCCCTGTGCCTGCCGGGACTGCTGCTCACTGACCGACAGTTGATGCAGCAGCTCCGTATGGCGAGCCCGGGCCTCCTGGACGAGCTGCCGCTGTTGCTCGAGGTCGCGCTGCGCTTCGGCTTCGGACTTCCGGGCGGTCGCGAGGGCGGTGGCGAGTTGCTCCACCTGACGGCTGCTGTCGGCTTCCTGTTCCCGCAGATACTCCAGCCGCGCATGTCGCGAGATCAGCCCCCCCTCGAGGGCAGTGGTGGCACCTCCCAGGACACCACCCCAGGGATGCAGGACTTCCCCCTGCCTGGTCACCCAGGTGCTGCGCTCGCCGGCCTCATGAGCGCGCCGTGCGTCTTCGAGGGAGTCTGCCACCCGGACATCGCCATAGAGCGCCTGGAGTAGCGGCTCCAGGGAAGCAGGCGCTGCCAGGGCATCGGACAGGTACCGCACCAGGGGGAGTGCTGGTGTAGTCGTTTGCACGATCGGCGCTGCGGGGCCATACACCTGCTGCCAGTCGCTGGGGGCAGGGTCATGGGGCACAGCAACAGGCGCGGGAGCCGGACGACTCAGGGGGGGAACCATTTCGGGCGCGACCAACAAGGCACGTCCTCGATCCTCCTGTACGAGCCAGTCGAAGGCGGCATCGAGGGCTGTCCAGTCTTCGGCGATCAGAGCCTGTGTCAGCGGACCGAGCATCGCCTCCACCGCCAGCTCATAGCCCGGCAGCACCGTGAGTTGATCGAGCAGGGGTGTCAGCGATCCGGACCGCCTGCCCTGCTGGGCGGCATCGAGCAGGGCGCGTCCGCCCCCCTCGTATCCTTCCCGGACCTTTTCAAGTTGCTCCAGCGACTTGCGCTCGGCGGTGATCGCCGCCTGCCCGCTCCGGGCATCCTGCAGGGTCTGCTCCAGCCGGCTCACCTGCTCGCGCAGCGATTGCAATTTTTCTGCGGCTGGCGCGACTCCCGCCTGCGCCTGCTGCCAGGCAGTGTCGCCTTCGACTGTAGCCAGACGGGCTGCTTCAACCGCTTCATTCAGGGCTGGCATCTGGGCTGCCAGCGACTCCAGATGCGGTCCCAGTTCCGCCAGGCTGACCGCGAACTGATCCCGGGTGGAAGTGAGAACTGCGATTTCCCGCTCCAGGCGCTGGCGCTGCGCTTCCAGCGATGCGCGACTGGTCCTGGCAGCCTGCCAGGCCTCCTGGGTAGAAGTCAGGTCCTGCTGGAGTTGCTGCCACGACGTCCGTGCCGACTCGGCACGCTCTTTCGCAGCGACCGCGTGTCCCCTGAGTCCATCGAGTTCGCCGGTCACGGTGGCAATCGTCGCTTCCAGGTCTTTCAGTCGTGATGTCAGCGCCTCGCGGCGACGTGTCAGGCTCGCCAGCGAGCTCTGCAGCTGGGTCGCCTGTTCAGTTTGGCGGGTCGCCTGGTTGCGGGACTCCGAAGCCCGGACTGCCAGTTCTGCCTGCGACGCCAGATGGGCGGTGAGGATTCGCTGGAGGTCCTGGGCCTGGGTTTCGACGCCAGTGAGTTCTTCCCGGAGTTCCTGCACCTGCGACCGGTAGCTGTCGACCGCCGCCGCCGCATCGGCGAGTTCCTGCCGGAGGGCCTGGACCGCCCGGGCACGACGATCCAGATCCCGGGCGAGGAGGCTCTGCTCCCGGTCCGCCCGCGCAGCGGTGAGCTCACCGTGCCGTCGGGCGGCCAGCGCCTGTTGCGCCAGTTCCGCCATCCGGTCGGTCACTTCGCGAAGCACATCTTCCAGGCGTTGGAGGTTGTCGCGGGTCGCTGCGATCTTGTCGAGGGTCTTGTCCTTGTTCACCTGGAACCCATGAATCTGGGAGACCTCTTCCAGAATGACCCGTCGCTCCGCCGGATGCAGCGACAGCACCGCATCGATGCGCCCCTGGCTGAGGATGCTCATCGCGTTGAGTCCAAACCCGGCCTCGTTCAGGGTCGACCGGACTTCCTTCAGTCGGCTGCGGGAGCCATTGAGCAGATAGTGATTGGTCCCATCGCGCTCATAGTGCCGCCCCACGATCAGTGGCTCAGTCAGGGTCTCTGCCATGTCATCCGCAACTGGTGACAAGGTCATGGAGACTTCCGCGAAGTTCATCCGGTCGGTGGCCTGCTCCCCCTGAAACAGGACCTCTGAGGAGTCCGGTGTGCGAAGCTGCTTATGCGACTGTTCGCCCAACAGCCAGCGGATGGCATCGACGAGATTGGATTTTCCCGACCCGTTGGGTCCGACAATGGCCGTGAATGCGGGATCGAATCGCAACCGGGTGCGATCGCCGAAGGACTTGAATCCGACGAGTTCCAGTTCATGCAGACGCACGTCGCGGAATGACCTTTCCGGAGGCAGTCGCGGGACGTCAACCGATGCCTCAGCTCCTCTGAATGGAAGAGCGAGTCTAGCACGCAGGCTCAGTCCTGATGGGCAGAAATTCTCCCCGGACTCTGCGCTGCCTTACTTCACCCGGCACTACAAAAGCGAGCGCCGGGACCAGGTCCCGGCGCGCTGTAGCTGCGTCTCAAGAAGCCAAAACTACTGGCCGATGGGGAGGTCGTACCCTTCGAGTACCGACTCATCCCAACCGTTGGTGGCGAGCTTGAGAAGGGGATTCTCCTCGGGATTGAGATTCCGCAGCCGATCGGGCTCGAGGGCTGAGAAGTTCGGCTCTTCCACCTGAATGCGGACGGCATACGGACCAGTCGAAAGGCCGGTAAAGGCCAGCTGGAACTCCGTGGTGTCGGAATACACCGGCATGGTGACCACTTCGCGACCGTCAGCGAACCGGATGATGTTCGGCGTCAGGTTGAAGATCGTCACGAACATTTCCGGCTGCTTCTTCTCCTTCTTCCAGAGCCGGTCAGTTTCGGAGGTCTTCTTCTGAGCCCCCTGCCCCTGGCCCTGCTGCTGTCCGGCATCCGGACGCTGTGCGCCCGCGAACTCATTCAGGAAGGATCCACGGCGCGGGGCGTAGCCCAGCTGCGTCCAGTCACCCGGGAGCATACTGATCGTATTCCAGAAGAAGCGGAGTTCCGGACGGAGTTCCTTGCCATCTTTCTTCTCGTCCTGCTCCTTTTCCTTGCCCTTGTCATGACCCTTCACTTCAAAGCGGATTTGTCCCTGCGTACCACGCTGGACCACTTTGTCGTTGTCCGTGGCCATCTGGACCGCGATGGTCTTGCGGGCGGTCTTCACCATCTGGCCGTCATTGGTCTCCAGTCCGATGTTGTACGCGCCGGGGCTGATGCCCTCGGGCACATACCCAGTCGCCATGATCGACGACTGAGAGATCACCGGAATCCGCTCGACCACAGCACCAGTCTGGGGATCCAGCAACGCGATGTTCTGCAGGGTGGACTTGTTCGGATCCCAACCGGAAGCGTAGCCCGCCTGGTTCTGCTCCATCCTGCCGTTGGAGGCGGTGTACCGCCCACCAGCGGAAGGCGTGGGGCCAACATAGGTGAAGTAGCTGCCGGGGCTGATATACGCCGGTGCGGTCCCCTGGACGATGTCAACGGCGGACTTGTACGGGTCCACCGCCCACTGGCGATAGCGCTCGCTGAGGGCATCGACCAGACCGAGGGCCATGTATGGATTCGCTGCGGCCGCCTGACCGATTTCAGCATCCGTCAGGGTCACCAACTGCCGAGGACCGGAGCCCGCGAGGCCAGTCACCAGCGGTGCCGCCGGGTCCGTCCAGGAGATCTTCGGGACATAAGCCTCGGAAGGGAGAGAGGCCAGCGGCGAGGTGCCCGCCCCAGCGCCCGGAGCCCAGAGCGGAGTCCCGGAGGGGTTCGCGCACCAGACATCCGGTACGTTCGCTGTCAGCACCGTGGTGTTGACGGAATCGAAGCTCTCCTCCGCCATGATGGTCATGGTGGTGAGCTGCACCGGTCCCTTCGAGGTGCTCAGCGCCGCCTGAATGAGGCCACCACCGTTGGTCACGGTGTAGGTGAACTGCTGGGCGGACGCCGACTTGTCATCGTTGGTGACGGTCTTCTCAAAGGGCTTGACCTGGTCATTGTTGATGGTGATCTGCCGCAGGGATTCGGGGCTCAGACCTTCCCGGGATCCGCCGCGGGCTACGACCGTCCCGCGAATGGTTTCCCCCTCGAGGGCACCGGCCGGAATGAAGATGCTCAGATCGTCGGGATTCTGGAGCGGGCCATCATCGCGACGCGGCGCGCGCTCGGTGGAGCGGAACCGCGCTTCAGTCTGCATTTCGATGGCGGCTGGCTCCAGCGCCTGGTCACAGTTTTCGCCTTCACCCTGACAGGAGGCTGTCACCGCAATCGGCATAGGCTTTGCCGAAACACCCGAGCCCAGGGTGAACCGACTCCGCCAGGTCCGCTCTTCCCAGTACTGGCGAATCCGCTGCTGGATGTCCGGGTTCCAGTTACTTGACGGGACCGCGCCGAACTTGCCACTCGCAGTGACGACGATGTCACCAGCGTAGCGATAGACCTCACAGGGATCAGCACCACGATAGACCCCGGTGTACTGCATCTGCCGGTGATCGTTGGGCCCCATGGTCAGGGACCCCATCTCGGGGCTCCAGTCCCAGCCATCTTTGTCTTCCAGTCCCGTGACCCGGACATCAATGGCCTTGGGATGCAGCGCA
Source organism: bacterium (assembly GCA_022072165.1). Taxonomy (NCBI): domain Bacteria; species bacterium. Next base: position 81,744 of record JAJVIF010000001.1, on the reverse strand, counting down.
TTCAGTCCACCAAAGGCGGTCCGGGCGACGAAGCTCACTTCCGCCGGACCGGGGCAGGTCCCGGTGGTCTTCATGGCGAGGTTGTCGACCACAAAGGGGTTGTCCACCCGCAGATGCTGGACTCGGCGCGTTTCCTTCAGCACGCTTACTGTGCTGAAACGCGACCCGCCGTAGTAGGGATGCCCCTGATAAATGGAACCGTCGTAAATCGGCAGACCATTGGCATCCACCAGGCTCTGATTGCCATCGTTGTACAGGATGCCGAGGACTTCGATGGTCAGTTCGCCATCAGCCGGAGCCTGTCCGATGCCAATCATGGCCGTGCGATGGGCTGTCACCTGCAGGGAATCCGAGGGCCAGTAGCCGGCTTCCGGAATCCGTTCCGTGAAGGTGACCTGCCCGTCAACTTTGACGATGATTTCAGCGTAGACCCGCTGCTCGCCGCCACCCCAGGCGGGATCGAAGGCGGCTTCGAACTCCACGGGGAAAGGGACCACATCACCAACGCTGGCATAGCCCAGGGCATCGATGTTGTTAAAGCGCACCCAGGTGCCGCGCTGGACGAATTCTGAAACGTAGGGCTCCATCAGCCAGAGGCCATCGCCATTGATGGCTGAACGCCAACTGGAGGGATTCGCGGCTTGCGCGTTGCCGGGGGCTGGGGCGGCCAGCAGCCCCAGGGCCAACAGCGGCAGGGCCCAACGAGTCGCGCTCGGGATGCGGGGGGTCGTCATACGAGTCTCCTTTTCAGAACACACAGCAGGGCAGCCTCCGGCCAGCCCGCGGCGGTGAGCGGACGCCATTATAGGCAGATTGCGCTGCATTAGGCAGCATGTTGGAGAGAGATCCACAGTGGAACAGGCGGTGGCACCTGGGAATTACTCGGTGGCAGCCGGGAGGAACGCAACGAAATAGCGCTGGAACTGCGCGAGGGTCTTCCGGGCGGAGTCCTGCTCCGCTTCTTTCTTAGAGCGTCCGCGCCCTTGGGCCAGCGGTACGCCCCGAAAGCTCGCGACCACCCGGAACGTTTTTTCATGGTCCGGACCACTAGTAGTCACCACCTCATAGGTCGGGACTTCCTTGAACAACGACTGCACCCGCTCCTGGAGGCGGCTCTTGAAGTCCTCGGCCTGGCGGGCTTCGAGATCCACCTGCAGCACCCCACGCAGGGTGTCTTTCAGCACCCTTTTCGCTGCGGCATACCCCCGGTCCAGATAGACTGCGCCTACCAGCGATTCATAGATGTCGGCCTGAATCCCCTCAGAAATCCCACGTGTTCGGCCATGTCCCCGCAGATCCAGTTGCAGCAGTCCCTCCAGCTGGAGTTCCTGGCTGAGGCGGGCTAGCTCATGCATGGAGACCGCCTGACTCTTCGCCTTCGCCAGCGCACCAACAAGCTCCTGGGGATAGCGACGCACCAGTTCTTCAATCACCACCACATCGATCATGGCATCGCCCATGAACTCGTACAGCTCGTACGATTCCGCCTGGTTGTCGACCGCCGAAGAGTGCGTAAAAGCGCGCTGATAGTGCCGGATGTTTTTGGGAGTGATGCCCCAGCGGGCAAGCAGAACAAGGAGGCTGGCGTGCCAGTCGGCAGAGAACTGAAGCGGATGGGGAGCCACGGGCTTGGCCATGACGGGCTCTTTCGCAGGATCGCGGCGACTGGTCGCTCGCTGGTGATGCTGGCGCGAATGCCGATGCCCGGGCGACGGTGCTTCTTCACCGTTCCCCCGGGCATCTGTGGATTCCAACGCCGCCGGTGCGCCGGCGACCGACTAATTCACGCCGTTGTTGTTCAGGAACTTCCAGACGTCGCCAACCGTCGCGAAGCCCTGCGCCTGATCGTCCTCGATGTTCAGGCCGAACTTTTCCTCGATCGCCATGATCAGTTCAACCACATCGAGGCTGTCCGCTCCCAGATCTTCCTGGATGCTGGCCTCTTCCTTCACTTTCTCCTCGGGGACTCCGAGCTGCTTGACAATGATTTCTTTGAGAGCGGCGAACTCGGCCATGACGTGTGCTCCTGCGAGATCCGATGGGAACGTGATAGACGAAAAGACTGCCGGACAGAAACTACGCGCGGGCGCGTTTCACCTGCGGCGCATGGCGTCCGTTGTAAAACCCGCAGACCGGGCAGGCCCGGTGCGAGAGCTTGGGCGTGTCGCACTTGGCACACCGCTGCATCGCCGGAGCACGGAGGCTGTTCAGCCAGGCCGCGCGACGGGTCCGGGTGTTGGACTTCGAGTGCTTGTACTTAGGCAGTGGCACGGTACGGACCCCTTGCTTTCGCGAAGGTAATCGACAGAAGGAGAAACCTAACTGGTCTGCGCCTGTTTGTCAAGCCTGCGCCCTCCGGACCCCAACCGGATCAGGGCTCCATCACCGCTGCTTCAGCCCCCAGCAACCGCTGCCGGAGCTCGGCAGCGATGGCCGGTGAAACCATCCCGACGACCCGGTCGACCCCCCCACCGTGCATCAGGATATCCTTAATGATAGAGGAAGAAATAAAGCTGTGGTCCTGATCCGCCATGAGAAAGACTGTATCGACCTGAGGCGCGATGTTGCGGTTGATGATCGCCATCTGCACTTCATACTCATAGTCGGACACCGCCCGCAGGCCCCGGACTATGACCTGACAGCCCTGCGCCACAGCAAAATCAACCGTCAGCTCCCGATAACTGGTGACCTCAACCCCCGTCAGTCCGGACCCTTCGACTTCCTGTTGCACCAATGCCAGCCGCTCCTCCAGGGAAAAGACGGTCGACTTTTCGGCATTGTCGGCAGCGGCGATGACGACCGTATCGAACAACTGGCAGGCGCGGCTCAGGAGGTGTAGGTGGCCTTTGGTGATCGGGTCGAAGGTCCCCGGATACAGCGCCCGGACCGGCAACCGTCGCTGCTGATTACCACTGACGGACATCAGTGGTGCTTCCCGCGCTTCTTCGGGGAGGCCCGTCTGATGTCCCCGACCGGCAGGGAGCGGGACGACCCGCAGCCGCCCGGCAACCAGCGGGTCAGGAAAAGAGATGATCTGTGCCGGCTGGTCGAGGATGTACAGCTCCGCCATCGGGCTGGACCCCACGAAGATCAGCGGCTCTCGTTGTCCTTGTCGCAGCGTCGCCCACCAGCCCGGCGGATCAGCCAGCGGATTGCACTCCAGTCGTACGACTTTGACGCCGCTTAGGAGTTCCAGCCAGCGCCAGATCTGCGCCCAGGCTTGTGTTTGGCCGGGCATCGGCGTCTGCTTCCAGGTCAGGGACTGACTCCCCTCCTCCGGCCAGTCGACATCCACTTCCCGCACAGTCGCGGCCAGTTCCTGGAACGGCCGGTTCGTGAGCCCTGCGCCTGGTTTGCCTGATGATTCCAGCCGCACACTCTGTTGTCGGGCGCGACGGGACCTCAGGATCCGCTCCAGGTGTCCCAAACCGATAGTGGTTGCGACGTAGTGCCCCCCGGGAATCGCCCGATCAGGGCCAATGGCGAGGGCAAAGTCCCGGCCGTTCAGGGTCCCCCAGAAGAACGGTGTCTCGGGATACTTGGGATCCTGAGCTGTCAGCAGCACCTGTTCCCGGTGCACCCGATTGAACAGTTCCCGCACCTCTGACTCCGGGAGCGGGGCCACATGCTCAGCAAACTGAGCGATCGCATGAGAAGTAATGGTCAGCGGCGGGGGCATGGCTCTATTGTACGAGGCTCACCCGGGAACGGCTTCCGGACGTTCATCCGCTTCGTACCGGACCAGCCGGGTACCGCCATGCCGATGTTCCCGGGAAAAGTGCCCACCCGTGAGGAAATCTGGCGGTGGGAGCCGGACCGTATCGCGGTCGGCGCATTCGATCATCAACTCGCCACCCGGGCGCAGAAGGTCGATATCCAGGATCAGGGTGATGAGATCACTGAGTCCGGCATAGTGGTACGGCGGGTCGAGATAGATGAGGTCCGCCTGGACCCCTTCTGCTGCCAGGGCGAGGACTTCCTTCTCCACGCTTCCCTGGCGCACCGACCAGGCGCGCTCCAGTTCCTGACGCACATTTCTTTCGCCGCCTAATCGGCGCACGGCTTCCCGCATTCGGCGGACCGCCAGCGGGTCCTGCTCGATGGCGATGATGCGCTCGGCCCCCCGGGACCAGGCTTCCAGCCCCATGAGTCCGCTGCCAGCGAAGCCATCGATGAACAGACTCCCCGGTACCTGAAACTGCCAGGCGTTGAAGGCCGCTTCCCGGACCCGTGCCAGAGTGGGACGAATGGATGGGGAGTGTGCGACATGCACGATCGCCCCCTTCAGTCGTCCCCCTTCGATCTGCAGCTTCAGCATTGGGATATCAGCTTCCGAAGCCTGCGCCGACGCTCGACACCTGGCCCTTCTCGCTGCGGGGTATGCGTCCGGCGAGGTAGCCAAGACGTCCCCCTTCGACTGCCAGGCGGAACCCCTGGGCCATCGCCACAGGGTCCGTGGCTTTCGCAATCGCGGTGTTCACCAGCACCGCATCCGCGCCGAGTTCCATCGCGATGGCCGCATCGCTGGGGACTCCCAGGCCGGCATCGACTATCACCGGCAAACTCGTCTGGGCGCGAATCAGGCGGATCCCCGTGAGGTCGTAGAACCCCTGCCCGGAACCGATCATGCTCGCCAGCGGCATGATGGCCGCCGCCCCAGACGCTTCCAGCTGACGCGCCACGATGGGGTCATCCGAGGTGTAAACCATGGGAATGAAACCTTCGCGAGCCAGGATGCGGGTGCACTCAATGGTGCCCACCACATCCGGCAGCAGGGTGTCGGGATCTCCCAGTACCTCGACCTTGATCAGGTCCCCTACTCCCGCCGAGCGGGCCAGACGTGCCAGCCGGACGGCTTCTTCCACGGTATAGGCTCCGGCGGTATTCGGAAGGAGCGTCATGCGCTTGCGGTCAATGAAGTCGAGGATGCTTTCGCGCTGGGTGAGGTCCACTCGTCCGATGGCCACGGTCACGAGATCCGCGCCAGAAGCGTCGTGAGCGGCCTGCATGGTGGGGAAGTCGGCGAACTTGCCAGTCCCGACGATGAGGCGACTGGTGAAGGTGTAAGGGCCGACCTGGAATGGACGATCAGCGGTCATGACGGGATCTCCTGGGGCGGAGGGCTACTCAGCTCCGGCAGGAGTGTACTCGCCCGCCTTCTCCAGCAATGGCAACAGATCGCCCAACGAAGCGACCACGGGGACCTCAGGATGGTCGGCTGCCACAGACTGGCCAATGAGGACCGCGGGCATTCCAGCGGCTACTGCGCCTTTGATATCGAGATCAACCCGGTCGCCGATCATCAGACAATCCCCCGGGGCCAGATGCAGCGCATCAGCGACGAAGCGGAATGCTTCGGGATGCGGCTTCATGTACGGCATGTCCGCCGAGAAACAACGAGGCGACAGCCAGTCATTGAGCCCGAGGTCCGCTAACTGGCGCTCATAGATTGCCCCCGGGAAAAAGACATTGGACAGCAACGCGGTCTGGAGTCCCCAACTCCGGCAGGTCCGGAGCACCTCCAGGGTTTCCGGAAACGGCACCAGGCGCTCAACCGCGCCGTAGTGCTCGATGAAACGGGGAATCGCTTCGGGCGGAAACTCGACCCCTGGCGCTATCCGTACCAGCATGTCGGCGATGGCATGGGCCACCTGCGGCGACCTGGCATCACCCTGGGCCGCAGCACGGTACCGGGACTGATACTGAAACTTCATCGCGTCCGCGAAATGCTCCGGGGGGACGCCCCGGATGGGGGCGAAGAGCGGGTCGGCGGTCACGCGCAAATAGCAGTCGTGCATGAGCTGGGCGATCGCCGCGGTGTCGAATTCTTCCACGAGAGTACCGAAGAGATCGAAAATGATCGCCTGTGGCAGACGATGCAGCGGCATCAGCCCTCCCCCTGGAAGGTGTCACGCGCCTGGAGGACCCGCTCAGGATGATTGCTGACGACAGCGTCGACACCAAGCTCGAGGCACCGATAGATGTCGTCGAGGTTGTTGACGGTCCAGACGACCACCGTCTTTTGTCGTTCCCGCAACTGGTTGACCCGCGCCTCATCAGCGAGCCAGAGGGGAATACAGGCCCCCGGGTAGGGGCTCTCCAACAGTTCGCCGAACTGCTCCTCCATCGCGATAAGTGAGCCGATCCAGATGTCCGGTGCCAGTTCTGCCAGTCGCTTCAGGTAGTGTGGATTAAAAGAGGTCAGGTAGGTGTAGTCCACGAAATCGGCATCCCGAATCTCATGTAACACCGCCGATACCAGATCCGGATGATCGGTCTTGAGCTCCACATCCACCTGGGCCCGACCATAGCAGCAGGCCAGAACCTCCCGGAGGGTCGGCATGTGATAGATCCGCCGCGTTGGGTCCACCGGATCCCGAAGCGCGATTTCCTGCAAAGCGGCAGCATCCAGGTTGCGGACCAGCGACGAGTCCCCGGCGAGACGGGTCAGGTCGGCATCGTGAAAGACCATGACCTGGCCATCCCGGGAGAGCTGGACGTCGATCTCCACCCCTTCGGCCCCGAGCTCGATAGCGCGCTCAATCGCAGGCAGGGTGTTTTCAAGTAGCTCCTCACTCGCGCCGCGATGGGCGATGGCGAGGGGTCGGATATCGGGCAATGCAGGCCAGGTCACATTCCGATTCTAACCAACCCAGGCAACAGCGGGGCGACAAACCGCGCAAATTTGCTTCTCAGCCGCCACCGATGAGTCGCATCAGCTCGATGCGATCGCCAGGCTCCAGCGTCAGTGTTGCGAACGTACTCCGGGGCACTACGGTCTGATTCCGCTCGACAATGATGGCCTCAGGCGACATTTGGAGGAGCTCGAACAGCCCGGCGATGGTCAGACTCACGGGAATCTGACGCGTTTCCCCGTTCAGGGTGATCTGGATGGTGGTCTGCGGCTCTGTGGACACAGTCGCATTATCGCAGCCTGAGCGCGGGCATCAGGACGGCGGAGTCGCCAGTCGAATGGCATCGACAAGCTTCAGCGTGGCCAGTTCGGGATCAGTAGCCCGCTGGATGGCCGCCCCAACCGCGATCAGGTCGACTCCCGGCTGCCTCATCACCTGCGGGATCCGTTCTTCGGTGATCCCCCCGATAACACAGAGTCGCACCGCTTCTGGCAACTGCGTTTTGAGCGTCGCGATCCCTTCCAGGCTGCCAGGGATGGCTTCAGGCTTCGTTGAGGACCCGAACAATGCTCCCCATGAAACGTAGTCGACATCGGCGGACAGCGCTGCGGCCAGCTGTGCGGGAGTTTTCGTGGTGGCTCCGATGAGTGCCTGAGGACCGAGCAGTTGCCGCGCTTCTGCCACGGTGGAGTCGCCCTCTTCGCCGACATGCACACCATGGGCTCCGACCGCCATCGCCCATTCCGCCCGGTCGTTCATCAGAAACCGGGCGTCGCTCCCATCGAAGTCCGCGATCATCAGGCGGAGGATTTCGGATACTGTGGGTCCGAAGGGACCTTTGAGGCGGAGCTGGATCAGTCGGCACCCCCCCAGGACTGCATCCATGCAGGTGCGATAGAGCCCGGTCCGCTCCTCTTTGCCGACTCCGGCAAAGGTGTGGATGTAGTACAGCCCCGGAAACTGGAAGTCGCCCCACCGTTTGGTTTTAGCCATCGTGGCGCCCCTCAGCGCATTGGAGCGCTGCTGCTTCCAGGGTGTACGCCCGATACCGCAGGGCTTTGAATTCTCCAGCCAGCGCGCCATCAAGGAGCTTGACCGCCTCCTCGAGGGAGCGGAGCCCCTCTTCGGCACGGCCGGCATTCGCCCGTACCAGAGCACTGGCATCGGCGCGCGCCGCTTCGGTACGTGTTGTGAGGGAGGTCCCGACATCCGCGACCGTATCCCGCGCATGAATCAGCGGACCGGTCTGCGCTTCGAGTCGCTGGACTGCTGTGGTGACATCGTGACGCAGAGACTTCGCCGCTTCGACAAGGACTGGGTCGTCCCAAACGAAGCGCGCCAGATCTTCCAGCACCCGCAGGCCCTCACGAGTCCGGTTGCTGGCAGCATCCAGCAATCTGCGGAGACCATGATCAATGGATGCGGGGTCCACGACAGCGACCTTTGTGCCCTATTCCGCCGCCACTGACGTCGAGGGCTGCTGATGGCGGCGCAGCTCCGTGAGATACGCCTCCGCCTCCAGCGCTGACACGCAGCCTTCGCCGACGCTGATCGCGACCTGACGACGGGACCCGGAGACAATATCGCCGATTGCAAAGCAGCCCGCGATGCTGGTCTGGGTCCGCTTGTTCGCGATGATGTAACCCGCGCTGTCCCGGTCGATGGGGAGCTGCACGATCCCGGAGTTCGGGGTCGAGCCGATGTAAATGAAGACGCCATCGACGGGCAGGTCCTCTGCGGGCTGCTGGGTCAGCGTGTCGATGAGTTGCAGACTTTTAACCGTCTCCTCCCCCCGAACCTCCGCCACCACCCGATTCAGATGCAGCTGAATCTTCGGATGTTCCTGCGCTTCACGGACAAAGATTTTCTCCGCGCGAAACTCATCCCGTCGATGAATGATGTGGACCTCCGAGGCGAAGCGGGTCAGGAAGAGCCCCTCTTCCAGAGCGCTGTCACCGCCGCCAACCACTGCTACGGGGCGATTCCGATAAAACGCGCCATCGCAGACAGCACAGGTGGAGACCCCACGGCCGAAGAACTCATCCGCGCCAGGCGCATCGAGCCGACGGGCAGTGTTACCCGCAGCCAGGATCAGGGTCCAGCACCGGGCGATCCCATCGTTCGTGACGACTTTAAACGCCGAGGGGTCCAGGTCATCGTGGGTGACACTGGTGACTTCGAGCATCCGGATGTCGACATCGTAGTTGCGGATTTGCTGCTCCATCCGCTGGGCCAGTTCAAAGCCGCCGACACCTTCGGGGAAGCCGGCATAGTTCGCGATGTGCTCGGTGAGCAGCAGCGCACCTCCCAGGACCGTCCGGTCCAGGAGCAGCGTGCTCATCAGCGCCCGGGCGGAATAGAGGGCTGCCCCCATCCCGCCGGGACCGCCGCCGATGATGATGGTGTCCCAGTACTGCTCCCCGTTGGGGGCCAGGATGACAGCCTGATCAGTCATTTGTGCGCGTGCTTCTCCTCGGTGCTGACCGTTCCTGCCCAATGTGAGCAGTCCTCAGCGAGTATACGTCGCCCCTTCAGGGAGAGACTGGGTTCCTCAGGGAACCTGCACGAGAGTCGGCCAGGCCGCCTGCAGGATCGCCCCAAGATGCGCTGCGGCGGCCTTGCCCGCTTCCAGGACTTCCAGATGCGTCAGCGGACCCGCCGGCGGCCGGGCGAGGGAATTGGAGACGAAGGAGAGCCCCAGCACCCGGAGTCCAAGATGCTGCGCCATGACCGCTTCAGCGGCGGTGCTCATTCCGATGAGGTCAGCTCCCAGCTTGCCAAACACCCGGATTTCAGCAGCCGTCTCATAGTTGGGCCCCAGCACGGCGGCATATACTCCCCGCTGGGGACCCCGGAGTGCTGCCGGCCAGCGAGCCTCTATGGCCTCCCGCAGCGGAGCACTGTAAGGCGAGTGACCGTTGTCGGCCAGCCAGCGGTCCCGATCTGCCGTGCCATGAGCTGTGAGTCCTGGCGGAAACAAACTGATATGGTCTGTGAGCAGAATGAAGTCGCCCACCTCATAGTCGGGGGAGAGCCCCCCTGCCGCATTGGTGATGATTAGTGTCCGGACTCCCAGTGCGTGCATGAGCCGGACCGGAAATACGACCTCCTCCATGCTCCAGCCTTCATAAAGATGCGGACGTCCCTCGAAGACCAGACTCGAGGTGCCTGCCGGAGCGTTCCAGACACTCAGCATCCCCTTGTGTCCCGCGACACCCGCCGTTGGGAAGCCTGGAATCGTGGCATAGGGGCGTTCTGCTCCCCGGACAAATGGCTGGGCCAGCGAGAGACCACTCCCGAGGACCAGCGCGACCGGGTGGTCCCCGAAGCCGTCGGCGCGTAACTGCGCGACGACATCAGGCAGCGGAGCGGTGCGTTGTGGCAACTGGAGTGACATCAGGAATCCTCCGTGGCTTCCTCAGACGTGCCGATACCCTGCAGCGCCTGGAGCAACTCGGGTGTCAGCACCACCTCGCCCGTAGGGCGGTCGATTTCGTCTACCACTTGCCGAACCACCGGCAAGACCTTCGCCTTTACTTCCAGTGGGACATACTCCGAATCTTTGAGCGCTGGCAGGATTTGCTCCAGCGCCACGAGCCGGGCCCGCTGAATCCCATTGGCATCCTCCAGACTGCGGAGAGCGAGCAGATAAAACGGCCAGACCTGGGCATAGCTCAGCGGCAGATGCTGCCAGTCCAGCCGGGTTTTCGAGAACTCGCTGATCTGTGATGGTGGGTAGTACTGCATCAGCCGGTCGATGTTGAGGACGATCGCCCGGTCGCGATTCTCCGAGGGCTCGCCCAGCGACAGTGCCTGGGTGAGCTGGATGTAGTACCGGGGATTGTTCAGGGGGTCGCGGGTAATGGCAGTGATGAGGGCGACTTGCATGTTGTTGGCGGCGGTGGCCTGATCCATCGCGCCGGCACGGAGTAATGCTGCATCGACCTGCGCCAGGTTGTTCCAGTTGCGGGCGTTGTACGCGGCAAACTTCGTGGCGGTCACAGCGTGCTTGCGGGCTTCCAGCAACGTCTGCGTGCCGATTTCGGGATCAAACGGCATCGCCTGCGTGCCGAGCCAGAGTTCCGTCACGCTCAAGCCTCGCCAGCCATCGCCGTCATAGGGCCAGAGCGCAGCGGCGAGGGCGTAGTCAGATTGCGCCCGGGGCAGCAGGTCGAGAGTCGGCTGCCGCTCCCAGGCCTTGAAGGCATCCTCCGCCCGGTCGTAGAAGAATTTACTGGCGGCGAACAGGGCGGACGCGACCGCCCCAGCCAGGAGCCCCAGCAGCAGCAGACTCCCCAGGAGTTGACTGATGCGCCATTCGCGCAGCCGCGTGTTGCCAGCTGGCGCTGCGGGCTGTTGCGGGGTGATGTTCCAGAGTGGCGGAGCACCTGCCTGTGTCCGGAGGGTCGCGACCACAATCGCCATGAGCGTGATCGCGGTCCAGACAATGAGCATGTAGGTCGCATCGAAATCGATGAGCCAGTGCAGCCAGCCTGCGAGAAGTCCGGCAATGATGCCGTGCAGGTCGAGATGCTGCCCCTCCCAGAGGTGCGGCGCAGCGGGAGCGGCATCTGGCGACGGCATCCGCAGCAGCGGGGTTCCCCATTGCACCCAGCCCCACCATCCCCACAGGAGGCAGCAGCCCGCGAGTCCGATGATCCCCAGTTCTACCAGCCACTGGAAAAAGAACGAATGGGGATCGGACGAGTAGTACCGGGGGTCGGTCTGCTTGAGGGGCGAGAGGAAGCGGTACGTGGAAAAACCAGTTCCCAGGACGGCCATCGCCCGGGACTCCGGGACCGCTGAGGGACCTTCCACGAAGAGACGCCAGGCGGTCTGGTAAAACGCGCCGCGCCCCTCCACCGAAAAGTCGCGTGTTGCAGTAAGGCTGATGATCCGGTCGCGGATGGGAGCCAACGGACCTCCCACGACAAACGGGAGCACAATCGCCAGCACCACAGCGCTGCCCAGCGCCCCCAGACGCCAGGGGATGGCCAGTCGTGACCAGCCAAGCCGGACCACCAGATAGACCACACCGATGAGCCCCGTGAGCCAGGCTCCACGGGAATTGGTCGCGAGCAACGCTATTCCGAGAAGCAGGGTAATTCCCCCGTAGAACAGCGCCACCTTCGGCACCCGCTCACCAAGCGCCCGACTCAGGGCAATCGGGAGCAGCATAGCGAAGTACCCGCCAGCCGGGTTATGCCAGGCAAAGACCCCCCGCAATGGCTGTGACGCGTTCGCCTGAAAGTAATCCAACAACCCATGAAGGGCGATCAGTGCGCCCAATAGGAGGAGCGTCTGCAGAATGACCGGTGCCAGACCCGGAGTGTCGTCCTGCAGCCAGCGTGTCAGCAGTACGCCGCTGAGCAACAGGCTGATCCACCAGATCCAGCCTGTCCAGGCCAGCGGTGCCAATTGCCCCGCATCGGCATAACCCGCTGCAGCACCGAGATTCAACAGGCAGATGGTGAACACCGCGATGGCGGGGAGTTTCAGACTCCGGTCGAGGCTGTTCCAGAGCCCCTGTGGCGCACGGGTCGCGCTCCACGCGAGCCAGAGGACCCATCCCCACCAGAGTGTTGCGAAGAAGTACGGCGGGGCCTTCGCAAGATCGCTCCCCCCGGCGTTGTTCAAGAGCAGCCAGAGTCCCCCCAGCAGGACCACCATGACCGGTGTTCTGGCCCGGGGCTCAGCAGGATCTGCAGAGGCGATCCCAAAGGACCAGGGAGCCGGTGCCGGTTCTGGGGGTGATTGCGGAGACAGCGCATCCTCCAGCCTGCTGTCAATACAGCCAGCGGCAGGGTCCGTTTGCTGACGGCATTGTAGGGGACATGACTCTACTCATGAGCCCAGGCCTGGGACAGCAAAACGCCCCCCGGACGGGGGGCGTCGAGACATGCTTTCACACAAGGGCCTAGTACTTCATGCGGGTGTAGAACTTCCGCACGACCGGCGTGAGGCTTTCCATCTGACCGTTGAGCAGGGTGTAGTTCACGTTGAACTGCAACTGCACATAGTCAGACTGAATCTTCATCACCGTCAGGGAGAGCTCCATGTACCGCCGGGGATTCTGCGGATCGATGGGGAAACGTCCCAGACCCATCGACTGCCCTTCCTGGGCGGTCAGCTTGGAACCGAAATACTCCATGAGTACCAGCCGCTGGATGCCGTTGTCGACCACGCCGATGATGGTGATCGGGACATACTGCAACTGCGTCCGGATACCGGAGAGGAAGAGGTTCTCGAGTTCGGCATCGCTGAGCGCATCCAGGTCTCCCTGCCCCGCATAAAGCAGTCGCAGTTCCTGCGGCACCGCATCAGTGATTTCGAGGGGATCCGTCCGTCCGAACCGATCTTCAGACAGGTACTCTTTCGCGATCTCGTACTTCTGCGCCGCTGCCTTGGCGATGTCGAGCTCGCGAATCTTTTCGGTGGTCTGAGCCACGGGACTGTCCATGCCAGCATACGAGAATGAAGGAATGCCTTCAGTCTCAAATGAGCGCAAGCCCTGCGGCGTCTGCGCCGCGTGGGTCTCGTAGATGTCGGGACCGTGCGGAAGACTTCGGACCCGCTTGGTCAGATCACTCTCAGCGGCCGGTGCGGCTTCTGTTGCGGCCGGAGCCTCAGCCACCGGTGCTCCCTCGCCCTGGGCATAGGCCACGCCGGAACTGGCCACCTGGCTGGACGCGCTAGGCCCAACCAGAGCGGCGACTGCCGAGATCACTCCGCCTGCTGCCAGGAGAGAGAGGATGAGACCGATCTGAATGCGTCCGCGCTTCATGGGAAGCTCCTTCTGTACGCTTCGTACTGGCTCTGACATTAGTATCGCACATCGGCTCAGGTCGCGACACTCCGGGGCTGGTGCGAATTAGCCTGCTCCCAGGGAGAGACCACCACCGCCGCCGCCCGTGCTTCCACCGCCGCCACCACCGCCGCCGCCACGGGCTCCGGAGCCGCCCTTGCAGTCGGTTTCACCCGGGAGGCTGGGAGGCGGGTTGATCGTGATGCCGGGGGCATCAAAGATTGAATATGCGGTGCAGTACATGGTGACCGGGATCTCCACACTGGTGGTGGTCACCGGGCTGAAAGGTGAGAAGCGCGTACGCGGCACGGGATCACCAGCACTGGAGAAGCAGTGGACCGCCACCAGCGTGTCCTCTTCGCCGAAGCGCTGCTGCAACTGCTTGGTGAACCGGGCGGCCACTTCATACGGTGCCTGGAAGGTCACCGTGAAGTTGTGCGCATTGAAGAGCGACTTGCCCTCGGTCGTGACACTGGCGAGTCCACCAGCCCCATCTTTGGGGAAGCGATACGATGGCTCAAAGGTTAGATCTTCGAGCAGGAAGTAGTACTCGTTTGGGAAGTCGTAGGGCTCGTCATCGAGGTAGAACTTAATCGCCTCGTCAATCTCGATCTGGAACGGGGTGTAGCCATCCGTGGAGCGATTGTCCACGTCGATGCCAGCGCCCCGGGCGATATCGATGACCCGTTCGTAGAGCTGGAAGATGTTGAACTGGGTCTGGGCGACCTCTTCCCGACTATTCCAGTCGATGAGGCCGTTGATGAACCAGTGCTTGTTCTCGTCCCACTGATCGTGGAGGACGGCGAGGCGCACCTCGTAGTTCTTCTGCTCTTTGATCACGGAGAGCTTGTTCTGGAGCTCCGAGATCTTCGCCTGCTTCTGGCCTTCCAGCATGGCAATCTCTTCGACTTTCGGCTTCAGGGCCATGTAGTAGTAGGCCACGAAGGTACCGATGAAGATGAGCGCCGCCACCGCTGCTGCGATGGTGGCGTCCTGGCCTCCCCCGCGGGGAATGTCACGTTCCATAGTGTGCCGGTCCCTTTCTGGTGGAGGTTGGACTAGTTAACCTTGAGGCTGTCAAGGCCGGGATAGATGTCTTCCTGGGCTTTGAGGAACTCGTCGCGGATCGCGAAGGTGTGCCCCGCTTCGACCGTCACCAGGAACGGTCGCTGTCGACCGCGCCAGAAGTCGGTGATGTCGCCAATCCCGGCAGGACCCTGCGGGAGGCCGTAGTACGGCTCCGGTCGGGGGCGTTGCGCCATCTGCCGCATGCCGCCGAACTGGGCGATGCCGCCGCGATTGGAGACCGGGCTGATGGAGACGCCGCCAGGAGGAGGAGCAGAAGCCCCGGCTCCTCCTCCACCGCCACCGCTGCCAGGAGCGATCGTCGGACCGCCATCCTGTGGGACGTCGGGGAGGTCCAGATCGATTTTTTCCTCGGTCACGTTGTAGATCCGAGAGTTGTGGAGGCTGACCCAGAAGGTCATGAAGTTCGAGAGCTTGAAGGTGATCGCGGTGATCTTCAGCTCCTTCTTCTGCGCGTCCAGGCTGTACTCCGTCACCCAGGAGTAGTCTTCCATCATGTAGGCGAGTTCCGTTGTGAGGACTTCCCACGGGAACATCTTCTTGGTGATGGACATGACCCCTTCCATCTTGGGGGCGACTTTGTTGATCTCCGCTTTGAGGTTTTCGGTTTCCGTAAAGTACGGAGCCACCTTTTGGAGATCCCGCTCCGTCTTCGCGATTTCTGTCTTGAAGCCCTCGGCGGTTTCGTACTTCTGGAAGTAATACGCCAGTGCCAGGGCCACCATGACGATGTACAGGCCCGCGACATACTTCAGGGCGTTGTACGTCTTGCGCCGGACCAGGGCTTCGCGCGGCATCAGGTTGTACTCGAGCCGCTTGCTGAGAACGGCGTCGTAAGCCAGACCCGCCGCCACGACACCCTCAGGAGCGTGGTCATGATAGAGGCGCTGATCCAGCTCGCTGAGGCTGTTGGTCAGCTCGGGGATCTCATTGACGACCCGGATGTCAAGACCGGTCTGCTCCGCGATGTACGGCTCCAGGTTCTTCAGGAACGAGATGTTCCCGAAGATCACCACTTTGCCGACCCGGGCACGACGCTTCTGCTGGCTTTCGAAGTAACGGATTGAGCGCATGAGCTCGTTCACGAACGTCGAGAGGACACGGATCACCGCATCCCGCACGATCTTCGCGCGCGGCTCTTCCTGCGTCACCCCGGCGAGACCTCCGATATCGGCTTCCATTTCAGCGGAGGCCTGGAAGACCTCGGTCAGATCGACCGGGTTGTACTGCAGATACTCGAGCGTCTCTTCGTTACTCCCTCCCAGCTTGCGGCGGACAGCTTCAATGATTGAAGCAGCGCCGAATTCTACGGAGCGGGAGAGACGGAAGAGGTTTTCTCCGACGAAGGAGATGTCGGTGACGTTGTCACGGACATCGCAGAAGCCCACCGCCTGATCGGCATCGAAGTAGTCGCTCTCGAACAGGTTGTAACTGGAGAGGGTCGTGATCTTGACCGCAACGACAGTCAGTCCTGCTTTACGAACTGCCTGCAGCAGTCCCTGGAGCATGCTTCGTCGGGTGGCAGCCAGCAGGATTTCCTGCTGCAACTGCTCTTCTTCTTTGATCTCACGCAGGACTTTGTAGTCGTAGCTGGTGTCCCCTGGGCTAAAGGGGACGTACTGCGAGAGCTGGAGCTGAATCGCATCCCGGGTCTGGGTGAGATTCATCTTGGGCAACGTAATCAGGCGGGTGACACCGAACTTGCCGGAGACCCCCAGAATCGCCTTCTTGCCCTTGAATCGATGGGTTGTCAGGAGGTCCTTGATCACTGAGCGGAGGCGGTCGACTTCCACGACCTTGCCTGCCGCAAACACACCTGCCGGGATCTCGCCGACGGCGAAGTGCTCGAGGACTGCGCCCTTCCCCTTCTGAACCACCTCCACCAACCGGAGTTCGTTGTTGGTGAAGTCAATACCGATGATCCGCTTTTCAGCCATGCAGCACCTTGCGCGAGGGATAAGCGACAAGCCATCGGCGGCCGGCGACCGGCGTGCTCAGAGCACTCACCGTGTCGCCGGCGCGCAGATCAGGCTTTAGGAACCAACCAGGTGCGTGGTGATGAGCACCACCAGCTGACTGTCGACTTCGATGATCTCTTCCCGACCGAAGAGCTTGCCGATGAGCGGGATGTCGCCCAGGAAGGGGACATACTGCCGTCGGACATCGCGGTCTCGGCGGGTCAGACCACCGATCACGATGGTCTCGCCATCGCGCAGGCGGAGGGTCGTATTCACCTGAGTCTGCGTGGTACCGAAGATCAGGTTCCCGTTGATGAGCTGCGGCTCACCCAGAAGCGAGTTGATCTGCGGGTTCAGGCCCATGGTGATGTTTCCGAAGTCATCGATGAAGGGTGTGATGGTGAGGAAGGTACCGGTCTGGACCGGGAAGACGATGTCTGGAGCCGGGACGGCGTTACCGAACTGGTCGATGATGATGCCACCGTCGATGATGAACGGGCGGCTCTCGGTGACACCGACAGTCGCGGTCCGGCCATCGATGACCGCCACGCGGGGAGCGGTGACGATCTTCGCCTTGCGGTCAGAGAAGAGGTACTGATAGCGGGCACGGAAGTCATCGAAGGGGAGCCGCTGGTTCTTGGGGAGGATCGAGAAGCTCAGACCCTCGGCGCCGGTGGCATCGAACTGCACCGGGAAGCGGTCGCCGCCGGTCTCGATCGCCCAGGCGCCGAAGTTGTCGAGGCCAAAGACGTCGGGGACCTGATTCGGATTGTCGTCGAAGGTCAGGAAGGTCGCTTCGACATAGACCTGCCTCGGGGGCTTGTCGATCTGGCGCAGTGCGGCTGCGATCTGCTCGTGCATTTCCTTAGTGGCCATGATACCGATGGCACCGGGCTTCGCGGTGTACTGGCCACCGCCACCACCCTGGCCACCACCACCACCGCCGCCGCCGCCCTGGCCGCCGCCACCGCCGCCACCACCCTGGCCGCCGCCACCGCCGCCGCCGCCAAATCCACCGCCGCCGCCACCCTGCATAGGCTGGATGGGACCGGGAGCGCTGAACTGGAATGCGCCAGGGTTGACGATGCCATAGAAGGAGCCGGAGGCACCAACGCCGCCATAGAAGCCGCCGGGGGGAGCGCTTGCGGGATCAAAGCCCGCGGGCTGACCAGTGTTCAGGCCGAAGCCACCGTAGCCGCCGCCCATGGGGGGCATGTTGAAGCCGCCACCACCGCCGCCGCGACCACCGCCGCCGCCGCCACCACCCTGGCCGCCGCCGCCGCCGCGACCACCGCCGCCACCGCCGGTACCACCGCCACCGCCCTGACCGCCACCGCCATAGAACCAGATGCCGAAGTCACCGGTCGAGGGGAGGAGGTCCATCTGATAGAGGAAGTTGTAGGCGTCTCCCGGAGGGATGTAGTGGAGCTGGTAAGTCTGGACCACGCCCAGCCCGAGTTCGCCTTCGAGGCGCTCACGGGTGGAGATGAAGAGCAGGGGCTCCGCATCCGGGCTGTCACGGAAGACCTTGTAGTCGAGGTTGTTGGACTGCATCAGCACCTTGAAGGCCTGATCGAAGGGGACTTCCTGGAGGAACATCGTGACAGACCCCTGCTGGGTGCCACCGAAGCCACCCCCGGGACCGAAGCCACCGCCGCCGCCCCCCTGCTGGTTCCCCGGCCCACCCGGCTGTCGCTCGCGGACATGGCCGGTGGGGGTCTGGTTCCAGTAAGCGTCCAGGACGAAGTTCACGCCCGCTTGCTGGGCCAGGATCATCATGACGTCGACGAAGCTGGCTCCAACAAAGTTCAGGGAGACAATCGCACTGGAGATCTGTTCTCTTTGCGCAGCACCAGAGAGGCTCGGGAAGTCGAAGGTCCCTTCCGCGCCAAACTCAGCCATGTCGATGGGGAGGTCCGGATACTCTTCCAGATCACTGCTGGAAAGGGGGCTGAGACCAGGACCGCTGGTGTAGGGGTCCGACCCGGCCATCGGCTCGGTATCGCCCATGCCCAGCGCCATGGTCTGGCTCGCCTTGTCCGGGGTCACCCCGCCGCGAGTATTGATGGGGCCATCAGCTTCGAGAATGGCCCGGGCCTTCGCGCGCGCCAGGGCCTCATCCATGGCTGCGGAATTCGGAGTGGTGTCGTTTGAGGTTTCTGCGACCGCATTGTGTGACGGGAGCGCGGGTTCCTCGGTCGGCTCCGCAGCGACCGTGACCGGCATCGGAGCCGGCTCATCAATCGCCTGGGGCAGCTCGGGGATGATCGGCGCGAGGGCGGCGTACACCCGAATGGCGGTTCGGTTGTTGCCGAGGTCAGCGACGTCATAGCGTTCGTGGGCGTGGACGTGCAGGACCACCTGCAGCGCACCATTGGCCTCATTGACATCCACCCGGGTAATGAGCCCGTCGGGGTCGTTGTACTTAAACTGCTGCAACAGCCCGTCGGAAGCTTTGGCTCCTTCCAGGTCGACAATCAGTCGATGCGGATAGGAGGCTTCGCGGACCACGGGAATCAACGGGGCAGAAGTGGTGAGGACCACCATTTCGCCATTGGGCATGGAATCAATGCCCACCGCTGACAACTGCACCGGCGCTGGCGCAGTCATGGCCAGCAGATCGGTCGATGCGACCGACGGGCCAGGCAGCGGCGCTTTGGGAGCCGGAGTCGACGGGGTCGCCTTCTCGGGGATGGGCCAGATGATCCGGACAAGTCCAGCCTGGCTGGCATCCACTTTCACATCTTCCAGAGCGAGCGCCAGTTTGGGGATCCGGGCGGTCAGTGTGACCAGCGGGGCATCGCCTTCCATGGTCGCCTTCTGGGTCAGGTTGGCGACTGCCGCATCTGCCGGCAGTTCCGGCAGAGCGAAATCAGTGGCCAGATCCGTCTCACTGAGCAGAATCTGGAGGCCATCCCTGGTCGCCAGAGGTTCGACGGTAACCGTCGCCTGGCCATCAAGGGTCAGTTCCAGTTCCCCCTGCCCACCTCGTTCGAGATATTTCACTCCGGTGAGCCGGGCCGCGGCCCCCTCAGCGAGGGCGAGCGCGCTCAGGACCCACAGGCCCATGAGTACGCTCAGCGCCTGGATCCAGCGGTGCTGTGACAGCTTCACTTACGGTGCTCCTCCTCAAGCCGACACTTGAGAGCATGATGGATGAAAGGGACAGCCGATGAGGCGGCCGCCCGGCGGTCGCAAAGCTGGCCGGAATGCTAACGGATACCCTCTGGAGTGTCAAACCGGAGTTCGGCTTTTCCGCGCTCCAGCAGGGAATCCTGGATCCGACTGGGTCCCAACACCAAGGATGGCCCTGCTGGGACGCGCTTCTGGTGGGCTCTTCTCGACATTTCATAGAACCAGACGGTTCTCTGGGGCCCAAAGATTTTCCAAAATTTCTGGTTCCTCCTCCTGGCCAGACTGTCCAATCTTCACACACACGCCCCAGCAAGGGCTGCCCGGAGGCACACCGACACCCGCCCACCTCCTGGCTACTGACTCGCTCCCCTGTTTAAGGAAGACTGAGCTGCGGAGCAACGAAGCGCCCCCCGGCGATCCGGGGGGCGAGGAAGACATTCCGTAAGAGGTTCCTGTCGCTAGAAGGACGGGAGGAAATCGGGGCGAGTGAGGGGTACCCCACTCTCAGGCTGCTCCTGGTAGGCCATGATCGAGAAGGGCTGAGTCCGCTTTGACCGGTTGAGGTTTCGCAGCGTGTTGTTCAGCCAGTCCTCCGAGAAGGTGCCCACCGGGCTGCCGACGGGGTACGCGATGTCATACAGGCCACCATTGACCGCCATGTTGAGCACCGCTTCATCCCCCATGTTGAGGATCCAGAACTTGTCTGCGGTGATGTCCATGCGATTCCCGGCCCCCTGATTCGCCTCGACCCGGACCGTCCCGCGACTCTCCACCCGGTAGACATAACTCCGGACGGTCAGCCAGGGGGCAATCCAGCGGAAGTCATCGGCGCTGAAGAGCCGATAGCGCTGCTGGAGGGCGAAGTCGCTCGTGTAGTTGCCATCGGCATCCCGCACCAGGATGGGCTGGGTGAAGTACGGATCGAGCACCTCACTGCCACTGGATCCGGGGTAGTTGTCGCCGTTATACCGGCTCAGGATCCGGGTCTGGTAGATCGGCCCCCAGGTCCAGGTCGCAACGGTCCCCTCGTTCCGGACCCCGCCGGCGGCCGGCATCGCGTTCCAGTCCGGCCCCCGAGTCCCCCGGACGGCCTCGTACATCCGAATGTCATCATCCGGCGACTGGTCACCCGTGACATTCTCGTAGTTGGTGTAAAGGGCCACGTTGAAGAGATCGCCCAAGTTCCGGAACGGCGGCGCAGGATCGTAGATCGGGCGCTCAAAGGTCAGCATGGAGCCATCGGAGTCGAAGGGCAGATTGGGGTTCGCACGGTAGTGCAGCCCGGTCAGCTCGTCGTCGGTCTCCATGAAGCCGTTGGGGACGGTGTCATCGCTGACGAGGAAGATGTTGTTGTAGAGCCACTTGCGATACTGCTCCACCTGGAGGGCGTACTGATCCGCCACTTTGATGGCGTTGAAACGGTCCTGGATGCTGGTGGTGGGCTCTGCAAGGTTGAGGTAGCGATCGTTGATCAGGCTGCCGCGAATCCGGGGGCTGGGGCTGGAGGGGCGTCCGAGTCCGGAGGTGTCCAGATTGGGCTGTGCCCCCTGGAACATCTGCAGGAAGATCGCCCGGAGTACCACCCGCGGGGCCGTGTTGAGATTGATCTTGCCGCCGTACGCCTGCAGGCGCGGCACGCCGCCGGTGTTGTCGGTTTCTGATCGTGGATTACGGAAGGCCACTTCATCCGCCAGCGCCTGGAGTGGAGCCACCATGTGCTCCGGCACCACTGGAAGGTCACGGAACCGCCAGTTCTGGGCGATGCCCAGCCCGGAAGTGTCGTGGTCCCGCAGGCACACGCTGGCTTCTGTCAGGAGCCCGGCCAGCAGTACTCGGTTCGCGGCAGTATTGACCGGATTGATGCCACCCACGGGATACGGAATGGTCTGCCCCCGCGTGTTGCCGTTGGCCGAGTCGCTCTGGCGGGCAATCAACGCCGGGCCTTCGCTGAAGACCGGATAGAGCTCAAACTCGTTGAGCGTGTTCGTAGCGCGAATCGCCACACCACCAGTCGCATCAGCGACCCAGATGTCAGAGGCGAACGTGCCAGTACCCAGGTCGAAGAGAATGCCGGCGAAGGCGATCCGGTCGCCGCGCGGGCTGAAGACCGGCATCAGTTCGGCGCGATTCTGCCCATCGGGATACGTGATGTTCAGACGGGTAATCGCCTGAGTCGCCACATCCACCGTGCTCAGATCGAACGCGGCGAACGGGTCGAGAGCGTTAAAGAAGTTCATGTCGATGTGGCTGAAGACGACGGTGTCGCCATCCTGGTTGTAGTCCGGATAGAAGCCACCCTCGGTACCATCGTTCCGCAGATTCGTGATACGGGCCGCGCCGGGCAGTCCGAGATCGACCCGGAAGCGATAAATGTCACCCTGGACTGTCAGCGCCGGAGGCAGGGTCTGGAAATCAATGCCGGTGCCCAGCGCATAGGCGATTTCGTTGGCATTCGAGGGATTCCAGTCCGGACCAGCGAGATCCACGAGGTCGAGGGGCGATCCGCCATCGATGACCAGCGAGGGGAGCCCAAGCCCGTTGTCGGGCAGGGGGCCCGCGATTGGTGCCCCTGTGTTCTGATCCGCCAGCCACAACTCAGGAGTCGCGGTGTCGGTGCGCTGGAAGACAAAGAGGCGCTGTCCAATGAAGAACGGATCGCTGGGAGCGTAGGAAGGATGCGTCCCTTCGAAGAGTCCGCCACCAACCGCAGTCTTGCCGTTGCCACTCGGGACCTGAATGGTGAACGCATCCCCGCTGCCATCGAACATCAGCATGCTGGTGCCACCGATGGGGTCCAGGTCGCCGTTGATGAAGCCTGTCCCCCCGACACCGCCCTGAGTGTTAGGTACCGGCAGGGGAGGCGTGATGCCGGTGGCATCAAGCTGCACCAGTTCGCTATTGCTGAGGCTCGCATCGAGGGAAGCGGAGTAGAGCACTTCGCTCGGCTCGTTATAGGGCGCCAGCAGCATGTCACCGACGTTGCCGATGTTCAGGTACGCCGGGTAGAGCTGCGTGTTGGCAGCCGCCGGGTCCATGAAGTTGGGATGATTCCGTTCGCGATAGGTGATCTGCGAGTGGGGCTCGGTCGGATCGCCGTTGAACAACGCACGATCGACAGTCGGAAGCAGGATGTACTCGTCATCGAGGTCCCCATCGCCATTCAGGTCGACCTGGCCATCCCGCCAGCGGAGCAGCGCCTGCGCGCGGCGGCGTCCGATTTGCTGGGTCAGGACCCGGAAGGTGCTGAAGAACGGATTGGTGGCATCGGTTTCGTTGATGTCCCCGAACTCGATGCGCTGGCTGAGTCCCGGCAGACCAAAGAGGTCAGTCGACTGCTCCAGATCGGCAGCGTATTCGGTCTCATAGGTATGTACGGTCACCACCTGATGGAGGCGGGCGAAGTCATCGAGGCTCGGCCGGAGGAACCACTGCGAGGTCCCGCCGATAGCGCTGCCGTTGTCCAGGGTCCGGGTGCCATACAGGCCGTCACCGGCGTAATCCCGCATGACATCCACCGGGTTGGTGTAGACCGGCCAGGTTCCTTCCCGCTGCGGATGCTGGCTGTCACCCATCCTGCCGTTGCCGTCATAGATGGTGTTGCTGATGGTGGTGCCATCTTTGTAACGATAGGAAGCTGTGTCATCGACCCCGTTGCCGTTGCCGTCATAGTCCCGGTCGAGCTGGGCCCGCTTGATGAGCATCTGGCGGATCAGCCAGTTGGCCTTCCCCTGCGCGTTTTCCATTTCGGTCTGGATGTTCAGCGCACCGGAATCCATGCGGCGCATCTGGGAATCGCCCAGGAAGAGGCTGGCGATCATGTCGCGCACGATGAGGTAGTTGTAGTGGTTCGGATGGCGTCGATCGAACATCAGGTTCGTCGCGTTGGCCAGGGAGTCGAACTTGTCCGGGGCAAAGCCAGGGGCTTCCAGGGTGCCGAAGATCACGCGATTGCCGCCGCTGCCATCGGGCACGTCGACATCGCCATAGACGTAGTTGCCGCCCTGGAAAATCATGTTGAGCGCCCGGTGGAGCGGGAACCGACCCGACTCATCGCTCACGATGGACTGGTACCACCCGGGGAGTGCTTCATTGGCGTTGGCATTGCCGGTCATGTACCGGGTAATGCTGCCCGGCGCGGGCTTGTACTCGAAGTTGAAGCGATCAGCCGGACCTACCGGGCCACCAAAGAAGGTATTCGCCCAACCGGAGGCCCGGACGAGCTGCTGGAGCGGCGGGTAATCCGGGTACTGGTTGGTATCGCCCGCGCCAATGCCATCGCCGCGACCGTCATACGTCAGGGTGTCTTCGATGGAATTGTCGCTACCGCGGTTGTTGCGGAAGTACGACGCGGGTCGGGGGAGGTAATCCACGCCGTTGTTCCCCTGTCCAAAGAAGGGGTCCGCCGGGGAAACCGCCCAGTTCGAGCCATCCCACAACGGCAGCCCCTGCGGCTGACCGGTGAAGGACGAACCGCCGGTATCGATGGGCTGATCGACGGGCACCGGCGAGGAGGGGCCGATCGGAACCAGCAGGCCCCGGGCTTCGAAGCCGGTGTCGAGGCG
The DNA here is from genome assembly GCA_022072165.1 of bacterium. NCBI lineage: Bacteria > bacterium. The sequence continues at coordinate 57,563 of JAJVIF010000001.1, read as the reverse complement.
CTCCCGGGAGTCACGGATCGTCCGCTCAGAAAAGTCATCCATCCCGATGGGGACATTGGTCAGCACCCAGCGCTCCGCCAGGCCGTACTCGTCTGGATCGCCACCCGGCTGATTGCCGGTTTCATCACGGTTGCCGGGAGCCACGCGGTTCTCCCGCGACCGGGCAGCAAGGTAGTAGTTGTCGTTGCCCGGGTGCCGCGCCCAGGGCTCCACCAGCGAGTCGATCTCGTGCTCGCCCTTGGCATAGAACGGCTGAAAGTAGCCCTGATTCACCGTCAGTGGGTCGGTGAGATCCCACCCGGCATAGGGCAGGAAGCCAAAGGCGTTCCCGACTGCTACTGGCACCTCGGGCGGCTCGATCGCCGGATTTGTCGCGGCCGGGACGGGCAGCTCAATGGTCCCGCCGGGATTCACCGGATCAGGCACGTTGATGGTGACCCAGGTCCCCTCATCGTTATCCTGCAGCAGCAGATTGATGGCTGCATCGAAGCCCTTGTCTGCCTCGTGCAACGCGAGGAGCCGGAGATTTTCGTTCGCCGGCAACAGGGTCTCGATCTGAATGGTGTTCAGCAGAATCAGGGTGACTGGCAGGATCAGCGCGATGAACAGCAGGACAGTCGCGATGATGCTCCCGCGCCGGGGGCGGCGGTCACCATGATGCAGGATGCGTACCAGGGCGGACATGAGTCACTCCTTCGCGAGTGGGACTAAAGGGTCGCTGCGTACGGGCTATTCGATGTCGAACTTGAAGACACGGAAGGCCAGGACGAAGGACTGCTGGGCTTCTTTCGACGGGATCTGCAGGAGGGGCGGGGCCACCATGCTCTGCAGCGTCACGAAGCGGGTCGGTTCGTAGTTGGTGCTTGCCAGCGGCTCGATGATGTCGAACGTGTCGCCATCCGCCGGGCTATAGACGGTTGCTGTTTCCGGATCGAAGTAGCTGTTGCTCCGGACGTTGTCGGCGGCGCGATAGAGCGGATTCACCATGTTCGCGCCGATGCTGCCGCCTCCGAAATCGGTGAAGCCGTAGCCGAATTCCGGCACCCCCTGGGGGAGCGTGAAGTCGATGCTGGAGACGTAGTCCTGCAGGACGGTCTCATTGGCCGCCCGGAGCGTGACGCTCACCGCGCTGATCAGGCGCCAGCCCTCGAAGAGGAGGAGGCCGCGCTCGAACTCGTTGACACAGAGGAGGGACTGCGACGGGTAGTTGTCGATATACGCCTGGGGGTCACTCTGATAGTCCGCGAAGTCCACATCGATCTTCCCGACACCCGGCTTGGACCAGACGTAGATCTCGTTACCGTTGACATCGAAGTACCGGTAGTAGCCGTTAGGCGCGCCGGAGACGCCACCACCACCGATGCCCATGTGGGTGATATCGGGGTCATAGCGGACCTCGATTAGCCGGCCACTGGTTTCGAACCAGTAGCGGAAGCGGCAGTCGAGGATGTGGTCGGCGATCGGCTGGCGCAGATGGACCGGCGGGACAAAGACGCCGTTGGCCCGGACACCAGAGCCGAGACCCGATGGTGCACGGACCGCGGAGGTCGGGACAGTCCAGTTGGTGGCGTTTGGCGGGGTCGCGCTCATGAAGGAGCGGAGCAGATAGAAGTTGGGAACGTAGTCCGCAGACAACTCCGGACGCTCTGCCACCCCACCGGCAGCAAGGTTCACCTGGTCAGTGTCGAGGATCAGGGGCGTACCGCCCGAGCCGGTCATGACATAGAGCCGCTTCACCAGACCATCCAGCAGATAGTCGTAGCTGGTGGGCGCTCCGGGGAGGACGTCGTAGACCGCCACCTGCGGCGGAGCGATCTGATGCTCGTACGTCACCTGGAGGTCTGTGGCAGTCGGGTTGTCAGCGCTGTTACCGGAAGCGTCGAGGTCCCAGACGGTCGTGGTGCCGCCGGTCTGCGGGTTCAGGTAGGTGTAGCGCGTGTTCCCGAAGTACTGCGCGTTGTTCAGGCGGACTGTCAGGCGGTTCGGATGCAGCGGACGCAGATCAAAGGGCCGCTCGTCATCGCGGAAGTCCGGGTACTGCTCTCCCCCGACATCGCCGGTGGTCAGCTGAATGAACCCGGTCGATGACGAGTCAGTCGAGCGGGCCAGAACCGGCCAGGCAGCGGTGTTCGACAGCGGCGCGGTGCCATCGTTCGCCCGGGGCAGACCGGGGAGCCCGGGAGCGGAGGCTTCAAAGGCGCTCCGGGGCTCAATCTCCGCGGCGGTGCGGAGTTCCGCCATCAGGGTACTCATCGCGATCCGGGCGTTCTGCTGGGCCACCGTCCGCTCATCTCCGGTCCGCAGCGTCTCCAGGGTGGTCGCGACCACCGCCAGGAAGCTCGTGAAGAAGATGGCAGCGATGGCCATTGCCACCAGCAGCTCGATGATGGTGTAACCACGCAGGTCGGGTCGAACGGGGTTCCGCATAGCGGGCTGACTCCTTCGTGAACCGGACAGAGGAATGGCGAGTGCCGACTTACTGATCGCCGGCGACGTTGACCTGATCTTCGTAGGCGGAGGCATAGACCTTGACCGCTCCCACGAGAGCCCGCTGCGCCATCCGCTCATAAGCGGTCAGGGTGGCGGGGTTGCTGTCGCCGAGCGGCGGCTTAAAGTCCGGGACCACGTTCTCGAACTGATTCCGGAGCGCCCCTTCCTTGGAGCCGTAGATCACGAGCCAATAGTTCTTGCAGAAGCGCATGAAGTCGTTGGCCGCAGGATTGCGCTGCACGGGGTCGAGGGGGATGTAGGCGAAATCACCTTCCGGGAAAATAAAGGAGGTATTGATTTCGCCCTTCTCGACCCGGTTGTTGTTGTTCCGGTCAAACCGGACATTGCCGAGGGTCGCCACTTGGGAGGCACCAGCACCCACCGGCCAGGGATCCGAAGCTGTGGTCGGGAACTGGTAGTTCCCCGGCTGCGGGTAGCCCTGCACCTGCGGATAGCTGATGTTGATCCCGATGGGGGAGTTTGAGTTATCCGTGGCGATGTTGTGCCCCGGAATATCAGTCTCCAGCCCAAAAATGTTCATCATCGGACGACCCTGGTCGGATACGCCGGGGATGTTGCGGATGAAGGCATTCTGGGGGTAGCGATCAAGCGCACCATCCGCCACCAGGCGATCAGGCAGTGCCCGGGGGAAGTTCCCGGACTGGACCGGCGTGAAGTAGAAATTGTCCAGATAGTCCACGGGCTTCTGGGGCTCGACCGGACCGCCGCCGATGATGCCGCGCATCCGGGAGAGATTGACGAAGCAGGTGCCGTTGCTGCTGCCAGTCGCGGTGGTCACGGAGAAGACCTGATCACCGGGGGTGGTATCGCAGTTGGGCAGTGCCACACCAGGGTAGAGCCCGTTGTGGGACTGGGCGAAAGTCTCCAGGGCGACAGTGATCGCGTGTCCGCCGGCGATCGCCTGTTGTTCCCGAGCTTTCGAGCGGATCCGGTTGTAGTTCGGGACCGCCAGGGAGACGAGGATGCCGATGATCGTCACGACCACCAGCAGTTCGACGAGAGTGAAGCCTCGCTGTCGCATCGGTTTCGTAGCCACCTTGTCTGGCTCACCGGTCAGCACCGGGAGCGGACGGCTCAGTACTGGAATCAGAGGGCGGGGCAGACGCACGAGCCGCTGGTGCGCTGCTGCCAGGGGACGGCGTTACTGATTCGGCCAGTAGGCCGGGGCGTAATACGGAAGCCCGTCGTTGTTTTCGGAGCAGAAGTCGCTGTCGTAGTCATCACCGGTGACATCTGGCACCACTTCGCCGATGCTCTGGTAGATCTGCTGCGAGATCTTGAGCGCCGGAGCGGTGTAGCCCGCCAGGATGTTGTCGATGCCGGTCACGATCGTGTTCCCGAGGGCATAGCGGGTCGGATCCGCGATCAGCCGCTCCAGGACCACCTGCTTGGCAGAGGCCAGGCTTTCGCCATCCGGGAAACCGTCGCCGTTCGCATCGGAGCCATCACCTTCGCCGGAGAGATAGAGGACCCGGACGATGACTTTCTTGCCCTGTCGGGGGGCGGTCGCTGGCTTGTTGAAGCCCGTGTTCTGCCGCCACTGCGATTCGAGGACCACCGGGTTAGCAGTCGCCCGATGAGGCGCGATGGTCAGGGTGTTTGCCCCGTCATAGAGCGGGAGATCGCGCTGGAGGCAGGCGTAGAACTTGGCCACCTGTGCATTGGTCCAGCCATCAGAATTGATCCGCTCACCGACATACCGCTGGTCCACCAGGGTGTTGGGGTCCTGGGGATCACCCACCCGGGGCGTGGGATCGATGATGGAGGTCATCCGGACGAAGAGGTCGAAGGTACGGTTGCGATGCTGGAAGTCCGCAATGCCGCCAGGCATCGGGACTGTCGGTCCCCCACCCCCGCCACGGAAGCGGCGGAAGTCATACTTGAGGCCCTCATCCTGAATCGGCGCAGGGAGCTCGGGGCCTTTGCTCGGAGCGATGGCGGTCCGGATGCCGGAGAGGGGATCGTAAGTGTCGACATACTGCCCTTCGAGAATGGTGTCATAGAGGCCATCGCCCGCCCGGGGCTGGCCATCGAGGAACGGGAAGGCGCCTCCGGTATCCCAGAACGTGCCGTTGGGATTGCAGATGTTGATGTCGAGCTGATCCACGATGCCATCACCGTTCAGGTCGTCGTCGCAGAGCCCGTTGAAGTTGGGATCGATCAGCTCACCGGTGAAGTTGTTGTAGTAGTCGCGGTAGAACGGCACCGGATACCCTTCGTTGTCAGTATCGGTGGGGTCATAGCTTTCCTCGACGAAATTCGAGGTGCTGGGGTCATCCCGCTGGCAGCAATAGGCGGTGCGGTATCCGAAGGTGCGACCACCCAGGGCATTGAAGAATTCGAAGCCAGGCGCGAAGGATTCGTTGTCGTAGTCCAGTGCGCGGTAGTCAATGAGCTGCGCGAGTTCCATCCGGTCCCGGGCGAGTGCCAGGGCCTGGGAGTAGAGGGCAGCCTGCTGGATCGTGGTCAGCGAGACCGCATAGAGGCTGGCCAGCGGCAACACGATGATCACCAGCAGGGTGATGCCGATCATCACCTCCAGGAGAGTGAAACCACGTCGCAGGAGGCGGCGGAGCCGGGTCGGGAGTGCCAGACGTCGCACGATTAGATCCACTCCTTGTTGTTGACGGCGGTGCGCCAGTCGGGATTCAGGTCTTCGCCTGCCGGGAGGTCGATGAGATACGGCGCATACGCTTCCACCGCGACACGGCCGTTGCCGTGATTCAGCAGGATCCGGCGTCCGTTGGAATCGGAAGTCGCCGCTGCATAGGGGAGGGACTGATTCGGAGTGATCGGTCGGGGGAACGGGGTGCCGACATTGGTGTCACCCGCCCCGATCCGGTCGGTGTTCGGCAGGAAGTCGAGGGCGGTCTCGCCATTGAAGCCACCCCGGACCTGCAGCGTGATCTGGGAGTATTCGAGGTTCGGCGTCACCAGGCGGGGGATCCCGGTTGTGGAGACCACGGAACACGGGACACTCCAGGAATTCGCTGCGCGCCCATCGGGGAAGTACTTGATGAACATCAGCGGCTCGCGGCTAACAAAACCGTTCCGGGCCATGAGCCGGACCGTTTCCGTGGGCTGCCCAACACAGGAGTAGGGCTGCATCCGGATGTCGACATCGTCTGGCACAGAGGCGTAGCTCGCAATCGCCCGCTCGTTGGAGTAGTTCCGCTCCAGGAAGGCAATGGACTGCGGGGTGATGCGGTACCGGAGCTGTGGTGCGATTTCCCGCAAGGGAGCCGCAGCCAGGGAGAGATTCCCCCGGTTATCGACCGCGTACTGGTCCCAGTTCGAACTGTCCCAGATACGGTACATGTCGATTTCCGGTAGGAACTCGACATAGGTCGGGGCGTTGTCCTTGATCGCCTGGGTCCGGGCGTAGTTGAGGTTCGCCGCCATATTGTTGGCGGTCTGGCCCAGGAGTCGGGCCGGCCGACTCTGGATGTACGACGGTACGGTGGTGGCGATGAGAATCCCGATGATGGTGAGCACCACCAGGACCTCCACCAGTGTGAAGCCACGGCGTCGGCGACATCCTTCAGTTTTCAGGCCAGCGCGGAAGCAAAGCATCCGTCCCTCTCCTTCACAGGCGAGTACCACGCGGATTGGGCGATGGAACGAGGTTGTCACGGGTGTTTGGAGCCTTACTACGCTGATATCCGGATCGGGTGGGTATACGCGGCACGTTCAGCAAGCCTGGCGGACCTGCGCTTACTTACGATCCGGACGGGGGTGTAACTACGGCGTCAGGCGGGGAGTACTGCAGTGCCTTGCGCCTCGGGGCGGGGTCTGACACCACATGTGTACCACGGGTCGGAGGGGGTTGGCAAGGGCCAGCCCCTTAAATCTTCCCTGATCCGTCTGAGTCAGCACCCAGCCGGTTCCGCCGGAAGCCACCGCAGGCCCCCGTGACAGCCCCGGAGTATAGCCTGAATAGTCGCGATTGCCTATCTACAGCAGTAGCACGGCTGGCAGTCGGTCGCCGGGCGGGTCGGAAAACGGAGGTCCCGGCTCTTCCCTCCCCGAGCTAGCTCTCTGGTGTGGGGTCACCGGTTTCCGTGTTGACTGGCCGGGGCTGCATCGATGCCCAGTATTGTGTAAACCACTGGCAGCCAAAGAGCATCCCCATCAGCGCTCCAATGGCCAGATAAGGTCCGAAAGGGATCACCAACGTGCCCGGCTTGTACCGGCGTTGCGCGATAGCGACCAGCATCACGACCACCGCTGCGGCCCCACCGACATAAATGCTCATCAGTAGGCCCACCAGCAGGGCGCGCCAGCCCAGAAAAGCCCCCAGCATGCCGGCGAACATCACATCCCCCAGCCCCATCCCCCGGGGGGAGATCGCATGGAAGACTCCCACCAGCACGAGGCCCAGCAGGAGCCCATAGAGGCTGTCGAGGAAGAACTGAGCCGTCGTCCAGCCAGCGGTGCAGGAGGGGTCCATAAAGGTGACAGGTGCCAGGAGGAGCCCCAGCACCATGCCCGGGATGGTGAAAGTGTCGAAAATATAGCGAAACTCGGTGTCGATGACCGCGATGATGATCAGGACGGTGGCGAAGAGGTAGGCCTTGGCCAAAAACGGGACGACTTCAGCGCCTAAGTGCAGATTAGGGAGCACGCCCGGTCCCGGCCAGTCGGTGTAGTAGTAGCGAAAGAAGAGGATTAGGGCAAAGGTAAGGCCGGTCAGAAACTCGACCCAGGCATAGCGACTGCTAAAAGGGGCGGCACAGTAGGCGCACTTTCCACGGAGGGTGAGCCAGGTCCAGATCGGGATGTTATGTCGCCCTTCGAGGAAGGAGCCGCAGCTATAGCAGTGCGATGGCGGGTCCATCAGGGACCGCATCCGGGGCGAGCGCCAGGCCACCACGTTCACGAACGACCCGACGATCAGCCCGAAGAGCATGGCGACCCCCAGCGGGAGGAGGTAGACCAGCCAGATGAGGGCCAGTTCCCCTGCCGGCATCTGATAAGGGGGCGGGATGGCAGAAAGGAGCGTCATGCGTCGGGGAGTATACGGTGGGTTGCAGTAGGCGGCGGATTTTGGTGAATGTGGGCGGCTACACAGTTCATAACATCGGCTCAATCCTGACATTAAGACTGGCAAGGACATTGTGCACACCAATCATCCACCGGGAGTCAAGACGCCGCCATGCAGGACGCCACAGCCATCAACCCAGCGATGGACGCCACGCCGGTCGCGCAACTTGCCGCCCAGGTGGCGGAGCTTCTGGCTGCCGATCCAACCACCGACGGACTGGAGCCTTTTGCTGCTGAACTCCAGTCGAAACTGGACGCCCTCCGCCAGGAGTGGGACTCCCTCCAATCCGAACAACAGCGGTTGCGCGAGACCGAAGCACGCTTCATGGCGTTTCTTCGCTCCAGTCAGGATGCAGTCCTGCTGGCGGATCCGTCAGGGCGGATCAAGACATGGAACGATGGGGCCGAGCGCCTCTTTGGCCTCGAGGGTGAGCAACTCGATGGCCGCCTGGTGGAGGAACTCCTGGAAGTCCCGACGCTGGAAGAGCAAACGGATCATCAGATCACCACGATCCGGATGCAGGGCATTCATCAGGATGGATCACGCTTCCCGGCGGATGTCAGCGTGGCATCCAGCCCGACACCCTGTGGTGTGGTGTACACGTTCATGATTCGGGATGTCACGGGCGAGGAGTCCCTGAAGTCGCAGCTCCTGCAGGCGCAGCGGCTGGAGGCCATCGGCTCCCTTGCGACTGGTGTTGCCCATGAAATCAATACGCCGACCCAGTATGTCAATGACAATGTTCACTTCCTGCAAAACAGCTTCCGGGATCTGATGCCACTGCTGGAACAGCTCGGTCCGATGCTGGCCGCTGCCGAAAATGGCGAAGCTCCCGGGGCTGCCAGCCTCGCTGCGCTGGCCAGTTGCTGGCGCAAGGCTGATCCGGAGTTCCTGATCAGCGAGATCCCGCTGGCACTGGAGCAGTCACTCCAGGGACTGGCCCGCATTGCGGAAATCGTCCGGTCCATGAAAGCCCTGGCTCATCAGGGCGCATCACAGGCGAAGACTCCGGAGAATCTCAATGAAATCCTGCAGCAGACCGTGACTATCTCCACGGGCGAATGGAAGTATGTCGCGCACCTGGACCTGCAGCTTGATGAAAGCCTGCCAGCCATCCCCTGCTTGCGAAGTGAACTCTCGCAGGTTTTTCTAAACCTGATCGTGAACGCGGCGCACGCCATCGAGTCGGCTCAGGGTGAGAACCCCTCCGCTAAGGGAACTATCACGATCTCCACATCCCGCGTTGGGAACAAGGCAGTAGTTCGGATCCAGGACACCGGGACTGGCATTCCGCCGGAAGTGCAGTCCCGCATCTTCGACCCATTCTTTACTACCAAACCTGTTGGGAAGGGCTCCGGGCAGGGCCTGACCATCGCTCATGGGATCGTAGTTGAAAAGCACCAGGGGACCCTGACTTTCGAAACTCAACCGGGGGTGGGTACCACCTTTGTGATAACATTACCTTTGTCTGACATACGACCAGAAAAGGAGCTTTAGATGACCAGCAACCGCCACGTGCTGTTTGTCGATAGCGACCAGCCCCTGCTGCAGGGCTTACGACGTTTGCTTCGTCCGCTGGCAGCCGACTGGGAAATGCACTTTGCCGAGGAGCCGCAGGCCGCCCGCCTGATCCTCTCCCGATATCCCGTGTCGGTGCTCATCACCGAACTCCGGATGTCCACCGGGGAGAGCGGGCTGTCGCTGCTGGAGTCGGTACGGGAGACGTATCCGGGCTGTCTGCGGATGGTGCTGTCGTCGTTTGTCGATCCGCCCACGATGGGGCAGTTGCTCACCCTGGCGCACCAGGTGCTGCTGAAACCTGCAGCACCTGAGGACATCATCCACTGCATCGAGCGGGCAGGCCGGCTGCATGAGTTCCTCAGCTCCGACCGAATTGCGAGGGCATTGGAGCAATTCGGCGCGCTCCCCCCCTGCCCCGCGATTTTCATGGAACTACAGTCGGTGCTGGCTCAGCCTTCCAGCGGCGCGGGCGACATCGCCCGGGTCATCAGCCAGGATGCGGTCCTTACTGCCCGTCTGCTGCGGCTGGTCAACTCTGCCGCCTTCGGCTTGTCCCAGAGTGTCGGCTCCATCGACCGGGCCGTGACGCTCCTCGGGGTCTCGCAAATCAAAAGCCTTGTCCTGGCAAGCCAGACATTTACCAGTCTGGTGCCGACCCAGTGGCCTGCAGAATTTTCGTATACCGACTTCCAGCATCAGGCGCTGGTCCGTGGGCAACTCGCCCGGACCATCATCAACAACCCCCGGGATGCGGAGCAGGCGTATCTCGCCGGCCTGCTCCTGCACACCGGCGAACTGGCACTGGCCGCCAGGATGCCCGACGCATACAGCCAGATCTGCCAGATCGCTGAAGGTGACCTGGCCCAGCAGCTCGCGCTGGAGACCGCCTTTACCGGTGCCAACCACGCCGAGCTCGGCGGCTATCTGCTCAATCTCTGGAACCTCCCGACCCCTTTGGTGGAAGCGGTGGCCTATCACCACGACTCCCTCGCCATGCTGGGGCAAACCACGGCCCACACTCCGCTTTCCGCAGCGGTGACCGCCGATGCGCTGTTGCAGCAGGCCTCCCGGGCTGACAGTTCACCTCACTCCCTGGATGCGCACCTGAGTCACCTGCTTCCCGTCAGCCTGCGACAGCCCAGTCAGCTGGAAAGCTATCTGAAAACTGCGACACAGCTTCTGGCGGCAGAAAGGACTACGACATCATGATCCTGGAAGACAACAAGCCCCGGGCGCTCTGTGTCGATGACGAGCCCAATGTCCTGAGTGGTTTCGTCCGGCATCTGCGTCGCGACTTTCAGGTCCTGGTGGCCGAGTCTGGCGAGGAAGGGCTCCAGGTGGTGCGTGAAGAGCCCAACCTGGCGGTCATCTGCTCGGACTTCAACATGACCGGCATGGATGGAGTCGCCTTTCTCAAAGCTGCCCGGGTGATTCAGCCGGATGCCACCCGCTTGTTGCTGACCGGTCGCACCGATCTCAACATCGCGGTCGACAGCATCAATCAGGGGGGTATTTTCCGCTTCATGCTGAAACCCTGTCCGCCGGAGATGCTGCTGCAAACTTTTCATGAAGCGGCGCGACAGCATCAACTCATTACGGGGGAACGCGATCTGCTCGAACGGACACTGGCGGGCAGTGTCCGGCTCCTCCTCGAGCTGCTCACGCATGCGAATCCCATCGCGCTGAGCCGCGGGACGCGGATTCGTCAGACGGTCCAGCGACTTATGGAGTCCCTCCCGCTGCAAGACAAGTGGAAATATGAAACCGCCGCCGCGCTGTCGCAGATCGGCTGTCTGGCTCTCGCACCGGATTTGCGGGAAAAGGTCAACGCCGCCCGTCCCCTGACACCCCCGGAGCAGGAGCGCTACGCCGAGCACCCCCGGCTGGCAGCCCATCTCCTGCAACACATCCCCCGAATGGAAGAGATTGCCGCGATGATCGCCGGCCAGGGCGAGCCGTTTGAACTCAACGCTCAGACTGCCAACCTGACCAAACTCCCGGCTGATCAGTTGGGCGCGTTGCTGATCAAGCTGGCGGTGGCCTACGACGACTTGCGCCAGACCGGTAAGTCCCACGAGCAGGTGATGTCGATTATCAGAGGACGTTCGCGGGAGTTTCATCCCCAGTTGCTGATGTTGCTGGATGTCGCCCGACCGGATCGTCCGGCCGCGACTCAGCGGCAGGTGACTGTGGCCGAGCTCCGCACCCGGATGATCATCATGGAGGAAGTCCGGGCCATGAACGGCGTCCTGCTCATCAGTCGGGGACAGGAAGTCACGACCTCGATCCTGGAACGCTTAAGGCAGGTCGCGGTGCAGGTGGGGATCCAGGAGCCGATCACGGTCCAGATGCCAACGCCCGGGAACTCAGCCATGCAGGCCGCCTGAGCGCACGCGCTCACCATCGGGCGTCACACGGTTAACCCAAACAAACGCAGCCGCCTGGCGGCTGCGTTTGTTATCATTTCCCGTGATCGCCCACGCGATCCCTTTCAGACTGCAAGCCGCGTTCCCACGGAGTTGCCCCATGCGCCTCGTTCTCCGCCTGCTGCTGACCAGCAGTGGCCTTGCCCTTCTCGCTGGCTGCCAGTCTCGATCCCTGACAGCAGTGCCGGACCCCGACTCCAATGGACAGGCCTCGCTCGGGGCGCTCTATCAGCAGGACCAGCAGTCGCTGGCAGCACTGGGACTCTGGGAACTGACCCTCGATCCGGAATCGTTGCACTGGGAGTCACGACTGCTCGAGGCACGCTCCGGTCAGGGAAGCAACAACAACGATTTGCTCTATCTCCTCGATATCGCGAAGTTCGTGAAGGCAGATGACTTTCGGATCCGGGGCATCGTGAAGACTGCCGACGAAATCCAGGTGCGCTATGAAGTCTCGCACCCCTTCTCCGGTCCCGCTGATCCCCTGCAGCCGCCATCAGCCAGTAACCGAACCGACCTCGGAATCACCGGCATGGTCCTCTTTCTGGTCGATGCGCCGGTCGGTGCCGGCACCCTCTTCTTCGATGAGGGCGCGGGCAACCGGGTCATCGCCAACACGACCCTTGTAGCGAATCCGGATGCCTACTATCGTCCCGCCGGCCTCCTGGCTGGGGCATCCACTGCGGCGAACACCTTTCCCTACAAGGTGCTGGTCGATGAGACCGGCCCCGATGGGGCTCGGGTGGGCATCAGCAACGGCGGTCTTGTGACCGGGAACTTCGGCACCGATGGCTGGACCCGTGGAGAGCTGGGACCTCAGCCGCCGTACAACCGCTGGACTGGCTATGGAGTCCTGCACCAGGGCCAGACCGCGGTCAACATGGTGGCCCTCGACCGGTCTGTTGTGGAGACGACGGGTCCGGTGACCCTGCAGGTCGCGCTCATCGCCAAGTACAACGACCCGCGCGCCGGGAGTTCAACTGCGGACAAGCGGGCGAATCGCCTCCCCTCAGGCACTCCGGATGCGACACACTTCCAGGCCTACCGGATGCCCCACGGCGCCCTCGATGTGTCACACCTGACCATCGCCGGAGAGATCGGAAGCGGCGAGTTCATCGCGAATGAAATCTCCGCGGCCACCCTCACGTTTCAGGTCACCGACTGGGATGCACGGGCCACCCCGAGTTCGTTCGGTGATCTGTCGCTGGACCCCGATGTCACCAGCGTGGGTCAGGGAGCCGAGGGGATCCCGCTGCTGTCGCTCTGTCTGCCGGGGGTGCTCACCGATGACTCGGCCAATGCCGGACCCGCCTCGTGGATCGACTTCGATGCCCTCTCCGATCTGATTGACGACGACACGCCCGTGGGTGGCGATCCGGAGCCTGATTCCGGGGTCCCTGGCGATGCCCTCTACTTCGTGAAGACGGTCACGAAGGCTGCCGGAGCGGGGCAGACCAGCGGGACCTATCGGGGACTCCTGCGGGCGACCGATCCGGAAGAGCTCCTGCCGGGTGGACATCTGAGTGTCGCGCTGGATGGCTCCACTCTCGCGCCACTGACCAGTCAGTTGCCCCGCAGCATCACCTACCAGAGCTTCACGGTCGATATGTCGGAAGTCCTGCCGCCGACGGGCTGCTCGCCGGCTGAGATTCCCTTCGGAGGGACACCGGTAGGCGCCTCGCTGACTCCCAGCTTCTATCAGAGCATCCCCCCTCCCGGCACCGGGACCTCATCAGATGCCAACATGGACTCGGCGGCGTTCCCAGACACCCGCTTCTCCCCAACAGGTGGCATCGTCATGCAGAACGTGAATTCCACTCCGATTCCGTATGACTACTGGCTCAACACGATTCCGAACAGTGCGCCGCTCAACAGTGCCGGGTGGATCCAGCTGACAAACTTTGGCGCTACCGGTTTCAACAAGCGCTCGTTGCAGATCGAGTGTGATGTCACCGGACGGGTCATCATGAGCGTGCTTGGCAGCAGCTATCCCGGGGGCTGGGGGGGCGGCAGTTTTCCCTATGGCGCACCCGGACAGAAGTACCTCGCCGGCCCGACCGGCGCTGCACCAGACCTCTACTGGTTCGATACCGTGACATCTGGCCCGTTGCCGACCACGATGAATCTCATCTCTACCGGGACGATTGTCCCGGTCGCCCTGACGCTGGACCGCCTCGGGAACATCTACGGGGTCGATCAGCAGAACGTCCTGCACATGTGGGAAAAGAGCACGGGCTACACCCTGGATCCTGTGGACTCAGGGTTCCCCAAGGACCTGTCGACGATCCCTGAAATCGGGCCACCCTCGGTGAACAAGATCCATGACTTTGTCTATAACGAACGGAACGCTGAGTTCCTCATGCTCTGGCAGCCCGACAGCAATAATGCGTTCATCGCCAGGCTGGAGTGTGACCTCACCACTATCACGGTCAGCGCTCCGGGCGACTTTGGCGCGATCAACTGGAGCCGTCCTGCGGACATCGGGATCGATCAGGTCGACAGCACTGGTGCCCTGTTGGCAGACCAGGGGGAAGCCCAGGTCATTACCTGCAGCGGGCAGTACGATGGCATCCGGATCTGGAACGCCGACACGCTGACGTCGTATCAGACCAGCCCCTGGCCAACTTTTGGTTCGATCTACTACCGCTACGCTGCTGTTGCAATTGCGCTCAACGGCACCCCCGGCGGGCCAAGCGTGAACTGGACCGGCTGCATCCTGGGGCACGGGGTCCCGGCAGGCGGCCCCAATGTCGGTTGGCAGTAAGTGCTCAAGCAAACGAGACGTATCCTGAGGCCGCTGCGCTCACGGAACTTCTCGTCGGATGCAGATCCAGGTCGGGGAAATTTCGTAGTTCGAGGGCGGGTCTGCGGTACAATCCAACGCCCGCTTCCCGCCGCGTCCCTCTGGGGATCCGGCCTTAAGGCACCGACCCTGACTCTGTGAGGTACCGCGCCTGTGGCTGACGCTCGTTCAGTACGAAACCTGCTCAATCTCGTGTACGAGAAGGGCGCATCCGACCTGCACCTCGGGGTCGACCGGCCCCCGTGGATGCGCATCGACGGCAAGCTGCAGCAGATCGATCTGCCCAAGCTGACCCGTCAGGATATGGAAGACTTCTCCCGCATCCTGCTCGGTCCGAAGCGCGAGTTCCTGATCGACGAGCAGAACGAAATCGACTTTTCGTTCGCGCCGGAAGACTTCCCGGGGCGGTTCCGTGTGAACTTCTTCCGTCAGAAGGGCGAAATCGGGCTGGTCCTCCGCCTGGTCATCTACAACATCCCGACGATGGAAGAACTGAACCTGCCGCCGGTTCTCGGGAAGATTTCCCGGGAAGCCGAGCGCGGGATCATCATCGTCACCGGCACCACGGGGTCCGGGAAGTCGACCACCCTGGCGGCCATGATCGACCTGATGAACCGGGAGCGAAACCTCCACATCATCACGATCGAGGACCCCATCGAGTTCTTCCACTTCGACAACAACTGCATGATCAATCAGCGCGAAGTGGGGATCGATACCGACTCCTTCATCACGGCCCTCCGGGCGGCGATGCGCGAAGACCCCGATGTCATCCTCGTGGGTGAAATGCGCGACAAGGAGACGGTGAACACCACCATGACCGCGGCCATCACCGGTCACTTGGTGCTCACCACCCTGCACACCCTCGACGTGGTGCAGACGGTGAACCGCGTCATCGACTACTACCCGGCAGACCAGCAGCGCCAGGCCCGCATCATGTTGTCGGAAACCATCTACGCCGCCTTCTCCATGCGCCTGCTCCCCCGGCAGGACATCGAGAACGGGCGTATTCCGGCCATGGAAAGCATGATCGCCACCGCCCGTATCCGGGAGTTCATCATCAACCCGGAAGAGACCGCGATGATCAAGGCGGCTATGGAAGAAGGTCGGGAAGATGGCATGATGACCTTCGACCAGTACCTCCTGGCCCTCTACCGGGCGCAGAAGATCAGCTACAAGACCGCCCTGCGCGCCGCCTCCAGCCCCCACGACTTCCAGCTCCTCGAGCGGAAGACGACCCACATCGACGCTCCGATCACCCAGAGTTACTACGGCAGCCGCTAGGGACTCAGGAGAGCATCGACCAGACCGCAGCGCCCCGGCTACAATGCCGGGGCTTGCTTTTTCACACGTTCAGGAGGACCCATGCCGCCACTGCAGTGGAGCGACATCCGGAACCGGGCCATTGAGTTCAGTCGTTCGTGGGCGGATGCCACTTCGGAACGGGCTGAGGCGAAAACCTTTCTGGACGAGTTTTTGGGAGTGTTTGGAGTACATCGACGCCGAGTCGCGAGCTTCGAGAGGAAAGTTCACCAGACTGGAGACCGCACAGGGTTTATCGATCTCTTGTGGCCGGGCCTGCTGTTGATTGAGCAGAAGTCAGCTGGCAAGAATCTGGACCGGGCATATCAGCAGGCCAGAGAGTACTTTCATGGGCTGGCCGATCACGAACTCCCCCGATACATCCTGGTGTCCAACTTTCAGCGGTTTCGATTGTACGACCTGGAGGATGACGAGCACTGGGAGTTTGGGCTGGACGAACTGGCTGGGCATCTGAAGCTCTTTGGTTTCATCGCGGGTTATGAGCCTCGTAGCTACCGTGAACAGGACCCGGTCAATCTGCAGGCTGCGGAGAGCATGGGACTGCTTCATGATCAGCTCAAGGCCAGCGGGTACATCGGGCATGACCTTGAAGTACTGCTCGTACGACTCCTGTTCTGCCTGTTCGCGGATGACACCGGGATTTTCAACCCGCAGGGCATTTTTATGGACTACCTGGAGTCGAAAACTGCGATTGATGGCAGCGATCTTGGGCCGAAGCTGCACGCCCTTTTCGAAGTACTCAACACACCGCCTGCCCAGCGCTTGACCACACTCGATGAGGACATGGCCAGTCTCCCATATGTCAATGGCAGACTGTTTGGTGAGTGCCTGCGAGTACCAGGCTTTGATCGACGAATGCGTGAGCAGCTGCTGAAGTGTTGCGCACTGAACTGGAGTGGCATCAGTCCGGCGATCTTCGGGGCGCTGTTTCAGTCCGTGATGGACCCCAAAGCCCGTCGCAACCTTGGAGCGCATTACACGTCCGAGCAAAACATCCTCAAGGTCATCGAGCCGCTTTTTTTAGACGAACTGCGGGCGGAGTTTGAGAAGGTCAAACGCTCACCCGCGAAGCTCAGGACTTTCCACAACAAATTGCGGTCTCTGCGATTTATGGATCCGGCATGTGGGTGCGGCAACTTTCTCGTCATTGCCTACAGAGAGCTACGTGAGCTGGAGCTCGCTTTGCTTCGTGTACAGCATGGCAGCGGCCGGGGAGCGCAGCTTGAACTGAACATCGACAAACTGGTACTTCTCGACGTCGATCAGTTCTTTGGCATTGAGATCGAGGAGTTCCCGGCTCAGATCGCCCAGGTGGCCCTCTGGCTGATGGATCACCAGATGAACACAAAGGCCGGTGCAGAATTCGGCCAGTGGTTCGCCCGCATCCCGCTGGAGACCGCCTCCACTATCCTCCATGCGAACGCGTGTGAGGTTTCATGGTCCGAAATCGTGCCAGCAGAACAGATGAGCTACGTCTTCGGCAATCCGCCATTTGTGGGCGGCAAGATGATGGATGCCAAGCAGCGGAGGGATGCAGAACGAGTTTTCTTGGGAGTCCGTAACGCTGGTTTGCTTGACTATGTGTGTTGCTGGTACCTGCTCGCAGCCAGGTACACCAAAGGAACAGCAGTCAGATGCGCCTTTGTCTCAACCAACTCCATCACCCAGGGTGAGCAGGTCGGAGTGCTGTGGGATGAACTGCTTCAGCAGGGGATCAACATCCACTTCGCGCATCGCACGTTCGCCTGGACCAGTGAAGCTCGCGGCGCTGCCGCCGTGCACTGCGTCATCATCGGCTTTGGGCATCAGGAATTGGCGGGAAAGGTCATTTACGACTACGAGGACCCCAAAGGACCGCCGTTGGCGAGCGCCGCATCTACCATTAATCCGTATCTGGTCGATGGCCCCAACATCACCATCAAGCGACGCTCATCACCCATCTGCGACTGCCCTGAAATCGGCATCGGGAACAAGCCGATCGATGGCGGCTACTATCTCTTCACCGAGTCTGAGATGCAGGCGTTTGTGCAGGAAGAGCCAGGAGCGAAGAAGTGGTTCCGACCATGGATCGGCGCTGATGAGCTTATCAATGGGTACCAGCGTTGGTGCCTCTGGCTAAAGGACTGCCCACCGGAAGAACTTCGCCGGATGCCGCTAGTTTTGCAGCGAGTACAGGCTGTGCGTGACTTTCGACTCGCGAGTCGAAGCGAATCGACGAGAGCATTGGCTGCCACCCCTACCAGTTTTCATGTCGAGAATTTTTCGTCAGAACCGTATCTGGTGTTTCCTGGCGTCTCATCTGAACGTCGCCGGTACATTCCTGTGGCTTATCTTCCTCCGGATACCTTGGCGTCTAATCTTCTCTATGTCACCCGCAAGGCGACTCTTTTCCATTTCGGAATCCTCACTTCATCGATGCAGGTCGCCTGGCTCGCAAACATCGGGGGAAGGCTCGAAAGTCGTTACCGCTTCTCCAAGGACATCGTCTACAACAATTTCCCCTGGCCGGTGGACGCCACAGCAGCACAGCAAGCCGCCATTGAGTCTGCTGCGCAGTCTGTGCTGGATGCCCGTGCTGCTCATCCGGGAGCGTCTCTCGCTGATCTTTACGATCCACTCACGATGCCTGTAGACCTCCAGAGAGCCCACCAGTTGCTCGATAAGGCGGTCGATAAGGCTTACAAACTTCGCGGGACGCTCTCGGACACCCAACGTGTGGCGTTTCTGCTGGAACGGTATCTCGCATTGACCAGTCTGATGCCACCTCCACGCCCCGCGGGTCGGTCGCGAACCCGTCGCACCGCTACTTCCTGAAGCAGCAGTTTTGCGGGATGCTATGAGGTCACACAACCACCGAAGGGACCCACGCTATGACTCGTCAGACACCCCGCTTCCTCTACAGTTTTGTCTTGACGCTACTCTTGGGCAGTCTGCTGCCCGGACTCGCTGTAGCAGAGCCCGTAGCGGAGGCACCCCTGGAGCAACCAGCGGTCGTGACTAACACGATGATGGCCGCCAGCGCTGATCCGATGCTGCTCGCACTCGCGGAGGGCGGCAACTTCCGGATCATCAGATACGACCTCCAGGGACAGCCCACGACGCTGCTCGACCGGAGCTTTAATGACACCTCGGTAGTGATCACATCACTCGCGATGGGTGGGACATCGCTGCTGGCGATCGGCACCAACAAAGGCCAGATTGAAGTCTTTACCGAACAACCCGACTCCTGGGTGTACGCCTATGAAGTGAGCTACGAAATCGAGCAGCCGCCAGCCATAACAGCCCTTGCTTTCGGTGGCACCAGCTATCTGGCCTACGGCACTTCTGCCGGCAACTTTGAGTTACGGGCACGTCCCACAGGCTGGGACCAGCAGGCGCCCTGGGATCTCCTGCTAAGTCGGGAGTTTGTTTCGAAGGGCAGGGTGAACTGTATCGCTGTCAACGACAGCGGTTGGGTGCTCAATGGGAACGAGTACGGGGAAGGGGGGCTCTGGATTCCGGGGGGTGAAGAGGGCTACCAGGAAGCTGCATCCCTGGATTACTGGGATGAGTTTGAAGACATCGGGATTACGGCGGTCAGTCTCGGAACCGCAGGGCACTTCGCAGTCGGCACCGAGTGGGGGGATGTGTATCTCTATTCTCAGAACACCGACGGGAAGTGGGACCAGGCTTTCAGCTACTACCTGGACGACTTCGTGTCCGTCACCTCCATCGCGGTCGACCGACAGGGACTGGTCGCTGCCGGGACTGCCGATGGGCAGGTGTTTCTGCTGAAGCAGGGGGAGCAGAAAAAGGGAATCCAGGTCTATGCCGTGACCATCGGCGAGGAGTTCCCCGACGTGCAGACGCTGCAATTTCTGGATGGCGATCAGCGGCTCTATGCCCGCTGCTATCGCTTTCACACCTCGCTGAGTCTGGTCAATGGCAGCTGGACCATCGAGAACCCGTAGCAGACCTGATTCGCAACAAATGTCTTACCTGTAAACCACACGACACCCCGGGAGACCGGGGTGTCGCTTGCAGGTCTGGAGTGTGAACGAACAGGCGCGGTTAACCCGCCTGGACCTGAATGCGGTTGCCGTTGGGGGTGGTCTGCCGGGGCAGGGTCAGAGTGAGGATGCCATCACGCAGGACAGCAGTCACCTGATCGACTTCCACCGGGTAGGGAAGTCGCAGCCGTCGCTCGGCCTCCATCGGGAACTGCTCCCGCAGGAGGTAGGTTCGCTCCTCGGAGGGGACCGGTGCGGCGACCCGGAGGGTCAGCCGGGTGTCCTGAATGGTGATGTCGAGGGCCTCGGCCGAGATCCCGGGAACCGCCGCCTCCAGGTAAAGGACCTCTCCTTCTTCCCAGACATTCACCGGCATGATCGGACCCTGCGGGCGATCATCGATAGCCCGGCTGAGATTGATGCGATAGAGGCCAGACTGCGGCCGGCCCAGCTGAGTGCGGTACATGTGACGTGCCTCCTCTTCGTTTCTTCGTGCGTTTCCGCATGAATCTTGAGCATAATGTACTCATACTTTCTGCGCTGTCAAGACCCGCTTGAACCAGTGGGTTTTTCGCTTTGAGCCAGCGGACCCCTGCGTTACACTCGGTCGCACTATGACGACGCCCCCCACCCCTGACTTCCTGACCTTTGTCGCCAATCTCCCGGATGCCGAAGTCGGGGAGATGGCGAACTGGCTGGTCCGGAACGAGAAGGACTATCTGGTCGCGCTCGGCGAGCTGACCAAGTTCCGCCCCGTGTACCTGAAGACAAAAGTCAACGCGTCGCAGCATCTGAAGTGGTTCCGCAAATACTCCGCTCAATCGGCGGCCTTCGCGCCGATTTGGATGATGGCCTACGGCGTCGGTGTCCTGGCTCCCATCGAGGAGGCAGCGCTGGCGAAGCTGCCGATTAAGCTCCGGGACGAACTGGGTTATGAGCCAAAGAATCCCGAGGCGCTGCCGACCAGCGCGCAGTTTGTGACGTTCCTGAAGGAAGCGGAAGAGGCTTTTGGCCTCGCCCGGGCACGTCAGTGGGGCAATATCTGCCTGCTCATCATGGAGCCAACGGCGAAGGAGCCGATCCACGAGGCACTTACTGCTTTAGGCTGGAATCTCTGCACGCCGGAGACGGCCGATGCTGATACCTCACCTGCTGCGGCATGAACCTTCCGACGGTTTCGCGCATCTCATAGGGTGTCCAGGAAACACCGACCCGGTCGCCGAGATACGTAATCCCGTACCGCCTCGGCTCGCATGACTGCCGTGGCCAGAGTATGGTATAGTGGAATGCACCGCAGTACAGTCCAGTGTTTGTAGCCATGGCCAGCGCGCCATGGGGGTTCGCACAAGTCAGCATCTGGCTGATGGGGCGAGTCCACAGTTGCTGGAGGGCCGTTTGAGGCTACTGCGGAGTCAGGGTCCGGGCAACGCAGCGTAGTACCTTTAGTTTGCCGGGCGACTCAGGGAAGAGACGCCCCAAGGAGCCTCCAATGCGCTTTACATTCCGCGATCCGGAGACTGGCCTCCTGAAGTCAGTCATGGATCCACGTCTGACCCCCCTTGCCAACGACCCGGTCACGCCTGGGCCTCATGCTTCCGCCGCCGACGATGTGCGGGAGTTGCCCTCGTCGGACCCCACGGTCCCACTCCAGTACCTCGACCTGCTGCCTGGCAGCAAACCGCTCTCGAGTCCTCAGTAAGCACATCTGCAATCTCGCCTGCTC
This sequence comes from bacterium, assembly GCA_022072165.1. Taxonomy (NCBI): domain Bacteria; species bacterium. The sequence continues at coordinate 36,226 of JAJVIF010000001.1, read as the reverse complement.
TGTTGGCGACCACTTCAGAGCCACATGCAGCAGCTCCGCGAACTACGTTCCCTTGCAGCGGCCGGCCCTGGTGCCGGTCGTGTCGTTTGTGGCGATCGCGGTACGCTTCCCGAGTGCCGAAGTCATGCAGCCCACAGGAGAGCCCTGATGTCCGCACGATCCTGGCTGATAGGAGCGTTGGCGCTCCTGTCTGTCGTCATCTTGCCGGTGGTCCCGGCGATGTCTGATCCTGCGGTCCTGACACCGGAAGCACAGATTGCCAGTCTGGACTGGCTCACGGGGCACTGGCGGAGTGGGTCGTTCGAGGCGATCTATGCCCCGCCTTCTGGGGGCATGGTGCTGAGTCTGAGTCGTCAGTACGACAACACCGGACGTGTCATTTTTTTCGAGTTCGAGCGGATCAACATCGAACAGGGCGTGGTAGTCCTCTGCCCCTACCCCGGCGGCGAACAAAGCCCCTCGACATTTCCGTTGGTAACCTGTGAGCCATCGACCCGTCGAGTCACGTTTGCCAATCCTGGGCATGACTGGCCGACCCACTTTCTGTACGAGAGTCCCAGCCCCGACAGCCTGCACATCCGACTCTCGGGACCGGAAAGTGCAGAAAGTGACGCTGAGCGCGTGCTGGACTTCTGGCTCACCCGCATCGCCGACTCCCCCCTGGTGCCTGGGGCGCAATAGCCTGCTGCCTGGTGCGCTGGCTGAGAGCTATTCGTGCCGCAGGGCGCGAATGGGGTCGAGTTGGGAGGCTTTCAGGGCCGGAGTGGTCCCAAAGATCAGACCGATGGTCACGCTGACCCCCACGGCAATCCAGATCGCATTCTGCTGAATGATGGGGGCCGGGAACTGCAGGGTCTCCGCTGATTTCGCCATCCACTGCGCGATCCCCACACCCCCGGCGACTCCAAGGAATCCCGCCATCGTGCAGAGGACAATCGCTTCGGTCAAGAACTGGCTCATGATGCCCACCGGGGTCGCGCCGATCGCTTTGCGCAATCCAATCTCGCGGGTCCGTTCGGTGACGGTCACCAGCATGATGTTCATGATCCCGACTCCGCCGATGAAGAGCGCGATGCCTCCGACCGCCAGGAGGAAGGAGGAAATCATCTTGCTCGCTGCCTCGCGCTGCGCCTGCATTTCGGCAGCGTTGAAGACATTAAAGAGGTCTTCATTGCGACGATAGGCGGCATGCCGGGTCCGGAGGATGTCGCGTACTGCATCCTCAACCGCTGATAAGTCCGCATCAGAGCGGGCCTGGAGCGTAATCTGCTGCACGCCATCACTGGCCCCGAGCTTGGTCCAGTTGGTTGTGAGAGGCACCACGATCTGTTCATCGGGATTGAACCAGCCCAGATCCCCCTTGGCATTGAAGACACCGATCACCCGGAACGCCTTGCCAGCAAGCCGGATTTCTTCACCAACTGGATTGCGACTTCCGAACAGATCGGTCGCTGTCTTGTGCCCCAGAATGCAGACACGTCCCCAGGACGTGACATCACTGGCAGTGAACATTTCGCCGTACTTGAAGGTGTAGTTCTCGACTTCGATGTACTCCGGCAGGACCCCGATGACCTGGGTCTGCAGGGAGTTCGCAAGGTACTTTGCCCGGACCTGTACGAAGTTGGCCGGGGAGACCCGCTGCACTTGCGGCAGATCCAGGAAGGCTTCGGCATCTTCCAGCTTCAGGGTGGCAGAGACCTGGCTGACACCACCGCGCCGTCCCCACCCCGGAAAGACCATGATGCGATTCGCGCCCATCTTTTCAAAAATCTCAAGCTGAGCCTTTTTCTGTCCCTCACCGATCGCCTGGAGTGCGATCACGGCGGCAATCCCGATGGCAATCCCCAGCATCGTGAGGCTGCTCCGGAGGCGATTGTTCAGGATGGCCCGAATCGCGATGGCCAGGGTCGTGAGCATCTGCATCTGAGTGTACCGGACTTCCCAGTCGGTTACGGCGCGGTGGGACGGTCCCTGTACAATCCGGATCATGGGCATCGCTGCCGCTTCCCCACCCCTGCTCACCGCCCGCGACAACCTGCATTTGCGGGATCGCTGGGGTGTACCGACCGTGGATCAGGTGGCGGTGACCGTCCGGGCGGAACGGGCGACCAAGCGGAGCCTGAAAAAAGCCACCAAGGTCCAGGGGCTCCGCCTCGCCCTGTCCATGGTGGATCTCACGACTTTGGAGGGGAAGGACTCGCCGGGAAAAGTCCGGGCGCTCTGTGCGAAGGCGCGTCAGCCCGACCCCCGTTTCCCGGAGCTCCCTGCGGTGGCGGCGGTCTGTGTCTACCCGCCATTTGTGGCGCTGGCAAAAGAGTGCCTCGCTGGCACCAGCATCAAAGTCGCATCGGTCGCGACCGCCTTCCCTTCCGGTCAGGCCCCCTTACGACTGCGGGTGCAGGAAACCGAATGGGTAGTGCGTCAGGGCGCGGATGAAGTCGACATGGTGATCAACCGGGGCGCCTTTCTCGCCGGACGCTTCCATGAAGTCGCCAGCGAGATTCGGGCGATCCGGGAGGCCTGCGGTCCGGCGCATCTGAAAGTGATTCTGGAGACCGGCGAACTGGAGACCTATGACCAGGTGCGGCTCGCCTCCGAAATCGCCATGCGCTCCGGTGCCGATTTCATCAAGACCAGCACTGGCAAGGCCGCAGTCAATGCCACGCTGCCCGTAACGCTGGTCATGCTGGAAGCGATCCGGGACTACTACTACGCCACCGGCATCCGGATCGGCATGAAGCCCGCCGGCGGCATCGCGACATCAAAGCTCGCGCTTCATTACCTGGTCCTGGTGAAAGAGACGCTGGGGGATGCCTGGCTGACACCGGACCGCTTCCGCTTCGGTGCCTCGAGCCTGGTCAACGACCTGCTGATGCAACTGGAGCGGACCACCACCGGGCGCTATGCCGGTGGGGATTACTTCACGAAGGACTGACAGGCCGATGGCGAAAGCTCCCACGACATCCCGGACCGCGAGCGCAGCAGCGCCTGGGAGTCCGAATGGCCGGTCCCGGCATCAGCGTCCGGCCCCCGCCCCGCATCTGGAATTCGGGACCGCCTGGGAGTATGCCCCCGCCCCGGAAGACCCCGGCATCGCCCGGCTGCAGGGGCACTACGACGCGTTTATTGATGGACGCTTCGTCGCCGCGAAGGGACGTCGCACCTTCACGACCCTGAACCCGGCCACTGGAAAGCCCCTGGCTGAAGTGGCCCTGTGTGGGGCCGCCGAGGTCGATCGGGCTGTCAAAGCCGCACGCAAAGCCTACGACTCCCACTGGTTCCGGATGCCAGGGAAAGAGCGGGCGAAGTACCTCTTCCGCATCGCCCGGATGCTGCAGGAGCGGGCCCGGGAGTTCGCGGTGCTGGAGTCGCTGGATGGGGGCAAACCAATCCGGGAGTCCCGGGATATCGACATCCCCCTGGCGGCAGCGCATTTCTTCTACTACGCCGGCTGGGCCGACAAACTGGAATGGGCCTTTCCGCATCGACGCATTGCGCCGCTGGGAGTCGCAGGGCAGATTATTCCCTGGAACTTCCCCCTCCTGATGGCAGCCTGGAAAATCGCGCCGGCCCTGGCCTGTGGGAACACCGTGGTCCTGAAGCCAGCGGAGACCACCCCCCTTACGGCCCTGCATCTTGCTCAGCTGTTGCAGGATCTGGACCTGCCGCCGGGAGTCGTGAACATCCTCCCCGGCGGACCGGAGACCGGAGTCGCGCTGGTCGGGCATCCTGGCATCGACAAAATCGCTTTCACTGGCTCCACGGAAGTCGGCAAACTGATCCAGGCGGCAGTTGCCGGGACCCGCAAGCGACTGACGCTTGAGCTCGGCGGGAAAGCAGCGAACATCGTTTGTGAGGATGCCCCCCTCGATCAGGCAGTGGAAGGGATCATCAACGGGATCTACTTCAATCAGGGGCATGTCTGCTGCGCGGGCTCCCGACTCCTGGTGCAGGAGTCGGTCCACGATGTGGTCGTCCGAAAGCTGCGCGACCGGATCGCCACCCTGCGCGTGGGCGATCCGCTGGATAAGAACACCGACATCGGAGCCATTAACTCGGCGGAGCAACTGGCGAAGATCCAGGAGCTGGTGGCCAGCGGCGAGGCCGAGGGGGCAGTCCGGTGGTCAAGCCCCTGTCCCCTGCCGCGTCAGGGGTACTACTTTCCACCGACCTTCTTCACCGGTGTCGCGCAGTCCCATCGGATCGCCCAGGAAGAGATCTTTGGTCCGGTCCTGGCGATTCAGACCTTTCGTACACCAGCTGAGGCTATCGAGAAAGCGAACAACACCCCTTATGGGCTCTCGGCGGGGATCTGGACGGAGAAGGGCTCCAAGATCTTTCATCTCACCGCCGCCATGCGGGCCGGCGTGGTCTGGGCTAACACCTACAACCAGTTCGACCCCGCCAGCCCCTTCGGGGGATACAAAGAATCCGGCTTCGGTCGCGAGGGGGGGCTGCACGGCCTCCACGCGTACCTGCAGGTCGACTAGAGGAGCCCACGAATGAATCCGCGTCTGCCGGTCCTCAAGACATACAAACTCTGCATTGGGGGGCAGTTTCCCCGGAGCGAGTCGGGGCGCACCCTCCCCCTGCGCCACGGCGATTCCCTCATAGCGAACATCTGCCAGGGGAGTCGGAAGGATGCCCGGGATGCGGTAGTCGCGGCCCGGAAGGCTCAAGGAGGCTGGGCCGCAAAAACTGCTTACAATCGCGGTCAAATCCTGTACAGAATGGCGGAGGTGCTGGAGCAACGACGCGCCGAATTGCTGGATGAATTGGCGAAGACCGGGAAATCAGTAAAGCTATGCGCCAAAGAGCTGGACTCAAGCGTGGACCGATTGGTCTGGTACGCCGGTTGGGCGGACAAGTACTCCCAGCTCCTCGGCACCGTGAATCCTGTGGCTGCCCCCTACTTCAACTTCACGCTCCCGGAACCGACAGGAGTTGTGGTCCTGGTTCCTCCGGACTCCCCGGCGCTTCTGGGACTTGTTTCGCTTCTGGCTCCAGTCATCGTGGCGGGAAACACGACCGTCGTGATGGCCTCAGAGACCAATCCGCTGCCGGCGGTCACGCTTGGTGAGATCCTGGCGACCAGCGACCTCCCGGGGGGAGTCGTGAACATCCTGACGGGCTATCGCCATGAACTGTTGCCCCCGCTCGCCAGCCATATGGATGTCAACGCCGTCGTGTATGCCGCCGGGGACCCCAAGGAGGCGGCACTGATGCAGCGCGAGGGGGTGGCGAATGTGAAGCGGGTCGTGGTGCGGGACGGCTTATCGGAGACAGACTGGACCACCGACCGGACCGCGTCGCCCTGGTGGATCGCCGATACAGTCGAGCTCAAAACCGTTTGGCACCCCATCGGGGTGTAGTCGAACTCCAACCCTGTCAGAAGCCAGCGTTTAAGACGCTGGTGCCGGAGCGGCATCGGCGGGTGTCGCCTGCGTTGCCTGGACCGGGCCCGTTGAAGTAGCAGTAATGACCAGCCGTCGCTGATCCGGGAGGGTCCCGGCGGCGGTCAGCGTACAGATGCCGGCCGTGTCAATGACCGCTTCGAACATGTCGACATGGGTGGACTCCGGGATGGTCGCATCGGGGGGATAGAGCTTGCCGCTCCGGCCGGCGATGTCCGCGACATTCAGCAGCCCGACCGGCGTCGGCGTTTCCATGATGCCGTAGTGCCAGTGCCCTTTTTCATCGGTCCCGGCCCGGACATTGGATCCTGGAGCAGGGGGAATGTCGGGACCACCACCAGTACTCCCGGAGAAGAAGAGGAAGCCCCCTTCGCTTTTGGGCTCGGGAGTCGCCAGCGACGCCCGAATCTCATGGCCACGATCGCTGGGGACCGCTTCCACCCGGATCCGGACTGGCCAGTCGGTCGCGACTTCCATTGGTTGCCCGTTCTCGACCAGCACTACCTTCGCCCGGGCTTCCGCTTCCAGCAGCCCTGCGGCCAGCGGGCCCGGGACTGTGGCGGCGGGCTCGGCGGCGTCCGTTTGTCCTGCCACGGCGGGGTCGAACATTGGGGGCACCGGATCCCCTCCCTGCAGTGCGCTGGGGTCGAAAGATTCGGCCGAAGGGGTTGCATCACCCGGCTGGGGTGGGCTCTGAGCTGAGGTATCAGCTTTGTTGGGCTGGGCGGACTGGCCGCCGCAACTGGTCAGAAGGAGCAGCGCTGCCAGCAAGAGGCACTGGACAGCGGGGAGAGAGGAGCCGTAGGACATCTGAACCTGCCGGAGCGTGAGAGTCAGGAAGTCGGGATGCACCGGGGCATCATACGCCTGGCGGGCTGGTGTAATGCCATTCAGAGACTTCCACCATCATCGCCAGCGTTTCATTTTTGGAGGGGGATTCGGCGTAGAAGCGGAGGGTACCGTTTTTCTCCAGGGCAAGACTGAAGGCTGTGGCAGGGAGTTCGAGGCGTCCCTCCGCCCCGACCCCGACTGCGTTGAAGAGGCGCGGGATGTCCAGGAGCCCTACCGCGATCTGCGGGGTTTCTGCCACCGAGTAGGTTGCCCGACCTTCACCTTTGCCCTTGGCAGGCTTGGTCGAGGTGACCGAAATGGCTTTGGCCGGAACGGCTGGGGTCCCGTCAGCGTGAATCGTGCCGCAGCGGGCAAAGACCTGCGTGAGATCCGGGGTGTCATCGGCTGTCAGCGGCGTGACTGCGACAAAGAGTTCGAAGGGATGTCCAGCCACCGCTGATGGAGTTGCGGCGGCGGTGAGCTGCACCCGGACCGCACGACCGATGGTGATCACCGGCTCATCGGCCTTGTCCGGAATGATTTTCAGGGTCAGGACCCCTTCCCCAGTCACGCGCCCAGTCTCCTTGCCCAGGGGCCCCTCGATCGCCGGAGCCTTGGCGATCGCATTGGGGGCAGCCCAGGCAGAGACTCCCAGGAGCGGGAGGGAGAGGAGGGCCAGCAGCAGCCAGCCAGAGCGGAGGGAGGTGACCATACCTGCTAACGACTCCTGGGGCCCGACTATGGTTCGGGCGGGTCTGCGGCGTCCGGGCATGATACGCGCCGCCATCTTTATTGTGTCCCCAGGCTGGTTCTCTCCTGCGTCTGAGGTCCGGACATTACAGACAGGCAGCGTCTGTCGGTGTCCCGGCGTGACTGCTGCTGCCAGTGCCCCTCGCAACAGGTCGCACCAGCCTGCTGGTGTCGATGTCCTAAAGGAGCCTCCACGGCCATGGGTCTAGCGGATCGGATCTCAGCGGAAGTTAAATCACGGGCAGTCGAGGGCGGGCCCGCTGGTAGCGGTGGCCAGAGCGGCGGCGGCGATGGCGCGATGCTGAATCCCCGGAGCCGGTCTGAGATTCTGTCGCGACGGGCAGCGGCGGCTGACCCTTTCCGGGACATCAAGCTCCGCTTCCATGAGGAGATAGTGGAGGAGATGGACCCCCATCTGCTGGACGACAAAGAGAACAAAGATCTCGTTCGGCAGACAGTCAGCAACATGATCATGGAGAAGTTCACCCGGGTGGAGCGACCCCTCTCCCGGGCAGAGCGCGAGATCATCCTGCATGACCTGCTCGACGAAATCCTGGGCTACGGCCCCATCAACATTTTGCTGGAAGACCCGGATGTCACGGAAGTGATGGTCAACGGCCCCTACATGGTGTATTGCGAACGCAAGGGACGTCTGACCCTCTCCGACCGGAAATTCATTGATGATGCCCATGTCACACGCATCATCGAGAAGATCGTCAGCCCCCTGGGCCGTCGCATCGATGAGTCGACCCCCATGGTGGATGCGCGTCTGCCCGATGGCTCCCGCGTTAATGCCATTATTCCGCCGCTGGCGCTCTCTGGTCCGACCATCACCATCCGTAAGTTCTCGAAGGACCCCTTCACCATCAATCACCTGGTGGGCTTTGGGACACTGACTGACTGGATGGCGGAGTTCCTCCGCTGCTGTGTGGAAGCGCGACTCAACGTTGTGGTGAGCGGCGGTACGGGGTCCGGTAAGACCACCACACTCAACGTCCTCTCCAGCTTCATTCCGAACTCTGAGCGGATCGTCACCATCGAGGATGCCGCCGAGCTCCAGCTCCGGCAGGAGCATGTCGTGACGCTGGAAACCCGTCCTGCCAATATGGAGGGGAAAGGCCTGATCACCATCCGCGACCTGGTGAAGAACTCCCTGCGTATGCGCCCGGATCGCATCGTGGTGGGGGAATGTCGCGGTGGCGAAGCGCTGGACATGCTCCAGGCGATGAACACCGGTCACGACGGATCACTGACGACCGCCCATGCGAACACGCCCCGCGACATGCTCTCCCGCCTCGAAACCATGGTGCTCATGGCAGGCATGGACCTCCCCGTGAGGGCCATCCGGGAACAGATCGCGAGCGCGGTGGATGTCGTGGTCCAGGTGGCACGTCTGCGGGATGGTGCCCGCAAGATCACCCACATCACCGAAGTGGTCGGGATGGAAGGGGAGAAGATCACTCTGCAGGACATCTTTATCTTCAAGCAGGAGGGCTTCGCTGATGGAAAGGTCATCGGCGACTTCCGGGCCACCGGGATCCTGCCGAAGTTCCTGGAGAAGTTCGAGGCCTACGGCATCGACTTCGACCGGCAGATGTTTTTCCCACCGGAGGGGATCAAGATCGGGCGCTAGGCGCGACAACCCGGTGATTACAGTTCTACGCAGAGGGGGCCTGATGGCCCCCTTTGCTGCTTGTACCAACTGGTTGTTAGGCTCGCCGTCGGGCGATTGGTGCACGCCGTCCGACTACGGCTTCGGCGCTGCAGATCCAGGCATGGTCACCATCTGACTCTTGGGGCAGTCGTTGTAGACCGCTGGCAGGGACATCAGGTAGGCAAAGATCGCACGGATGTCTTCATCGGTCAGGTGCTGATAGGCGTCCATCGGCATGGGTGGGAGGACCATCCGGTCTTCCTTCCAGTGCTTCCCAGTCCGCCAGGACTTGATCAGTTCGTCAGCGGTCTTTTGCCCAATGCCGGTGTCCGGACAGGGGGTGAGATTTCCGGCGACTGCTATGCCAAAGGGGCCAGCAAAGGCCGTGAAGCTGAGATTGATCGTCGCGAGGATGTTGTCCTGGAACATCTCCCGTCGCCAGACCGGGAGGGGGGCGTCGGCTGGATGCCCGGCGAGTTCCATGCCGGGGATCGGACGAGCATCCATGCCTTTGGGCGTATGGCAGTCAGCGCAGCCCATAACCCGTACCAGGTACTCCCCCCGGGAGATCTCCGACGCTGCTGCGGAGTTTGTGCTCGCTGGTTCCGCTAGCGCGCTAAACGTTCCCAACAACGCGACCAGCAGCCCGCCACCGACCATCGATAGTGCTTTCAGGGACATGAGTACCCCTTTCCTCCTCTTGTTTGCCAGCCACCGCCCGGCTTAGTTCCGACTCGCAGAGCCGAGCGCGAAGGTGAAGGGAGTGTAGCAATCCTGACATTTCAGGCCAATGTACGGAGTCTGGTCCAAAAACAGCCAAGCCATTAGAGATTAATCGTGATTCAGAGGTTTCCCGGCCTGCAGGCCAGGGAGCCGGTGACTTAAGGAGCCGCGCCATGCCGCTACCCGTCCTGCTGGGACTCCTGTTCCTTATCGTGGCCGCCATCGGCTATGTCCTCTCGCGCGGCGGCTCCGAGTCGGCTGTCGTAGCTGAGCGCCTTGAGGCTCTCGCCACAGAGCCCGATATGGGTGGGGCCGCCGCATTGCGGATGCCAGGAAGCAAAGGAGCCAAAAAGCAAACCGTTTTCTCAGAGATGGACAAGGCGTTTGAGAAGCGGGACTTTTACAGCCGGATGATTCTGGAGTTCCAGAAAGCCGACCTGCAGATTCGTTATACGGAGTATGTCGCGCTCTGTGTCGGGGCAGCGGGCATGCTGGGCGGGATCGCGTTCCTGCTGACGAAGTCACCGGTCCTGGGGATCATGCTGGCCATCATCGGCAGCATTCTGCCCCGCTTTTATGTGAAGTTCCGGCAGACCATGCGGGTACGCAACATCGACACCCAGTTGGTGGATGCCCTGATTCTGGTCTCGAATGCCCTGAAGTCTGGGTACTCCTTTCTGCAGGGGATCGAGCTGGTGGCGGAAGAAGCCCCCGAGCCCATCAGTGTCGAGTTCCGCCGGATGCTCCGGGAGGTCAACCTGGGGCTACCGGTCGAGGAAGCACTGGACCACATCACCGACCGGGTTCCCTCCGAAGACCTGGACCTCGTGGTCACGAGTGTGAAGATCCAGCGGACAGTCGGTGGCAACCTGGCGGAAGTGATCGACAAGATCGTCCACACCATCCGGGAGCGCATCCGTATCAAAGGCGAGATCGCGACCCTCACCGCCCAGGGCAAGCTGCAGGGGATCATCCTGACCCTGCTGCCGCCCGCCATGATGCTGGGCATCTACGGCATGGCTCCCGACTTCATGAGCCCGCTCTTTACCACCCTGCCTGGCAAACTCATGCTGGCATGGGCGTTCCTGCTCCAGCTCATGGGTGGCTTCATGATCTTCAAGATCGTCGACATCAAGGTCTAGCTCAGTCCCTTCCGTGCAATCGACAGACCCCACCAGAGTCTGAGGAGCGTCCCGTATGCCTGTCATCATCGCGATCGTCGTCTTCCTGGCAGTGATCTGCATCGTACTGGCCCTGATGCCCGGGGACTCCGAAGATGCAATCCAGGCTCGTCTGCGGGAGATGGCCAAAGACCCCAACACGGTGGACCTCACGGACCTGGAGCTGAGCCGTCCCTTCTCCGAACGGGTCATGAAGCCGCTGACCGACCGGTTCATCAGCCTGATCCGGCGTATCACTCCGCAGGAAGCCATCGACCGGATGCGCAAGCGCCTGGTCTCCGCTGGTTTGTCGTTCAATCCCATCACGATCGTCGCCGTGCAGTACATCTGCGGTTACGGTCTGCCGATCATGCTCTGGTTTATGGGGGTCATGGAGCAGCAAGGAGCCGCCAAAGGGGCGGGGTTCATGGCTTTTGTCGGTGCCGTGGGCTACACCCTGCCGACCACCTGGGTCAAGATGAAGGGCGACCAGCGCAAAGCGATGATCACCCGGACGCTGCCGGATGCGCTGGACCTGCTCACCATCTCGGTGGAGGCTGGCCTCGGCTTCGATATGGCTCTGCAAAAGGTCGTGGAAAAACTCAAGGGTCCTCTCCCTCAGGAGTTCGGTCGAGCGCTGTACGAAATGCGCCTGGGCAAACCCCGTCGCGAGGCCCTCAAGGACATGGCAGAGCGGACACAAAATCCGGACCTCATGCAGTTCATTTCGTCGCTGGTGCAGGCCGACAAGCTCGGGGTCTCTATTGGCAACGTGCTCCGGGTGCAGGCAGACCAGATGCGCCTGAAGCGTCGCCAGCGCGCCGAGCAGCAGGCCCAGAAGGCGCCCCTGAAGATGTCCTTCGTCCTGGTCTTCTTCGTCCTCCCTGCGCTGCTGACAGTGCTGCTGGGACCGGCGGGGATCGCGGTGTACGAACAGCTGGCGAACCGGTAAGCTGCGGGCCGTGCGGGATGGCGCGATCCTGACGCTGCGCAGTAGCAACGGCATCCATGTGCCACGGGTCACCGTGGCACGTTCGTTTTGGTCGCGCTTCAGGGGGCGATTGGGAACCCGGGAATTTCCGGCAGGTGAAGGTCTCCTGTTGATCCCCTGTCACGAGATCCACATGCTGGGGATGCGGTACGCGCTGGATGTGGTGTTTCTCGATGCGGAGCTGCACATCCTGGCAACTCGATCGGCCCTTCCACCTGGCACCTTGCAACTGAGCTGCCAGGGAGCCTGGGCGACACTGGAACTGCCGGCAGGCACGCTGGATGCCCGGTGGGCTGAGGGCGTGCAGTTGTCGTGGGAGTGAAAGAGTTGGAGTCCTTAGGCAGAGCCCCCGCTCGCTGAGCAGAGCCCCCGGTCGCTGAGCAGAGCCCCCGGTCGCTGAGCAGAGCCCCCGGTCGCTGAGCAGAGCCCCCGGTCGCTGAGCAGAGCCCCCGGTCGCTGCGCGACCACCCCCGCAAGCGGGGGGGGGACCTGTTCAGTCCTTGCTCCACCACGGCGAGAAAGTCAGGCAGATCAAAATTGAGTTTTTTGGCCGAAGGCCGATGTGCCTCTCGCTCCCTCTTCGTCCCTCCCCCCCCGCTTGCGGGGGTGGCGGCGCAGCCGCCGGGGGCTTGGGCGGGAGTGAACTGCGCAGCCGCCGGGAGCTTGGGCAGGGGTGGCAGCGTAAGCGCCGCTCGGACCTGGCTCCCCTATCCGCTATCCTCTCTTCCATGCCCGATGGGACCCTGACCCTCGCCTGCGCGCAGTTTCGCCCCGTACTCGGGGATGTTGCTGCGAACCAGGAGCGACTCCTCCACTGGTACCACCGGAGCGCAGCCGCCGGAGCAGATGTCGTACTCACGCCGGAGTTGGGGTTGACGGGCTACTTCCTGCGGGACCTTGCACCGGAAGTCGCCCTCCCGCTGGATGCTCCAGCACTGACACCACTTGCCGATGCCACCAAAACCGGCCCCGACCTGATCGCCTCGTTTGTGGAGCAGCGGGCCGACTACCGACTCTGTATCGCGGTCGGCCACTGGCATCAGGGCGCGCTGCTCCATCTCCATCGCAAGGTCTATCTCCCCACCTACGGTATGTTCGAGGACGAGCGCTACTTCGCGGCCGGCGACCGCTGCGCCGCGTATGACAGCCCCCCCGGACGCGCAGGAATGTTGATCTGCGAGGACTGGCTCCACCCGATCCTCCCAACCCTCCTCGCGCTGGATGGAGCCCATGTCCTGTTTGGCGTCTCCGCCAGTCCCGACCAGGGCTTCCGGGTTGGCGAAACCGACAACCTGTCGCGGTGGCACCAGCAACTCACCACCTACGCCTCACTTTTGGGATGCGGTATCGCCTGGTGCAATCGCGTGGGATTTGAAGATGGTGTCCACTTTGGCGGACAGAGTCTGATTTGCGACGCCGCGGGAGAGGTGTTGGCGCAGGGGGACCCCATCGCCGAAGGGCTCGTGCTGGGGCAACTGGATCTCGGTGCGATTCGACGCGCGCGGGTCCGGACGCCGGTGCTGGAAACTGAAAATCTGGCGCTCACCCTGCGGGAACTGGAACGGATACAACAGAAGGGCTGGGACAACCTCAGCCCGCCCCCCGACGAGATAACACCGCCGGAATAGTCAGTACGAGGATTTTCAGATCGAGGGCAATGCTCCAGCGCTCGATGTAGAGCATATCCAGCTGGATCCGTTCGGCGTAGCTCACATCGCTGCGACCGGACACCTGCCACATTCCGGTCAGCCCCGGCATGACCGCCAGGAGCAGGTCCCCATACTCACCGTACTTCGCCAGCTCCGGCGGCACGATAGGACGGGGTCCCACGAAGCTCAACTCGCCGATCAGGATGTTCCAGAGCTGCGGCAGTTCATCCAGGGAGGTCTTCCGGAGAAAGCGTCCGACGGGAGTCTGACGCGGGTCATTGGCCAGTTTGTACTCCGCCTCGAACTGCTCGCGGAGGGTGGGATTTTCCTGCAACAGCGCTTCAGCATTGGGAACCATGGTCCGGAACTTCACGATCCGTATCGGCCGTCCGCCCCGTCCCAAACGCTCCTGCCAGAAGAGGACCGGCGCTCCCGGCGAAGTTACCGCCACGAGCAGCGCCACCACGGCACTTATCAGCAGGCCAGGGAGCCACAGGAGGCAGGCCAGGGTGAGGTCCAGCAGTCGCTTGGCGAGCTGCGACGCCGGGTCCAGCAGCCCCTGCCCCACTTCCAGCAACAGCACGCTGCTGCCGGGATCAACTGCCACCGGTAGCAGCGCGAGATTCGCACCGGGCGGGACCACTTTCAGGCTGACCTGCGACCGGGCGAGGATGCTCCCCCAGCGAAAGATGTCGCCTTCGGTCACTTCCCCGGCATGGAGCACGACTTCATCAACCGCGCCTTCACTGAGAGCCTGCTCAAGGAGCGACCAATCCAGCGGGTGCGTGGTAATCCGGACATCCTGGCGCTCAGAGGCGGTCTGGTAGTGCTCCAGGACCGGCTTGTCAGTCCCTGCTCGTCCCAGGAGCCAGACCTGCCGCAACCCCGCGCCGCGTCGGCGCTCTCCCGATTCGATGGCCCGTACCAAAAGGCGTCCTGCCATCAGCGACCCGAGGAGCAGAAGCCAGGTGAGGCCGACCAGGAGTCGGGAGAGCGAGAGGTCCCGGACCCAAAAGGCCGCCGCAATGAAGAGTGCTACTGCCAGCGTGACCTGCCCCGCCACCGCAAACAGTTCGGCACTTAGCGAAGGAGTCGCAGCGCTGGAGTAGAGCCGGGCTCGGACAAAGAGTCCGACCAGCAGGGCACAGAGGAGCATCGCGACCGGGACATAGATCTCCAGCGGCAGGTACAGCGTGTCGCTCGGAATCTGCCAGCGCAACAGCCAGGCGAGTCCCAGCGCCAGGACCATGGCGCACAGATCGGTCAGGAGCAGACGTCGCACCCGCCAGGCACGATTCTGACGAGCTGGCGCCAGTTTGGGCTCAGTCAAGAGTGACCCAGGCCGCGATGATGGCCCGTTTCTTCGCGCCGATGCCGGGAATCTCTTCCAGCTCGGTCAAACTGCTAAATGCTCCCCGGGCGGTCCGGTAATCAATGATCGCCTGCGCCAGTGACTCGCCAATGCCGGGAATGGCTTCCAGTTCTTCTTTCGTGCAGGCGTTGATGCGGATGCGCTTGCGAACGGCGTCGCTCCGGACTCCCAGGCTCCCGTCGGCGGGCCAGACTTCTCCCTGACGCGGCACCAGAATCTGCTGCCCATCGGTCGCGATTTCCGCCAGATTGATCATGCTCAGGTCGGCATTCTCGGTGGCTCCACCAGCCAGCCGGATGGCATCCTCGACCCGGCCACCTTCGGCCAGATCAATCACCCCCGGGTCATTGACAGCCCCAACGACATGGACCCGGATCTCCCGGTAACGCCGCGAAGCTGGAACCACCGTGCCCTCTCCGGCGGCCTGGTCGATCTGGCGCTGGAGCCCCGCAGCCATCGCTTTGGCAGCTTGTCGCTGCTGATACACCGCTGGCACGATGAGAATCATCACCAGCGCAATCGCACCGGTGATGAGTTCCAGGGGCTGCAACTGCTGTCCCAACAGCGTGAGCTGCACGGGCCGTCCATCTGGCGTTTTCGCAGGTGACGGGGTGGTCATTGGTCTGATGCAAGTATATCCGTCGCCAGTGGAGGCGCCGGGAAGGCGACGACTTCCCGTTCAGGGCTCGCGCCCCGCAGGAACATGGTCATCGGATCCGCATCGAAGCCTGCTGGATGGACCTCCGCTGCGACCTCGGACCGTATCGCGAGATCAATGGCCGCCGAAAGCTCAACCCGTAATGCCATCTCGACCTGCTTGACTTCGTCAGGGGTCATGATCCGCGGCCCCTCGATACGGGCCAGGATCTTCAGTCGATCCTCAAGGATGCCGTAGTTCAGTTCCTTCAGTTCCAGTGAACTGTCGACCAGGAGCAAATGCGTCCGGAGGGCGTCATTGATCTGGTTCCTGAGGGCGAGGGCCAGCGGGGAGTACCCGGCATGAATGTCGTAGACATAGCGTCGCGCATCCGCATCCCTGGTGATCGTGGAGCGGATGATGAGTTCCACCGGCCGGTCCAGCGCGTCGCTTAAGGGGGGCTCGAAGGACGCGACATCCTGCGGGGCAATCGGGACCGGGGTACGCACGACTGCCGTCACAGCAACGCCCCCTCCCTGCTCCCGCCACCGCACGCTTTCCAGTTCAGCACCTGGGATCATCAACAGCAGATTTTGCAGCGTCTGCGTGAGTATGCGAAGAGTCTCAGTTTCCGCCAGCTTGGCGGCATCCTGCTCCGCGAGGTCCGGGGAGAGGTAAACAGGACCACTTCGGTCATGATCCTCCGACACCAGTGACCGGACCAGCAGATGGACCGGCATCCGGAGTCGGGCGATCAAATCCTTTTCCATTTCCGCGACCTGTGATGCTGAAAAGACCTGATTCACAAGGAGCACAGTCGCAATGCGGAGGGTGTCCTCTTCCCAGGAAGTCCGGATCTCTGACAGCTCAGCCCCGGGATAGCCCGCGACGGCTGCCGTGAGCGCGGATTTCACCCGATGTTCCAGTTGCTGCTCCTGCACGATGTTCACCAGCGTATTGAAAAGAAAAAGCCCGATCCCCAGCAGCAATGCCAGGGTGATCGAAAACGAGCGATAAGCCAGATTGCGGGGAAGGTCGCGCCAGTGAGGTGATTCAGAGAGTCCCGTGAAGTAGAAAACCAGCGTCGCCATCAGTGCGATCGCCAGCAGATTGGTCAGGAACAGGATCAGCGCACCGCCGGCACCAACCCACCAGCCATCGGCGAGACAAAGTCCGACAGTCGCCAGCGGCGGCAGGAGGGCCACCGCAATGGCCACCCCTGGTAGCGACGCCGACACCCGGGGATTCACGATGCCGAACGCGCCCCCGACGCCGGCAGCACAGGCGATCATCAGGTCGTAGATGGTGGGGGTCGTGCGGGCCAGGATGTTCACCCCGAAGTCTGGCCGATATGGCCAGAGTCCAATGAACCAGGAAAGCGCGATGGCTCCCAGCACGCCATAGATTTCACTGCGCAGCGCTTTGAGCAGCAGATCTTCATCAGCGTTGGCGATCCCCAGAGCGATCCCGAAAATCGGACCCATCAGCGGGGCCAGCAGCATTGCGCCGATGATCACCGCCGTGGAGTCAGCGAGCAGTCCATAGGCCGCCGTGACTGTCGCGACCATGGTCAGCAGGTAGTACTCGAACGATGGGACCGACATCAGGATGATCTCGGTACTCACCTGCGATCGTCGTTCGGCTGACATCGTCCCGCGACGCAGCAGTCCGCTGAATCGCCCAAACCGATACGGCGGTTCGTTCATCAGAGCCCCCAGTCCCGCAGGTACCGGAAATCGGTCCCGACCGTCCGGTGCGACACTTTGCAATAGAGAGGGCCGGACCGCTTGAACTGACTCCCCCGGACCCGCCGGAGCACCAGGTCCACGAGTCCGGCATCGACTCCCAGGGCGAGGACTTCCGCAGCCTGCAGCCGCTCATCTACCAGGAGAAACAACACGCGATCGATGTCTGCAAAGGAGTAGCCGAGTTCCGTTTCCGAAGTCTGGCCGGGCCAGAGGTCCGCCGATGGAGCTTTGTCAAGGATGGCGGCAGGCAACTGATACCAGGCCCCCATCTGGAAAACCTGGGTCTTGTAGAGATCTCCGTTGGGATTCAGGGCATAGGCACTGTCACCATGGAGCGTGGAGTATCCCAACAGGAGTTCGGTCTTGTTGCTGGTACCCAGCACCAGCGCTTGCAGGCTGGCGGAGAGGTCATAGAGGATGCTCATCCGCTCCCTGGCCATTTTGTTGCCGCGACGGAGCCGATCCGCGTCAGGCTCAGTCGCGAAGTACGCCGCAATCTGCGGACCAATCGGCTTCAGGAGTGCCGGGATCCCAAGCGTTTTTGCCAGCGCTTCCGCATCGGTCCGACTCGCCTCCTGGCTGGAGTCGCTGGGCATCAGGACCCCTGTCACCTGCGCTGCCCCCAGGGCCCGGACAGCAATAGCGGTCGCCAGTGCCGAGTCAATCCCTCCCGAAAGTCCTACCACCACCCGTCCGAGTCCGGTTTTGGTGACTTCTTCCTGAACAAAGGCTTCGAGCAGCGGCGCGACCCGCTCCGCCCGCAGAGTCAGGTCGAGGTCCAGTTGGGCTGTGAGGTGGGGCGACTGCGGCATATCTGACTGGTCATGGTACCCGCCCTGCCCTGATCACAGCAAAAAACCGGCCTGACGGCCGGTTCTGTGGGAATGGTGCGAGTTTTCAGGCAGCCAACTGCGGGAACGCTTAGAAGGCCCGGAGGTCCACAAAAGCGGTCGCAACTTCGCCCGCCGCATCGGTGACGGTACAGGTCGCGTTATAGGTGAAGGGGTCCTTGTACAGATGAGAGACCGCTTCGCCAACTTCGGGATCCGAGTCATCGCCGAAGTACCAAATCACCGCGTAGGGCGGGGTGCCTCCCTTAAGGACCGCGTTGAAGCCTACGGAGAACGGCGCTTTGCCAACGGTGCGGGTGGGATCGATACTCACCCGGAGCGGGACAGCGCGGAAGAGGCCATAGGTACCGAGGGCATCGACTGTGAAGTTGGCGGTCCGGGTGTCATCGGCGATGCTGGCATTGCGACCGGTCGCGACCCAGCGGCCCGCCAGCTCGTTGAACATAAACAGGCGCAAGCTGGTGTTGTTATCGAGCTCGTCGCGATTAATCAGCGGGATCCTGACATTCAGGGGGGTCTGGATCGCGACCCCGCTGTCAGCGCTGTCGACCAGGACTACCGAGGAGACCTTGGCATGAATCGCCGGATTGCGGGCCTGGGCCGGAAGATCGCCGGGATTCAGCACGACGCCCAGGGCAAGGCTGTCGCCATCCGCGAAACTGTCAGGCGCTGCCAGGACCCGGACGCCCGAGGTGGTGTACGTCACGTTGGAATCGTTGGAGATTGTCCGGGTTTCTGCCGGAGTCGGCGTCAGCGCGTTCTCCGAACCGGAGCAGCTGGTGTTTGACGCCATAAAGAGCACTGCTCCCAGCACCAGAGCACCGGAGCGAATCAGCGAGTGGCCCATCGAAAGCCTCCTGTAAGGACGCGACGGCAGTGCCATCCCTGGCAGGTCACCGTCATGAGTGGTGCAGCACGGACCCGGGGAGGCGCTGAAGGCGTCTTAACCGGGGGCAATCGCCACTAGTACTATCGGCAGAGTCTTGAAGTTTGTGAGCAAGTGAGGGTCAAATTCTTTAACCGCTCTTGGCGGCTGCCCCCGGGTCGGGCTTCGAGGGGTCGCTGGGGAGCTGGATGCGCCGGGGAACCGGCACATCCAGGCCCATCCGGCGCAGATCTTCCGAGGTCCGGAAGCCGATGCCGCTGGGACTTTCGGTGCGCCGGGATTCCTGTGATTGAGGATCAAACTGTTTCCGGTACGCATCCAGGTTCACTCGCAGCATCTCTGCCAGCATGGCGCACTGGCGTGGATGGACCAGCACCCGGCTCACCACTTCCACGGCATTGGCCTCCGGAATAATCCGGCAGAAATCGAGCACCATTTCGATGGGATTAAAGCGGACCTGGAAGAAATTGGCGTACTCCCCTCGGGCGGTGGCGGGATCAATAACGAATTGCACGCCCCCAGACTGGGGGCCACCGCTGACCTGCAGGCCTTCGCCATTCGAGTCGTCGTCGGCCAGACCGTAGACAGATGTCTCTGGGGGGAGCGTCAAGGGGTACCTCCAGCCAGCCTCAGGTTCCCTGCGAGTGTACCGGATGGAGCCATGCAACAGTTTCAGTCAACTCGTTCGGAAACCTGTCCCTCCAGCCTCCTGTCCGTTGCAGGGAGGCGGGGGGTGCGCTACCATCGCGCTCTACTCATAACGTGCCCCGCCACGAGGTCGACCCACCAACATGCGCCGCTACCTCCTTCTTCTAGCTCTGTCCCTGCTGAGTGTGCTCGGGATCGCCTGTGAAGGCGAAGTGCCGGACGAGTCGTATTTCCCGGCCGCCAATTTTCTCGCCCTCAACCTCAGCGCTACAGATGTAGTGCTGGATCCAGGGACCACTTATGTTGCAGGCGCGACGGGGATTCCCGTTGGGCTCGGCAGTGGAGTGGACCTGACTCAGTTTGTGGAATGGTCTTCGAATAACCCCTCCGTTGCGTCCGTCTCTGCCAACGGCATTGTATCTGCCAACGGTCCGGGCTTTGCCTCGATCACAGCGCGACTTGCTGGGGATGGCGGCTCGTTCCTGAGCAGCGGCACGATGGTGGTCCGGGTGACCGGTACCCCGGCAGCTGGTCCGAGCGCTGTCGAGCTGGTGGGCCTGGTGATCCGCCAGGGCGATGGTACGCCCATTAGCGGCGTCCTGCGGATTACTGACAACGAGGACCTCGAGTTCTCGGTCTCCGGACGCTTTTCCGATGGCACGACCCGCAGCGTCGGTGGCGTGACCTGGCGCGTCTCCGATCCGACGGTTGCGACTGTCGCGGCTGACGGCACCCTGACTCCCCTGAAGGCTGGTGTCATCTCCGTGAACGCCCGCCTCGGCGCGATCGAGTCGAACTACGTGGTGGTCCAGATCACCAAGGCCCCGTAGTCGACTGGCGCTGCTGCTGGCAGCATCCTAAAGCGAGAGCCAAAGCGACCCCCGGTTGGGGGTCGCTTTTTTCGCGGCTTTTCGATGGGATTAGCTTTCGGCGGGTGGCTCTGTGGCCTCAGGGGCTGGCAGTTGTCCCAGAAGTGCTGTGGCCTGTTTGCGGTGCACCTCGCTGCCACGGGACTGGACCATCTCACAGTAAAACCGGGCCAGTTCAGGCTGTTCCAGCTCGGCTGCGAGGACGGCCGCCCGGAGCCAGACTTCCATATCATCGGGACTGGCGGCGAGATAGAGCTGGAAGTCTTCCAGCGCGAGGTCCTTCGCCCCCTTTGTCAGCGCGATCTCCGCCAGCCCAAGAAAGACCTCTGGTGCCGGTTGCCCGGTCGCGACCGCCTGGGCATAGGCGGCTTCTGCGGCTTCGGCTGGGCTGATGTCCGGGCTGATCCAGGCTGGCTGGTCGTCGGATGGGAGCAGGAGGAGCGCGGGAATCTTGCTCGTAGTCCGAAGCAATTCGCCCAGCAGGAACCAACTCTGGCTCTGGGTGCGGGTGTTGCCACCGGAGGTCCCATGCCAGTACTGCGCCGCAGCCTCATCGTGGTTGCCCTGCTCCTGCGCCAGCTGCCCCAGGGCATTCAGGGCGAGCCCCTGTGCCATTGGGTCTCCACAGGTCAGCAAATGTTCGTAGAGCCTGGTGGCCTCCCCGACCTTCTGACGCTGACGATACGTGTCTGCCAGGGCGATGGTGGACTGCCAGCGACAGGGATCTTCGGAGACCTCCGCCTCCAGCCGCTTCAGCAGGCTCTCGTTGTTGATCCGTGCAGCAGGGGTCTCCTGGCTGGGGCCGGAACAGGCGGGCAGGGTCGCCATAAGCAGGCCGACCAGTACCAGACGCGAGGTCCTGGAGACGCGGGGCGACATGGCCGGTCGGGGGGGTATTGTCACAGCGGGTGTGGTACGCTCTCTTACAGGATTATACGTCCCGCGCCCTGGTCTCTGGCAGACCCGGAATCAGCGCCTGCTCCCCCCTGTCGGACCGGTTCTGTGCAGTCTGTCCGGTCCTTGTAGGAGCCAGTGCACGAGTCACCATGCCCGGAGGATGTTCATGTCTGTCTGGTCCCCGATCTCCCTGCGGCTGGCCCTGTGGGCCGGGTCGTTGCTGGTCCTCATTGGTTGCCAGGGCGGGTCACCGGCAACGCCGTCCCCCACTCCCAGCGACACATCCGGCGATCTGGCAGCGCAGTTCACGCAGCTGCCTGCTGGACAACAGCAGGAACTCGCCCGGGTGTGGGACCAGGTCCTGAGCGGTGCCGATGGCCGGCTGAGCCTGGGGGAATACCGGCTCAGCATGGATCTCGCACAGGGGACTTTCCAGCTGACCGCTGTCGACCGTGCCGGGAACGCGGTGCAGGATGTCACTTCGGTCCTCACCAATCCGGCTTGTCCGAACAACAACTGCGTCAGCTTTAAACTCAACGCCCGGGACACCCAGACGGGCCGCACTAGTCTCACGCTGTATCTGTACAACCCGTCTGCCACCAAAGTCTGGGATACAAGGTTTATCTGGACCAATCTGCAGGATGCCGACCGGAAGCCGGACGGGACGTTCAAGACGGACAACGATGTCATCATCCTGAATCCCGGCGGCTGGACGAACGAGTTCGATGATGCCGGGGATCTCCCCCTCATGGCCCCCGGGATGCCGGACTACTCGGCCTACAGCACGATCATCGATGACCTGGGCTCCGGCTGGCCGGTGATCAATCCCTTCCATACGCTATCGTCGAATCAGGTCGACAAGTCGCTGGGGGGCAAAGAACTCGCGCTGGCGGACATTGAGGCGATTGTGCGGAGCGATACCGCAGATGTGACCTTCATTGTCACGACCAGTGTCGGGGGTCAGCGGGAAGATCCGTTTGAATTCGGCGCGGTGGTGCAGGTCGGCCTGATGGACGACAACATCAATGGCCGGACCGAGATTCGCGCGGTCATCCGCGATCACCAGAACGATATCGGCTTCACGAATCCGACGGATCCCGACCCGACCCATCTGGGAGTCGAGTTTCATGCGCCGGACTTTTTCGAGACGAGCAGCGACGAAATCTTCCAGATGGAGTATCAGCCACCGACCGGCGCCGATCCCGAGGGCTACTGGTTTGTCGAGATCGAGAACTGGCAGGTTGAGCGGGCGGGCAAGTACCCGTTCTACATCCGGGCGCACTCCGATGTGAATCCGCTCACGATGCCGCAAAGCTGGAATCTCTACTGGAAGGGTGAAATCCTGGTCGTCCGCGACCCCTCGGGTGGCGGCGGCGGCGGGGGAGCCCCGACCCAGGACACCATCGCGTACATCTCCACTGAGTTTGGCGATGCGGACATCTTCCTGAACAAGCTCCAGGGTGGCGCGAAGACTAACCTCAACGGCGTGCTGGACACAAACGAGAATGGCGCGGAAGACATCGATCCTGCGTTTTCGTCACCCTACGCCAATCCTTCCGGGTTCGGGACCAAACGCTGGATTGCCTGGGCCTCCAACCGGGGGACCAACGGCAACTTCCGGATTTATGTCTGGGACCTGAATGGCCAGGGCCCGCTGCATACCTATTCGCAGCCGATCGCGGTGACCGCGAGCCTCGACAACTGTGTCGCACCGTCGTGGAGCCCCAGCAATGATGCCATCGTTTGTCAGTGCCTCGATAATCGTGGACGCTGGGCTATCCGGAAGTACTTCATCCAGCTCGACCCCAATGACTCCCTCCCGCCGATCATTCAGCCGCCGATCCAGCTCACCCGGAACAACACGGGCGACAACACAAATCCCTCCTTCGACCGGAGCGGCAACTTCGTGGTGTTCGACTCCACCCGCATCCGCTTTGACAATGCGGAGATTTTCGTGATGAGCGACGACGGCGAGAACTCGATGCTGAACCGGATCACCTATCAGGCTGGCAACGACCGGGATCCGGCCTTTGCATCGGGGACCGGGTTCGACCAGATTCTCTTCCAACGGCAGACGACCGAGGGTTGGGACATCCAGGTCGCGAGCTTCAGTGCTGGGGTCTATGTGCCGCCAGTGGCCCGGACCAACATCATCATCGAGAGTGTCGTGACGAACAGCGCCGACGACATCAACCCGGCGATCGCGCCCGATGGGCGGTCGATGCTCTTTGCCTCCAACCGGGGCACTTCCGGTGCGTTTAATCTCTACTCCGTCAACGCCGGTCCCGGCGGTGGCGGGGAGACCCGACGCACCAATACCGACGACGACGAATACCGCCCGGCCTGGGGGCTGGATATCTTCTAGTAGCACTGCAGGCGGGTTGGTCGAAAGGCTGGCGAACATGCGACGACTCCTGACTCTGGCTGCAGCGGGGCTTTTCTCTGCTGCCATCGCAGGCTGCTCTGGCACCCCTGCCCCTGGTGCCCAGCAGAACACTCAGGCCCCAGCTGATACCGGAGGAGCTCCCCAGTCGACCCAGGCGGAACCTCCCGCAGCGGAACGTCCGCTGGGGACCGCCCTGACGCCTCGTCGGGGTGATGCCACCCTGGAAGACCGGCGCAGCAAAGACGAAGCGGGCGGGCAGCGGGCGCGGACCATCGTCCCGGAGGCCGGGAAAGTCGGCGGGACCCCGGGTATCCCTGAAGTGCAGGATTACCTGAAGCGACTCCTCTACCCCGGCTCCCGTCTCATGAATGACAAGGAGCCGTCGAACAATGGATCCGTGGTCATCGCGATGACCCGGGCCGAGGCCCTCCCCGGCCAGGTGCGGGATCACTTTGTCCAGCGCGGGGCCAAGATCATCGACGAGCGGGTTGAGCAGGGCGCAGCGGTAATCACGCTCCAGCTCACCGACAACGCCGCCGGCGTCCGGACGACCATCGCGATCAATCAGACCAGCGCTACGGACGCGGGCTGCATGGTGAATTACTCCGCGCACGGCATCGCCAAGAGCAGTACGTCGGATGACGCCCCCGCATCAGGCGCTGGGCCAGCGATGCCTGGACAGGTCGCACCTGATGCCCCCGCAGACAACAGCATCAATCGTCGGTAGGACCACGGGACAGGCTGGCATCTGACCATCGAGACCGCGACGCCTCCTCCATCCCAGGCTCGGGCCCTGCTCACTGCCCTCCGTCCCTTGCAATGGACGAAGAATATTGTCATTGCCGCCCCGATTCTTTTTCTGCCCAGTGTTTGGGGAGAGAGCGAGGCGTGGCGCGACACCCTCCTCACAATCGTGGCGTTCATCGGGCTGTCATCGGCGACGTACCTTGTAAATGATGTCCGGGATCGCGACGCTGACCGGCATCATCCCCGGAAACAGCATCGGCCGATCGCTTCTGGCGCAGTGCCCGTCTCACTGGCGTTCGTTGCAGCGGTGGTGCTCCTCCTGCTGGGCTTCGCACTATTAACCAGTGTTGGATTGCCAGCTCTGCAGATGGGGATCACCTATGTGGTCCTGACGCTGGCGTACAGCCTCTGGCTGAAGCAGATCCCAATCCTGGATGTCATGCTGGTCGCGCTGGGCTTTGTGTTGCGGGCGACGGCAGGGGCGGTTGCGATTGAGGCCGAGCCGAGTCCCTGGCTCTATCTCTGCACGTTTCTGCTGATGCTGATGATTGCGCTGGGGAAGCGTCGCTGGGAGCTCATCAATCTGGAGTATGCCCTGGCGCATCGGCCCAATCTGGGGGAGTACAGCCTCCCCCTGCTGGACCAGTTCCTGAGCATTGTCGCGGCGATGACGCTGATGGCGTATGCGCTCTATACGTTCAACAACGTGCATGTCGAAGGGCATTGGCTGATGCTGACCATCCCCAATGTCCTGTATGGCGTGATTCGGTATCTGGCACTCATTCATGCGAATGAGCAGGGGGGAGTCCCTGAAGATGCCATCCTCAAAGACCCAGCGACGATGATCAATCTGGGACTCTGGATTGCGCTGTCAGCAGCGCTGGTGGTCCGCTTCTACAAGCCCTGATTCTCGGGAAATGCTGCCTGGCGGAAACTACCAGTCCACACCATCAGCCGCACGCTTACGCCGTTTTTCGGCTTCGCCCAGGAGACTGCCCGACGGGTCCATGAGCTGGTTCAGGAGATTCTGTAGCGGATCGCCTTCGGCGCGATCCCGGGCCATGGCCCTGTTGTACTGAATCGCGGCTTCCTGCTGAGCAAGGCGGTCGAGGACCTCCTGGCTGTAGCGCAGATCGGGGCGATTCTGCATCTGCTGCTCCTGCTCGCCCCCCTGATTCTGCTGCTGCTGCTGCTGGTCGCCCTGCTGATCTTTGTTGTCCTGCTGATCGCCAGACTGCGACTCCGACTCCTTCTCTTTGTCACCGTCTTCCGACTCCGACTGTTTCTGCTCGTTATCACCCTCGTCGGAGGAGTCGCTCTGCTGGTCCTGATTCTGGTTCTGCTGATTCTGCTGTTGTTGCTGGTCCTGCTTCTGATCGTTTTTGTCAGGCTGCTGCTGTTGCTGCTTCTGATCTTCTTCGAGCAGCTTTTTTACGAACTCCAGATTGTGGATGGTGTCGGCATCGTTGGGTTCGATTTCCAGCGCTGCTTCGTAACTGGTGACCGCCGCCTCGAGCTTTGCCCGGTCGGTCACCTGCTGGCCGTCATACCCCTGCTGCACCTGCGCGTTGCCCTGGCCATAGAGCGCGCGCCAGTTCGCGGCATCGAGCTGATGCGAGCGACCGTAGGCTTTCTCGGCGGCCTGCCAGTCCTGCATCCGGTACCGGGCTGCAGCTTCGTTGTAGGAGATCTTGGACTGGACCGCCCCGGCCTGGCCGGTGATGGCTTTCGCGAAGGTCTCAGCGGCCTGGTCAAACTTTTCTTCATAGAAGGCATCCTGGCCCCAGGACCAGTTCCAGGCTTCGGGCAGGCTCGCGCCCCCAAGCAGACTGAGGGCCAGGACCGGGATCAGGACGAAGCGCTCCATAGGACGTAGTGTACCCGGTCCGGGGTATCGTAGGGGGCATGGCGACACCCCCCCGCACCCGTCCCGGCTGGGACGACTACTTCATGGAACTTTGCTACGTGGTGGCGAAGCGGTCGACCTGTCTGCGACGTCAGGTGGGATCAGTCGTGGTCCGGGAGAAGCGGATTCTGACGACGGGCTACAACGGGGCTCCCTCCGGGGTGCAGTCCTCGCTGGAGATCGGCGACTGCCTCCGCGAGAAGCTCGGGATTCCATCCGGACAACGCTTTGAGATTTGTCGGGGCTCACACGCTGAAGAAAATGCCATTGTGCAGGGGGCTCGCTTCGGCATTTCGGTCGCGGGAGGCACTCTGTACTGCACGACGCAACCCTGTCTGCAGTGCGCCAAGATGATCATCAATGCCGGACTGGTCGAGGTGGTTTACCAGCACGCCTATCCGCACGAAATGACCGAAGACTTTATGCGTCAGGCGGGGGTGGCTCTGCGTCGTTATGACGGTCCCGTGAGTGGCCCCATCCCGCTGCTGGAGCATGTCACCGGTGATGAGATGGTGCGACGGGCCTACACCTACGCCAATCTGCCGGATGATCCGAATGCCCAGGAAGGGCTCTCCGCCAAAGGCTGGGAATAGCCAGCGACAGGCTATACTTGGGGTCTCCAGCGCTCCAGCGCGTCAACTCTCCTTTCGTTCCGAGGTGACTCCATGCACCAGCTGCGATGGTCATTCCTGCTTGCCGGCCTGGCAGTGCTGAGCGGCTGCAGTAATAGTGCTGCTCCCGTCTTCAGCTCGCCTTCCGGAGACGCCCAGGGGCTGCTGGAGTCAGGGATCGTGCCGCAAAGCGCCCTGAACGCTGAAGCCGCACTACAGCGAGTCCGGTTCATCATTGACCCGGTCGCCGGTACGGCCGCTGCGACAGCGCTGGAGACTCGTCAGGTGCAGCAGACGGACGACACCTATCTCCTTTCCATCGCCAACTTCACCCGTCCCGATACGGTGAGGGTGACAGGGGTCCGCCGGGACCCCGATGCGATCTTTCTGGACTACCGCGTGACGCATCCCTTTGCAGCCCCATCCAATCTGGCGGGTCCGCCGAATGCCAGCAACCGGGCGGACCTCAGCATCAGCGCCCGCCTCCTGTTTCTGCTGGATGTCCCCACCGCGATCGGGAATACTTACTTTACCGGCGATACGCCAGTGATCGCCAATGTCGGGCTCCTCGACAACGCCGATGGGTATTACCGCCCTGCCGGACTCCTCACTCATCTTGGCGGATTCACCGCTACGGCTTTCCCGTTCCAGTTGACTGTCAATGAAGCCCTGGATAACCGCGATGGTGTTTCCAACGGCGGGCAGCCAACCGGGAACTGGGCTACCGATGGCTGGCAGCAGATGACCATGGGACCGGATCGCAATGGCTGGACCGGCTTCGATGTGCTGCATCAGGGCCAGGCGGCGACCCGCACACTGGCTATCAATCGGGCCGCCCTCGAAGGCGGGCAGACCCTCACGTTCGATGCCGTCCTGCTCGCGAAGTACAACGACCCCCGCGGCGGACTCACCAGCATCCAGAAGCGGGGGAATCGCCTCCCCGCCAGTCCCGCTGATGTCATGAAGTTCACTTATCGCTACCCCCACGGAGCGATCGATGTCTCTGCCATCGAGTTTCTTGGCGAGTCCGGGGGTCTCATGGCGAACACGATTTCCGCTACAACATTGTCGCTCCGGGTCCGGGACTGGGACGCCCTGGCTACAGAGACTACCTTTCCTGATCTCGCCGAAGATCCGGATGTCAGCCAGGTGGCGGTTGGAGAGGCCGGTATACCCCAGGTTGCCCTCAGCGCTCCGGCGCTCCTGGGGGTCAGTGGCATCGTGACTTTCGATCCCGCTGATCTGCTTGATGACGACACCGCCTTTGGTGGCGATGTGGCGCAGGACTCCGGACAGGCCGGTGATGAACTCTTCTTCCAGCGCGTCATCACGAATCCCCTCACCTCTGGCCAAAACGCCGGAGTGGTGTACGGGCTGGTGCGGGCGCGTGATGTGGAAGTCAGCCTGGACACCACCGGCTGGGAGCGTCCGCTGCAACCGGACCTGACCATCGTCCCCTCGAATTTGCCCGAGCCGGTGACCTATCAGCGGGTCGCCTTCACATTAGCGCCCGACAACGCGCCACCCTCGATGACCGTGACGATCGTGACACCGACAGTCGGCAGCGGTGGGAGCGTGATTGTTCGGGCCTCGGCGATGTCCGATGCGGACCTGGATGATCTGACCCTCGAAGCGGACTGGGATAACAACGGCACGTTTGATCCGGTCGCAACCTACACGACGCCCTATCCGGCGCAGTCCGATCACACCAGCCCCATCACCTACAACTTCAGTGGTACAGCGCCGGATCAGCGGACCCTGCCGGTGCGGTACTCCGATGGTGCCGCAACGATTCCGGTCTCCCTCCAGTTCGAAGTGGTCGGAGAGTGCCCGGTTCCTCCACCTGGCAAGGTGGGGACTGATCGCACTGGCACCTGGGGTGGCGCAGCGCTGGGGGTCATCACCGACCTGGGGTTCGCGACCGGGATCCAGCCTGCCGATTTCGCAAGCTTCCGTAACCCCGCCTATGGTGGTGTGGTGCTTCAGCAGCGGGATGGCCTGGCGGGGCAGCACAATCTCTTCCGGCTCAACGAAAACCCGCCCTTTACGCCCGCAAGTGTGAACTTCCTCACGACGGGTAATCTGGGGGGGCTCCTGAGCAACATGGCCGCGCTGGATATCGAGATCGATTCCACGAATCGCGTGCTGTTTACCAGGGGCCTCACCAGCTGGTCGCACTGGCCGCCGATCATCAAGTACTTCGTCGCGCCGAATCATGGTGCAGGTCCAGACATCTACTGGTTCGACTATGCCGGCACACCGGTGGCCACCCTGGGCGGCACGATCAGCACCGGGGGGCTTGACATCATGGCCATCTGCCTCGGACAAAACGATGATCTTTACGCCATCGACCGCTCCCACGTCCTGCATCGGTATCGCAAGTCGCTGGGGTATGCCGAGGATGTGGCGGCGCCGTTCCCCATGGCGTTAGGCGGCATCATCGGCACGAACAGTGGTGCAGATAATCTCTCAACCAACCGGAAAGTGGCCGATTTCGTCCAGAACTGGCACAACGGCGCGTTTTACATTTTGACAGTCGCCGGTACGAGTACGAACAACGGCCGGATTCACCGGATCCCCTGCGACGGCTCCGCCGGCACCGTGAGCGCCCCCTGGACAGTTATCGACATCGGGAGCGCCTCCCGCAACAGCGACATCATCATCGACCAGTTCAACAGCAGCGGCGCGCCCATTGCAGAAGGCGACGTGCAGATCATCGTCGGAGGACAGACACTGTTTACATCGGGGCCGGACCTCTGGATCTTCAACAGCGATCTGGTGATGACCGCCTCCCAGGACTTCGGGATGAACGACACCACCGCCTCCAAAGGTCGCCTCGCGATGACCCTCACGAACCACCTCTTCCTCAGTGAGAGCTACAGTTCGGACTTCGGTTTCTACAGTGCCATCCCGGCGGGGTGGCAATAGACCACCGGAGGAGTACACTCCGCTCTATGGCTCCTAAACCCTGCATCGCCCTGATTGCCCCGACCCTGTACCAACCCGCGGGGCCGATTGTGAACGCCCCGGCCAGCTATGTCTTTCGGGACTACATCGAAGCGGTCCGGATTGGTGGGGGATACCCGTTCATCGTCCCGTTGCTGGATGATCCCGACTTCATCCCGGACATCATGGGGTACTTCCATGGCCTGCTACTTCTGGGCGGGGAGGATGTCGAGCCCTCGCTCTACGGTGGCGACCCGGAGGATCCCCTGCTGGGGCGGGTCGATGCCGCCCGGGATGCCGCAGAGTGCCGTGCCCTCACCCTCGCGCTGGAGCGGGATTTGCCGGTCCTGGGGATTTGTCGCGGCCTGCAGGTGATGAATGTCGCGCTGGGGGGGTCGCTCATCATGGACATCCCCCAGTCGGTCCCGAATGCGCTGCAGCATCGCAAGGTCGCTGGGGCCACCGCGGCGGCGATGCACGACATCACTTTCACTCCCGACAGCACCATGGGAGCCTGGTACTCCCGCCCGACCATCAAAGTCAACAGCAGTCATCACCAGGCTATCGACCAGCTGGCTCCTGGCCTGCGGGTCGCGGCGACCGCGGCTGATGGCGTGATTGAAGCCGTGGAAGCTCCGGACTACGACTGGGTGATGGCGGTGCAGTGGCACCCGGAGCGGATGCTGACCCAGTCGGCGGAACAGGTGGAACTGTTCGAGCAGTTCATCGCTGCTGCGGTTCGACGGGCAGTCATGTCTGGTCACGCCCTCTCCTGAACCTCTCCAAAGCCCCGAAGGACCAGGCACCGTCTTAACAGCCATGACAAACCGGATCGCTCGCATCGTGTGTCTCTGGTTGGCGGTGGTCCCCCTACTGGTGGGCTGCCAGGGCGGAGGGACGGGGGGAAACTCCGGCGGTGGTGCCGCACAATCAACGGCCATTCGCGACGAGCACCTGAAAGCAGAGCAGATCCTGGCATCGATGCCCTTAGGGGCAGTCGGAGCAGATGTTCGTCTGCCGGGGGTCCAGAGTGCCTGGTACGTGGAGTCGCTCCGGGCCTGGGCCCGCTACCCCACGGAGGCGGAAGTCATCGGACGCTTCACCAATGCGTTTGAGTCGCCGGAGCGGACGCAGTCGCTGGACATCCCGGAACTCTGCTTCCTTCTTGGTGCGCTGCAGCGAGGTCGCTACAACGACCTGCCGGTCGATACCTATATGGAAGTCCTGAAGCTGCGACTGTTCTCACACGATGTCACGTTCTTCCCGGACCCGAGTCGGGAAGATCCCCCGGGCGTGCCAGTCAACGAACTGCTGACAGCCGCACAGACTGCTCTGGGTCCGGTCGCCCGGGGGGTGGTACGCGACCGACTGACACGGACCCTTGGGAACAATCCCTCGAAGTTCACGCCCCGGGAGACGCGCTGGGCCGCCCGCCTGATCGAAGGGGAAACCGGGAAGATTCAGACGAATCCCGAAGAGCTGTATCTGCGGCTCTGTCTGGCGGCGATCACCCACGACCAAAAGGCAGTGCTTCCATCGTTCGAGGCGGCGGCCAAGGACCACACCAATGTCGCGCCGTTTCGCTTCATGAGCGCTATGACAGCCTACCTGCTGGCGGACAACCCCATCGAAGCCGGGACCACGTTTGCTGAACGGGTATTTCAGGACCGCTACCTTCCAGAGGTCTACTCATGGGAGGCGTATCGGGTACTGGCCAGCCAGCAGGACCCCGCCCTCTACGAGACGATCCAGACGGCGTTCACGAAGCTGCCAGAGTCGCAGCACATTGATTACGGGGAATTTTTAGCGCGTTATGGCCGTGCCGAAGATCTGCCCCGCATCCTGGACTTCATCGATGCCCCAGTGGATGCCGTAGAAGAACGACTCACGGTGGCCCGGAGCCCCCGGCTGCTGGATCCGCTCCTGCAGGATGTCCTCGCTGCCACCCAGTCGCCGGAGCGAGTCGCCATGCGGCAGTCGATCGCTGAATCTTTCAGTGGCAAGAAAGATGCGCCCATGCTTCCCCCAGGCATCACGACTGACCCCCGGGAAGCCCCGAAACTCGCCACAGAACTGGGGGTGCCGGTCTCGCAACTGCACTCCAGTCCGCTCAGCACGGGGGAAATCAGGGCACGACGTCTCTGGTGGCTGAGGTTTTTCCCACCGGAGCAGGTCCGGAGCCGCCTGTCGCAGGCGCTGGCGAAGGGGAGCGAACCGGAGCAGCTCACCGCCCTGCGGATGCTGGGGCTTTATGGCGGGTCGCAGGCGCTGCCAGTCATCGCCAGAGCGTTCGGATCAAAGTCGCAGGCGGTGAAAACCGAGGCCGCTTTCTGGTACCTTTCGGGCTGGCATTGGTATGCCCAGGAGCAGCAGCTACCAGAGACGGATCAGAACTGATTCAGACAAACTGGTTTCAATGCAGTCCACTGATTAGATCAGGTAGAGCGATTTCACCAGTCGGGGACTGAAGTTATCCATGTACACCGAGTCCTCGTGGATGGGGTGCTCAGCCCTGAGCGTCGATCGCACCATGCTGGCGACTCCGATCGCCACTCCACTCCAACGGGAGCGTCTGCGCGACGCGGCCCTTGGTGGTGCGCTGACCAGCAAGCGGACCCTCCAAAATCTCATTGCGATTCTGGCACTGCTGGGGACTTACTCGCTGCTGATTTTCCGTGAAGTCGCCCTGGTGAACAGCCTGGAAGCAGGCCGTCGGTTGCCTCCGGGCTTCACAGTGACGGAGCCCTCCGAGGTCACGTGGCAGACAATTGACCTGCCCGCATCGGGCGGACTTCCGGTGTCGCTCACCTGGGACGCCACCCGCAGCGAGTTCCAGCTCACCCTCGACTCCGGCGAGTTCGTGCGTCTGAAGCCGGGACGTACCGAGCCGGTCGTCCAGCGGTTGCCCTTCCTGCCCGGACCGGACCTGCCGGTCCTGCTGCAGCCGGGGCTGACCCGCAGTCACTGGCCGGGGACCGATGGCAAACGGGCGTTCTTCCTGACAGCAGAGAATCAGCTGGTCACAGTCGATGCGGCCACACTGAAGGTCCTCAACAGTCAGGCAGCCCTCCCGGAAAGTGGCGCGCCGCGTCGCTTTAGCACCCCGTATCCCCTCTGGCATGTGGCGTATGACACCCGATCAGACCGGCTGGTGGTGGTGGTCCGGGATCGCACTGAAGGGCAGGTGTTGTCGTTCTTCCAGTTTGAAGAGCCTAAGCGGGGCTTTGGGACACTGCAGCACTTCGCCGTGGATGGACCCCGAGGGACCGTGAGCTATACGGTCGATGGGGTCCAGGGATTCCGGCAACTGCGCGTGGGAGATGATGGAGTGCTGGAGAACACGGGATACACGCTGCCTCCGGCTCCATTCCCGGCGGGTTCCTCCGCTCCGGAAGCAGTCTGGAGCCTCCCTGTGCGGCGGTTGCAGCAGTTTCAGTTTGGCGAGGTGGGATCGCTCGCGCAGGTCCAGGGGGGGCTGACCGCGGCACTCCGTCAGGAATCCCCCATGGTGAGCCTGATCGGACCCGATGCGCCGACCCAGCGGGCGGGGTACTTTCCTCGCTTCGCCTCCATGCCTCCAAACGGTGTCCTGCCCACCGCGAAGGGCATCGTGCTGGTTGGCAGCCAGGAAGCAGGAGACACCCTGACAGAAATGGGAGTCGAGGTCCTGGATTTTGAGGCGAAGTCGATCCTGCGGACTTCGGACTTTGGACGAGGGGCCATCCGGGTCCCGGCCGAGGCCAATACGCTGCCCCTGCTTGCGACCAGCCCCGATGGTCGGTATCTGGCGCTCACCACTCCCCATGCAGCACAAGTGTGGCTCGCCGAAGTCATCCCGCAACAGGCCGAAGCGAGCATCCCTGTTCCATCGGATTCGTAGTTGTCGCTGCCGCATTTCTGAATGCTTAGGAGTTCGTCAACCGCAAAGCCGCCCCTTCCTTGAGGCAAAATCGCCCCCGGCTGGGCCGAGGACGGTGTGCTTCAACCAGCACAGAACCGCCCCTTCCCTTATCGCAGGACCGCCACCGGCGGCGTAGCCGGGGACGGTGTGCTTCAACCAACACAGAACCGTCCCCGGCTTAGCCGGGGACGGTTCACTTTCGCCAGTCCCGTTCGGAGTGTTGGGAGCGTTGCGCCGCTCAGTAGCAAGAAGTTACACGAACTAACGGCTACTGTCAAGCTCTGAGATGCGCCAGGTGGAGGGGAAGTTTCAGATGCGGCTCAAAATAGATGTCTGGGTTCGGCAACTGCGTAGGGGGTCGTAAACGGAGCGACGCGGCCCCGAAGGACCGCGTCGCCAGCGAATCACGTTGGTCTGGGGACGACTAGAAGTTGCCTGCCGCGTCGACACCAGAGGTGAGGGTGATGACCACGCCGTCGCGGTAGCCATCGGGAGCGCCGTACAGCCAGTCGCGGCTCTTGGGAGCCAGCGGCGGGAAGAACGGGTTGTTGAGGCGATCGCCACCACCGGAGACTTCCGGAGTCGAGCAGCGGACGATGCCCTGCTCGCCATTGGCGCCCGTGTAGTTACCGGTAGCCGGGAAGTCGGGATGCGGGCGATAGAAGCCAGCAGCGGTGTCATACCCGTTGAGGTTGTTAACCGCACGACCCGTGCTGAAAGAGATCAGGCGGATGACGTCGATCCCCTCAGAGCGCTGGGAGCCATACCCACCAAGGAAGTAGGTATTGACCTGCTGGAACTTGTAGCCCCAGATGGTGGTCGGGACCGTCGCGCCAGAAGCATTCAGGACGAAGCTCTGGGGGAAGATGAAGACGCCACCGGAGCGATAGAAGAACTGTCCAGGCCACCAGGCGGGAATGGTCACGCCGGGGTCGCCGACACCGCCGGAGGTGTTGGCAGCCCACTCAGGGAGGCCGCCCATGCCGTAGAACGGGTTGGCGGGGGTGTTGGGGTTCAGGTTCGACACATACTGCGCGAAGTTCGGCTCGATGGTCTTGCTGAGACCCGACACGTTGCCGTAGGCATCCCAGAGATACCGGGGGTCATCGAGGCAGTTCCCCATGATTTCGGCGTTGAAGCCGAAGCGGGGGTCGCCGGTCCCGAGGCGATAGGCCTTGCCGTTGACGGTATAGGTCTCGCCGATGTCGCCACCGGTCCAGCGCATGACCGAAGTCGCACCGTCGCCGGGCTTGATGAAGGCGTTCTTGGGATAGGTGTTCATGTATCCCCAGCGGATCAGCGGATCAGCCGGCATGGGGTCCGTAGCATCGCGCGAGTGGCGGATGTAGGTCTCGTTCCCGATTACCGGATCCCAGGACCGCTCATCGCCACCGAGGATGTAGCTGGGGTAGTTACCGTTGTGATCGGTCGAGTAGCGCTCGAGGGCGATCTGGACGGTATGCAGGGCGGACTTGACTTCAGCCTCTTTGGCCTTGTCCTTCGCCTTGATGTAGTTCGGCAGCGCGATGGCTGCCAGAATGCCGATGATCGTGATGACCACCAGCAGCTCGATCAGGGTGAACCCTGACCGGCGGACGAGACTCTTCATCGAAGATCCTGTCCAGGGAACCACCAGCGCCGCGAAGCACAAGGGATAAATGAGTGCGGTATGTGCGGCCGGAGGCATCCCCTGCGGGAATGGGTACGTCTATCGCTACCCCGAAGGGAGAGATATCACGGCTATGTTACCTGCAAATCGGGCCAGAACCAAGTAGGGAGCCGGGGCATCTGGTAGGGTACAATCACCCTAGGACTCAGGGCCCTCCTGTGTCTTGCGGGTAGGGGTGCCTGGCGTCCCGCCGTCCCGGTGTGACAGCGCCCTGCCTGTTGCACCAAGCTCGGGCCCTCCCCGGCCCGTTACGAGCAATTTACTCCTGCTGTGCGCTCAGGATCCCCAGTCCCCGGTTACACTCCGTTCCCGGACTGCATGGGACAACTGGCCGCCCACGGTCTGCCGTGCTACCACAAAGGAAGGTTCGCTCATGGCTCTGCGATCGCCCCTACGACGACCCGGATTCACCCTGATTGAGTTACTGGTGGTCATCACCATCATCGGGATTCTGGCGTCCATCGCGCTGCCGAACTATGTCAAGGCCAAGAATAAGGCGAAGGAAGTCCAGGTAATTTCCGCGATCTCCGCGATTCAGTCGGCAATCGAGCGGTACAACGTCGATAAGGGCTCCTACCCGGCGTTCCTGATCGGCGGCGACCGCGAGGGCTGGCGCAACTGGCATCGTCGCTACGACGAAGCGAATCCGAATCCGGAAGCGGGCGCCAATCGCTGGGTCAACGACATCCTGATTCAGTACGGCTATGTGGACGCCTATCCGTCGAATCCCTTTGTGGACAAGCCAGAAGCCATCATCGCGTCGACCAGCAATGGCGGCAGTATGAATGTCGGCGACGGGGATCCCCGGTTCGGGTTCAACGGCCGGACGATGGGGAATGGCCTGGAGACGCCGCAGTGGGACCTCGACCTCGGCGGGCAGCCGAACGTCCTCGACGCGACCGACGCCGTCACCTTCTACGTGGACGCCGCGAGCCTTGCCGACGCCGTGAACGGCCCCAAGTCCGCGATCGCGGCGGTCC